>CAMOGA010000001.1 GCA_946613885.1 uncultured Pseudomonadota bacterium
AGTTTTACAATCAAAGAATCCAATGTCATATTCATTTTATTTCCTTTTTTAACTACGCGAAAAATTTAGCAAAAAACAATCATCAAACGCAAGAAGAAAAATATTCAAGTGAATAATTCTCCCCCACCGGGGGAGTGGCGCATCGCGCCGAGGGGGGTATTCTCCCCCACCGGGGGAGTGGCGCAGCCGGAGGGGGGTAAAAAAAACACCGGACGAACCGGTGTTAAAATTGTAATAACGCGTTGTATTAATTGCCCGACACACCGAACACCGGGGCGCGGAATACGGCGCGGACACGGACGGCCTTCCCACAGGCGCTCGCGCAATTGCTCGCACAATTGCCGGACGACCCGTAGTCGTTGCCGAAAACCCAGGACGCAGACGAAACCGGTTGGACATTGCCTGTTAATGTACTTTCGTTTGTATCACCAGACACATATCTGGTCGCTTTACACCAACAATATCTTGTATTACCGGTGCCACTTTCATCCGGGGTACCTGATTGTGCAAATGTTCCGCTCGTACTGCTGCATAATGATTCTCCTATTACTTTTCCATGTGGGAATAATGTACCCCATTTGCCTAAATCTGATGTTGTTAATCCATATACGGCAGGGTATAATGTGCCACTGCCGTCAGCATTAACATATCCATAACTTGTTCCTTCAATACTCGCATCCAATGTGCTTAAATCAAACCCAGATGTTCCTACACCCCAACCACGGAATATAAATCCTATCCTTTGTGGTGGGGTTGGTAATGTCACTGAATTATCATATACGCATGATGTATCTCCGCCTGTGTGTGCTGTCGTTGCACCGTTATCGTCCCATGTGATATTTATTGTGTTTGGATTCCATACTGCGTTTAATGTCGTTGGACCCTCGTACACGCCCAATCGGGGTTCCACACATGCGTTTGATACTGTTAATGCGTTGCCGGTTGCTGTGGATTCACTTTGTGTAAAACCACTGCCTGTTGCGTATGTCGGGATTGATACACATAATACCATCCCCGATGTTAGTAATATTCTTTTCATTTTTCCCTTCCTTTTTGTTTTGGTTTGTTTGTTTTTGTTGTGTTATTTCTTTGTTTTTAATTCTCTTACCGCCCTGCCGTTATACCCCCCGCGCCACTTCGTGGCCCCGCCCCCCGGTGGGGGCGAATTTGTTCTCAAGCGTTGCGGGGATTCTCCCCCACCGGGGGAGTACGGTCATAGACCGGGAGGGGGGTATCGCAACAACAACCCCTGTTCTTGCCACCCTCCCCACCGCTTCGCGGTCCCCCCCGCCCCAGGCGGGGAATTTATTCTGTTCTATTGCGGGTAATGTTTCCACACCTTGTTCACGGTGGAATATTGTTAATTTTGTAAATATTGGGGTTATTAACAAACCGTTCCGGTTTGTTTTTTTGTTTACAGGTAAACTATCTGTGTGTGTGTGTGTGTGTGTGTGTGTAGAGTTCTGCGGGCTTCAGCCGATTTGTCAACTCTGCGATTTTTGTCCATTTGTTTTCCCTTCCTTACCCCGGTATTATATCATATTTTGCATACCGAAAAAAGCAGAAAAGTTATTTATTGTTGTATTGCAACACATTGACTTTTTATGACTATTTTTGATATCATAAACGCATATCAAAAAAAGGAAAATCATCATGACATACGAACAAATTCAGGATAAATTAAAAGATATCATTGCAACATACGTTGGTGATACAGAATTAAAGATTACAAACGACACTAACCTTTACTATGATTTACAATTCGATTCTTTAAGCATGATTGAAATAGTTATAAGAACCGAACAAACTTTTGGAATAAATATATCTGAACCAGAAATAGATTCAATACAAACTTTTGCCGATTTAGCATGTATTATTTGTGATAAAAAACATATTCCACACCCACAAATACAACCACATAAACCAGTGAAAAAACCACAAATACAAAAACCGCAACAACAACAGATACAAAATAAATATCAAAATATAAAAATGAAATTTATGAATTTATTTAAACGACAAAAAAACAAATAAAAAATGGGACGTTGTCCCATTTTTTATTGTATCAATAATTCTTTGCCATGAACATCAACGTTAATGGTTGAGCCCTCACCCACAGCGCCAGATAAAATCAAATCTGCAATTTTATCTTCGACCGCTGTTGTGATTAAACGTTTTAACGGACGTGCACCAAACACACCGTCATAACCATTATCTGCCAACCACTGAATTGCTTTGTCGGTCACACGCAAAGACATTTGACGGTCTGCCAATCTTTTTTCCAAAATGCGTAATTGGATTTTAACGATATCCGCCATTACATCTTTGCCCAGCGAATTAAAGAACACTATTTCATCAATTCGATTTATAAATTCAGGTCTGAATTGTTTTTTAACCGCGTCCATATTTGGCAGGTTGCTGGTCATTATAATGATAGTATTCGTGAAATTAACAATACGTCCCTGACCGTCTGTCAAACGACCATCGTCCAATATCTGTAAAAAGACATTGAACACATCAGGATTTGCCTTTTCAATTTCATCAAACAATAATACCTGATATGGTCTGCGGCGAACAGATTCTGTTAATTCCCCACCCTGTTCATAACCAACGTATCCTGGAGGCGCACCAATCAAACGTGCCACAGAATGTGGTTCCATATATTCAGACATATCAATACGCGTCATCGCTGTATCATCATTAAACAAATATTCTGCCAATGCTTTGGCAACTTCTGTTTTACCAACACCGGTTGGCCCCAAAAACATAAAAGATCCAGACGGTCTGCGTGGGTCTGACAATCCCGCGCGCGAACGACGTATTGCACGCGCAACAACGGTTAACGCATGGTCTTGACCGACGACACGTTTACGTAATTCATCTTCGATGTTTAATAATTTTGATTGTTCTTCAACAGATAATCTGTCTGCGGGAACACCTGTCCATTTTGAAACAACTGCCGCGATATGTTCTGGCAATACAGTTTTATATTCTTTGGATTCAGTATTTTGTTTTTTGATTTCTTCTTCCAATTCTGGGATTTTTCCATATTGCAATGCTGATGCTTTTTCATAATCACCATTTCGCATTGCAATTGCAACCTCTGCACGTGCAGCATCCAACGCAGCCATCGCATCAGATAAACCCTTCATCTTTTTTTGTTCATCTTGCCATGCACGTGTCATTTCGTCAGATTCAATTTGCATTTTCGCAATCAATTTTTCCAAATCTTCCAAACGTTTTTTTGATTCCGCATCTTTTTCTTTTTTCAATGCCTGTTGTTCAATTTTCAACTGCATTAAATGTCTGTCCAATTCATCCAACTTTTCTGGCTTAGACGCAATTTCAATACGCACACGCGCAGCGGCTTCATCAATCAAATCAATGGCTTTATCTGGTAAAAATCTATCTGTGATATAACGATTAGACAATTTTACCGCCGCCACCAACGCAGAATCAGCAATACGCACACCATGGTGTCCTTCGTATTTATCTTTTAATCCACGCAATATTGAAATTGTATCATCAACAGTTGGTTCATCAACATAAACCGGCTGGAAACGACGTGCCAGCGCAGGATCTTTTTCAATATATTGACGATATTCATCTAATGTGGTTGCACCAACACAATGCAATTCGCCACGCGCCAACATTGGTTTTAATAAATTCCCCGCATCCATAGAACCTTCGCCTTTGCCGGCACCAACCATGGTATGTAATTCATCAATAAATAAAATTATTTCACCATTGGCATCTTTGACTGCTTTCAAAATTGCTTTCAATCTGCCTTCGAATTGACCGCGGAACATCGCGCCAGCCATCAATGCCCCCATATCCAAAGACAACAATTTTTTATTTAATAAATTTTCTGGCATATCACCGGAAACAATTCGTTGTGCCAAACCTTCAACAATCGCCGTCTTACCAACCCCAGGATTTCCAATCAACACAGGGTTATTTTTTGTACGACGTGATAAAACCTGGATTGTCCGACGCACTTCATCTTCACGTCCAATCACAGGATCTAATTTTCCATCCGCTGCCAATTTAGTAAAATCGGTAGTGTATTTTTCAATCGCCTGTTGCGGCGTTTCTTGCATTTCTTCTGGATTCATTTTAATACCTCTTGTTGCTATGATATATAGTCACACATTTCAAAATTTCAAGCCATCGGACAAAAAACCCAACAATAAAAATATTTTGCATATTTTATATTTTTGATATACTGAAAATATACAAAGGATTACCCAATGATTTTTTCTGATTCTGATATACAGCAAATTAAATCCCATGGTTTAACAATTGATGCAATTAACAAACAATTATCGGATTTCAAAAATGGATTTCCATTTATGAATATTGTAAAACCTGCAATTCAAAATGACGGTATTGTAATTGTCGATGATACAGATTCTGATAAAATAATACACGAATATGATAATTATTCAAAAACACATAAAATCGTTAAATTTGTTCCTGCATCTGGGGCTGCTACCCGTATGTTCAAAGATTTATTTGAATACATGAACACAGGGAATATGAACAAAACAACACAAACAACCATTGAAAATATTAAAAAATTTGCGTTCTGGGATGAATTAAAAAAATATTTGCCAGAAAAATTTTCAGATATGGATATTGTAAAAAATTTGTTAACGAATTGCGATTTAAACTATGGTAATACGCCAAAGGGTTTAATTTTATTTCATAAATATCCAGATGGCGCAAAAACACCTGTCGCAGAACACTTAACAGAATCCGCACAATACGCAACATCTGGCGATAATGCATATATTCATTTCACAGTATCACATGAACATAAAAATTCTTTTCAAAAATTACTTGATACTTTAATCCCAGAATATGAAAAAAAATATAATTTAAAATACCATATTGAAATGTCTGAACAAAAACCATCAACGGATACTATCGCTGTTAATATGGACAACACACCGTTCAGAAATCACGATGGTTCGCTGTTATTCAGACCTGCGGGACATGGGGCATTAATTGAAAATTTAAATGACATAGATGCCGATTTGATATTTATAAAAAACATAGATAATGTGACAACTGACGAATTACGTGATGACACAATAAAATATAAAAAAATATTGGCAGGCATTTTAATATCGACACAAAAACAAATATTCCAATTTATATGCGACATAGATTCAAACAATGCAGCCCCAGAACAAATACATAAATTCATCACAAATAATCTGGGAATAAAATTAAAACAAAAATTATCTTTATCTGAATACAGACAAATACTCAACCGGCCTGTTCGTGTATGTGGCATGGTAAAAAATACTGGCGCACCTGGCGGTGGACCATTTTGGACACACGGTGTTAACGACACAATAAATTTACAAATTGTCGAATCCAGCCAAATTGCCCCTGAATCCAAAGGCATTATGAACACAGCCGAATATTTTAATCCTGTGGATTTAGTATGTGGTGTCCGCGATTTTCAAAACAAAAAATTTGACTTAACACAATACATTGATGCAAACACAGGATTTATATCTGAAAAATCACAGAACGGTATTATGTTGCGCGCGATGGAAAAACCAGGATTATGGAACGGTGCAATGTCCAACTGGAACACGATATTTGTGGCGGTTCCTGGGACAACTTTTACCCCTGTAAAAACGGTTGCAGACCTAATTTCACCGGCACATATAATAAAATGATACCAAAAAATAAAAACATTACTTGACTTTTGACAAAATTTATTATAAATTATTGCCCAGTAATAAAAGGATTTAATATGCCACGTGTATGTAAAGTAACTGGAAAAAAGACAACGGTTGGGATGAACGTATCGCATTCTATGCGTCATACAAAACGTACATTCTTGCCAAATTTGCAAAAATTATCATTCCACAGTGATATTTTGGGACGTGATTTTTCTCTGCGTATTTCAACGGCAGGATTGCGCACGTTAACAAAACATGGTGGATTGGATGCCTATGTAATGGCGAAACCTGTATCCCGTTTGACACCAGATATGGCGGCGATTAAGCGCGCTATTGAAAAAAAGAACGGAAAAACGGCTGCACCTGCGAAAAAACCGGTTCACAAACCAACACGCAGTGCACGTTTGGTAAAAAAGGTTGAATCTAAAAAGGCGGCTGCAAAATAATATGCAGTTGCTGATACGTTCTGGCTCTGTGGCGGAACTGGTAGACGCGCTTGACTCAAAATCAAGTTCAGCAATGAGTGTCGGTTCGATTCCGACCAGAGCCACCAGAAATAAAAATAACACCCGTTTGGGTGTTATTTTTATTTCTGCCTGTGGTTCTCGGAATCGAACCGCGGTTCGGAACGCAGCGTAGCGGAGTGAAAGGGACCCACGAACAACGTGAGTGGGAATATACATTCTGACCAGAGCCCGCCAATTTTTGTTATTGAACACGCAAAGCGTGTGAAATTAAAAAAATTGCGCGTATCAACAATATAAAAATAACACCCGTTTGGGTGTTATTTTTATTTCTGCCTGTGCCATCTGTGCAATTCGCAAGCCGAATTGTTAGAAATTGGGCAAGAGATTGATGATACAACAATACTATAACGTCTTGCATTGGCTTACAAATTTGGCACGTTGTTTGACATAGTCGGCTATGCTGGCATATTTTTTAATATCATCTGCCTTTGGTTGCACATCCGTCCCCAATGCATTACTTAACAATTCTGCAGCTGGCAACATTATGTATTTACCAGATGCTGTATGCATTTTACGCCACTCACGCATCCATCTTGCAAACTCTACCAATTTATCGTATGCAGGCAAAGAAGTGTCAAAAAACCTGGTTGCGCCATCTACAAAACGACTATTCAACTGTGCAGCATTATCTATATCAGCAAGCATTTTTGAATCATACGCATAACGAGCAAACATTTTCTTTAGAGTATGAACCTGTTGTGTGTGTTTTTCATCTTTTTGGAAATTTGGCTTGTTCAATGCAGGAACGATAGCTGCCTGAACAGATTTAACATCTTTTTGTAACAAAGATGCAACATCCTGATATTTTTCACTGTATCTTTCTAAGAAACTTTTATCTTTAACTATATATTCTGTCAATCCGTATAACAAACTGGCAAAACAGATATATGCAACCATTTCAAATTTATAATTTGGTATTTGTTCATCATAGGGTACAAATTTTTTATGCTTTGGCTTTTCACCATTTTGATTGATTGGAAAAGCCACAAATAATGATTTAACTTCCTGTTTCAATTCCGATGGAACATACAGATAATCTTGTTTTAATTTGAAACTTAATTCGGATAAAATGGCATCATAATCTTGGGCAATTCGCGCCTTTTCTGTAATGAAATAATTATTCAAAATTGACACTATTTGACCTAATTCAGATTGGTTGTCCATACCATATTTTTGCACAATTGGCGTACTGTTTTGTTTAACGGTATAGGACGTACCAGAAAACCAAGGCGAAAAACTAATTGAATAAATTCCAGATTTCCACAGATTATAATCTGTCCATTTTATATCCGAAGCACCAAGATACAAATCATCTCTCATCTTCATTAGTTTATCTAAACCATATAATATTTGTGTTTCTTTCATAAGAAATCCTTTTACATTTATGCTAATGACATTATTACATTTTTTTATATTTGTCAACTATTTTTGCTTTCAATATTCAAACTAAATTGCAGCACATACGGTTGCAATTCGCAAGCCGAATTGTTAGAAATTGGACGAGAGATTGATAAGTTGAAAGATGTTTTAAGATAGAATTTGATTGAATTTTTAACATGGAAAATTAAATAAAAATTCTTTAACATTATTCTTGACAAACAAAAAATCATGCATAAAAATCAAGCAACCGTATTTAGGAGTATAAAGTGAATAAAATTGAAAATATAGACATTGTGGTAAAAAATGGTAATATTGCTACCGAAAAGGCTGATTGTATCGTTGTTCCACAATTTGATAGTTGTGCATCATATGGTGGTGTTGGCTATGCAATAGAGGCTGCTGGTATGATCGCAGGTTTGGATGCATATGACAAAGCGGCACAGAAAAAACCATTTAAGTTTGGCGATATGATGATTACAGAATCTGGTAAACCAGGTGTAAAATTAGCACATGTTGCGACTGCCGGTGCGGACAAAAAAGAACAGCCGGTTGCTGTTGTAAAGGCGATTTTCAGCACATTGGTATCAGCAAACGGTCAAAAACTTCAGCATGTTGCCACACCAGAACTTGGCACAGGAATCATTGGAAACTTAACCCAAGAACAATCTGCTCAAGCAATATTTAATGCGGTATACGAATTTGCCAAGGCAAATCCAAAGGCTAGCATCAAACAAGTATCCTTGGTAATTTTCCGCGGCAGCCTTGAACCAGCATTGAAGGTTTTGAAAGACAAAACTTATATGAAATTGCCTGCAAATATGATTGGTGGTAAAGAATTCAATATGGGCGTTTGGTTATATGGTATGTGCAATAACGGCATTGGCAAATAATACAGCTATGCAAAAGTACAAATTGAAACACCGGATAAAGCCGGTGTTTTTTTACTGGCATTCACAAAAACACTATTGACGATTTAGTGTTAGTTCGAAAATGCAAAAATTTCACCATTTCCCAAAAACCAAACTTTCGAACTCGGTGAAAGTATTATAAAATAAAAGAAAACTTGCCCCGATGGGCAAGTTTTGAAACTATGGTTGTGGTTCTCGGAATCGAACCGCGGTTATAAATTGATTGATATTATCGCACAATTTGTTGTTTCATCTCCCCTATTCTGGCGCGATTTATTTCATTACGATGCGCCCCATAAATAGCACTACGATATTCTTGTGCATCATATAATTTTTTAACTGCAACTGCGATATTTAATGGCACAGGATATTTTTTACCTTCATACACCATAAATGTATTTTTTATTGCGCTTATATAATCACCAACATGTATATGATTTATGTATTTGCCAGTTATCTCGTAATCAATCACAAACGCAGCACCAGCCCATTTAATAACATATATAGATGCCTTGTTTTGACGAAAACGTTTGTTCACTTCTTTGCCTTCATCTGTATTATAAAACCAACCTGTTCCAAAAAATGGCATTGGACCGCACAATACAGTTATATCACTGTAAAAACGGGTTCCTGCATCATGTTCTTCGCTAAACTTTTTCAAAAACGGTTCAATAATCGCAATCTGTTCTTTGCAAATTTTATCTTGTTCCATATATCTTTGAACATTATTTTCATTTTTCATGCCATAGTCCTTTGGTTGATTACTATACTGATAGTATAACACAAAAAACAAAAATTGTCAAGTATTGTATAATAACTATTCATCAACACCATATCTCATCACACCAGAACCACCCGCCAGATAGAATTTTTTCGTCACTGTATCCCACATACCGTTTTGTGGTGCGACATATCCGCAAATATTCGTTCCCTTTGCCACCGGTTGATATTCGTGCAATAATTTTCCAGAAGAATTCCACAGTTTTATAGAATACACCTTCATTCCACCACTGTTTGCCAAATTAGAATTCACACTGGGAATATGGCTATTTTTGAATATATGTATCGTATCATTTGCTTCGCACATTGTGTCTGTCCGCAATGTCTTATTTCCAGCCCTTACCTCATCAACATATATTGTTTTATTCTTTGAACCACTTTGATTTTGAACTAAATATGTGTGCTTACCCACAGGATTATTATATTCGGACTTTAAGTTTGCAGACGATGTTACTGTTCCGATTCTGAAATATATTATACCCGAATTATTTATTGTGACATCATAAAAACAATTTGAATTTACCGTTCCCATCAACGGGGCACTAACACCATTAATTATATCGGCAGTTAATTCGACATTATGTGATGAATCGACACCAACCCCCGTATCAAAATATTGATTTCCATCAGACAACAAATATGCATTTGAATTTGTTTGTGACCATTCGCAATTTTCATCTTCGATAACAACAGGTTCTGGTGGAATTTCTGGCACTTCATCTTCTGGGGTTGTCCCATTACATGACGTACCACATGTAGTATATGTTGTTCCGTTAAACGTGACATGCAACGAATTATCTGCCCATGTTGTTGTCAAAGGCGCACACCACAATTCATTTCCAAAGGACACATTTAATTTATGTTCTGTGGTGCAATTTTCAAATAATTCAACCGTTGTATTATCAATACGCAAAACACGCGCATACACAAATGCATGCACAGACGACAAAACAACCGTTAAAAACACAATGTTATAACGCACTACTCCTTTCCTTGCAATAATAATTGTAAAACATATTGCCAATATCCGACAATAAAAAAATTATATAAATTATTCATCAACACCATATCTCATCACACCAGAACCACCCGCCAGATAGAATTTTTTCGTCACAGTATCCCACATACCATTTTGTGGTGTAATATATCCGCAAATATTCGTTCCCTTTGCCACCGGTTGATATTCGTGTAATAACTTACTTTTTGTATCAGTCACTTTTATCTTATATAATTTCATACCACCATTTTGTGCAACATTTAGATTTGGTGCAATCCCGGTCTTAAACACTAATATCGTATTTGAATCAGAATTACATCTATATGAATTTATATACGAAACCTTTGTTTCGTCCTGATATAAATCTTTTTTAGTCCCTGCGCCATTTGAATTTACAGTCCGCCATTCATGCTTTCCTGTCATCGTCACATCGTCTATCGATTTACCATATTGTGATGTTCCGATACGATATTGCATAACACCTGCATCATCAATATATATTTCGTACCAACAACCGGTTCCAACAGTTCCAACCAATGGCGCACTGACACCATTTACAATCTCGGCAGTCACATCAATATTAACCAAAGAATTAACACCAACCTTGGTATCAAAATATTGATTTCCATCAGACAACAAATATGCATTTGAATTTGTTTGTGACCATTCGCAATTTTCATCTTCGATAACAACAGGTTCTGGTGGAATTTCTGGCACTTCATCTTCTGGGGTTGTCCCATTACATGACGTACCACATGTAGTATATGTTGTTCCGTTAAACGTGACATGCAACGAATTATCTGCCCATGTTGTTGTCAAAGGCGCACACCACAATTCATTTCCAAAGGACACATTTAATTTATGTTCTGTGGTGCAATTTTCAAATAATTCGATATTATTATTACCAAAATGTAAATAACGTGCATACGCGTTTGCGCAAAAACACAAACACGATAATATATACGTTATTAACAATTTTTTTCTTGATAACATGATACAAAGAAACTAATTCCGCCAAACGACAGATTCAAACAATGATTCAATACGATTTTTTAATTCATCATCATTAAAAAATTGTTCTCTGTCCGCAGATGTTGTTAGTTTTGCCTCTTCTTCATGATATGGTGTATATTTCTGCACAGCAAAATTTTTCACACCTAACCCTGATGATATTTCTGCAATTTCCAACAAATCATTTTTGCTAACGAAACGTGGATCACAAGTGGTACGAACTTCCAATCCGCGACCAGTTGACACCCAAAATTTCAACGATTCAATCATACGATTATATGCAATATCTATACCGGTTAAATCCAAATACTTTTCACGTGTTGCCTTGAAATCCAAACCAATCCAATCAACGATATCGACCACACGTTTTAACAAATCTGGATAAAATCCATTTGTATGCAGCCCGATTGCAAAACCTAAATCATGAACACGTTGCATATAATCAATTGCTGCATCCGATTGCATTAATGCTTCGCCACCAGAAAAAACGACACCCTCTAATTTTCCAACACGTTGCTTTAACCAATCGAAAACTTTATCAGGGTCATATTCACCCTCTTCCACAGCAATCAGGTGCGAATTAGAACAATACGCACAACGGAACGGACACCCTTTTAAAAACAACACGGCGGCCAATTTCCCAGGAAAATCAATCGTTGTAAAGGAAACCAAGCCGCCAATTTGTATTTGTTTCATAAAAAACGACCTGTTTTTTTATGCGGCCTTTTTCATCAATTCAATATGACGCGCGCCTGCGGTTAAAGAATTGGCCTCTGTAAAAGTTTTTCTTTCGCAAAATTCTGCATATTTACCAGTATTAAAGTTTTTCACAGGTCTAATATATCCCATCGAGCGTGAAAATGTTTCGCATGGTGTTCTTTGTGTTTGTGGGTTCATAGTTTTCTCCTTTCTCTTCTTTGTTGTTTGTTATTTTATTGTTATTCGTGGTCATCACATTTGCATTTACAATCATTATTATTCGCAGCAATTTCTGCATCACATTTCGGGCAAAATTCATGACGACCCGGTAAATAGCCATGTTTTGGACAAATTGAAAATGTTGGTGTTAATGTCATATATGGCACCTTGTAATTTTCAAAGATTGTCCGAACGATTTTTTCTGCGGCTTCACCACTGGATACAGGTTCACCCATATACAAATGCAACATTGTTCCACCAGTATATTTGCGTTGTAATTCTTCCTGGTGTTCCAGTGCAACAAATGGGTCATCTGTGAAATACACCGGCAATTGCGTAGAATTTGTATAATACGGCGCATCAGGTGTTCCAGCGGTCAAAATATCTGGAAATTCTTTTTTATCTGTTTTTGCAAAACGATACGCGCATCCTTCGGCTGGTGTTGCCTCCAGATTATACAGATTTCCGGTTTTTTCCTGATAATCTGCCAAATTAGTTCTGATAAAATCCATTACTTCCAACACCAGATTTTTACCAAAAACTGTTGCGATGTTATCTGTTCCGTTTGTGAAATTCATAACCATTTCATTTGCACCATTAACACCAATGGTTGAAAAATGATGATTCCAATTACCCAGATAACGTTTAGTAAACGGATACAAACCACGTTCCAAATTCTTAGAAATAATCTTACGTTTAATTTCCAAAGAATCACGTGCTAAATCCAATAAATATTTTAATTCACGTAATAAACCTTCGCGGTCGCCTTTGTGTTTATATCCCAAACGTGCCAGATTAATTGTCACCACACCAATAGAACCTGTTTTTTCTGCAGATCCGAACAATCCACCACCACGTTTCAACAATTCACGCACATCCAAACGCAATCTGCAACACATTGAACGCACATCGGTTGGATTCAAATCAGAATTCAAGAAATTTTGGAAATTTGGAATTCCATATTTTGCCGCCAACGCAAACAATGGTTTAACATTTGGATGATCCCATGGAAAATCATCAGTAATATTGTATGTTGGAATTGGGAAAGTGAACGGACGACCCAATGCATCACCTTCGGTCATAACCTCAATAAACGCTTTGTTAATCATATCCATTTCAGGTTGTAAATCACCATATGTGAAATCAACCATCTTTTTACCAACGAACGGGCGTTGATTACGCAAATCTTTTGGACAAGTCCAATCGAAAGTAAAATTAATAAACGGTGTCTGTGTTCCCCAACGACACGGCACAGAACAATTAAACACCAACGTCTGCATAGAATTTTTCACATCTGCATAAGATAAATTATCCAAACGAACATACGGTGCCAAATAAGTATCTACACTGGAAAATGCCTGGGCACCGGCAAATTCATTTTGCAGTGTCCCCAAAAAATTCACCATATGCGACACCGCAGTAGCCATATGTTTTGCCGGTTCGCATTGTAAATATCCCGGCACACCATTAAATCCTTCGTATAACAATTCACGCAAAGACCAACCCGCACAATAACCGGTCAACCAGCCCAAATCATGAATATGGAAAGCCGCAGATCTGTGTGCATCACCAATTTCTTTGGGATAAACACTGAACCAATATTCTGCCGTCATACGTTCAGAAGAACGCAAAATCAAACCACCAATAGAATAACCAATATTTGCGTTTTCTTTGACGCGCCAATCGGCCTCGCTTACATAATCACCGATAACAGAGACCGCATCAACCAAAGAATTACGTGTTTCTGCACGTTTTTGGCGATAGATTATATAAGATTCCGCAGTTTTATACGCATGCGCATCCATCAATGTTTGAACAACAACATCTTGGATATTTTCAACATCAGGAATCGAATCAGCATACTTTTTTTCCAAACGCTTCAAAACATCCTGAGTAATTTTCACAATATCTGCATCAGAAATCTCAGTTGTCACAGCAACCGCGCTTTTAATCGCATCAAAAATCTTTTTAGCATCAAAAGGCACAATCTCACCAGAACGTTTCTTGATAGAATCCAATGCACACGTCAGTGTCGATACAACCTGGATTTTAATTTCGTTTGAATTGTTCACCATATCTATCCCCTTAATTTGACAAAAATACTATATATTGTGTCTCTCGATCCCTGTTAGGCACAATATACAGTATTTATAAATAAAACTCATTATAAAAAAATATAATTTTTTCATTTTTTCTCTTGCTTTTTTAAAAGCCATATTTTTCGGGCATTTGGGACGGTTTTCATAATACCGATTCGGGGCAAAATCTACACCCAAACAATTTTTTGTATAAATTTTACAAAAAACCGATTAAAAAAACGATTCGAAAAACATAAAAAAATCAAAATATAGATAAAAAGATTACGATTCGAATCAAGATATTGATTTTTAGTATATCTTATTGAATAAAGGAATTTTTATAAAACACACCACAAAAAACAGAAAAAATTTGTCAAAAAAACCCCCGCTTAGGGGGGTAAATCGAAAAAATTTATTAATTACGCCCTCTGTGTTCATATTCGCACGTTGGTTTATCGCCAAAAATCCACAAAAACAACCATATTAACGCGGCGACACCGATTACGGCATAAACGAAACGCGATAAAATAGTCATTGGACCAAAAATCCAGGCAACTAAATCGAATTTAAAAAATCCGACCAATCCCCAGTTTAATGCCCCGACCAAGGACAAAGGTTTTAAAACATAGTGTGTAAATGCGCCCATTTTTTTCTCCTTATGTGTTTAATGGTTCTTGTCTTTCAGACACGCACATTATACCCCAACACCAATTATATGTCCGTAGGAACGGTATCCCACATAAAAAAACAAACTTTTAATTCTCCCCCAATGGGGGGAGTACGGTCGTAGACCGGGAGGGGGGTAAAAAAACACCGGACGAACCGGTGTTAAAATTCACACAACGAACATTTTTAATTCGATTGTCCAAATAATGCCTGTCGAAAAGTCATGTTTACTTGTGTATAATATGCACAGACATAAGGACAAAGATTAACACAAGTGTTTATGTTATTTTCTACTTGTGACTGACAATAATAAAATATGTCTGAATCGTAGTTAATAGATTTATATAAAACATCTGTTGTATCTGGTTTATAGCCAGTTGCTTTACACCAACAATACACCCCGTTATCATCTGTTGGAGAAGATGCTGTTCCTAACACACCATAATCCGAACTACATCTAAAGACACCATAAATATTACCATAATCAAATTCTGTTTTCCATTCATTGGCATTTAAATCTGAAAATCTAGTATCACAATTTGTTCCTGAACCATCATATATACACGAATCTATTGTTTTGGCATACCGGTGTATCCCATTAGTTGCAATATTTAATTCAGCTAAATCAAACGGAGGTACAACTTTCCACCCCTTGAATTTGTATCCTGGTTTAACTGGGTCAGTTGGTAAATTTATTGGTGTATCGTATGTGCAAGAATTTGATGTGGTGGGCACTGTTATTTGATTATCGCCATCATACCATTTTAAATTTATTACCTCTGGTTCAAATTCAGCACGTAAATTAACTGGACCGGTATCGGTATTCAACACATCTGTATCACACATTTCACCACCAGACACATCCGTTGCAAATACAGATACAGGACATAACATAAATATCAGGAAAATTGTTTTTAGGAAACTACCTGTGTGTGTGTGTGTGTGTGTGTGTGTGTGTGTGTGTGTGTGTAGGTTTCTGCGGGTTTCAGCCGTTTTGTCAAGATTAAAGAATTTGTCCATTATTCTCTCTGTTTTTTATTCCAAATATTATAACAAATTTCATATGTTAAAAAAAGTGAAAAAATAAAAAACCGCCATTTCTGGCGGTTTAATTTTTTATGCAAAAATATTATTTTTTGCGTGGGTGTTTGACCGCCGCCTGTGCCGCCGCCAAACGTGCGATTGGCACGCGGAACGGACTGCACGATACAGAATCAAATCCACATTGATGGAAGAATTCAATAGAATCTGGATCGCCACCGTGTTCACCACACACACCCAAATGGATATTATTACCCTTGGTTGCACGTGCCTTTGCGACCGCGTCTTTGATTAACAAACCAACACCCAATTGATCCACAGATGCAAATGGGTCTGCGACATATACGCCACGTGCACGATATTCGTCCAATATTTTACCGGTATCGTCACGGCTCATCCCCAATGTTGTTTGTGTCAAATCGTTTGTTCCAAATTCAAAGAATTCGCAAGATTCGGCAATTTCGTTCGCCAAAACCGCCGCACGTGGCAATTCAATCATTGAACCAACGTGATATTCGACACTGTCGCCTGTTTCTGCAAATAATGCAGTTGCGGTTGCATCGATAACAGATTTAACGATATCGACTTCTTTCTTGGAACCAACCAAAGGCACTTCGATTTCAGGATGAACATGAACACCCATTTTCTTGCATTCGATTGCTGCAGACAAAATCGCGCGTGTTTGCATTTCGCAAATTTCAGGATACGTAATCGCCAAACGACAACCACGATGACCCAACATTGGATTTTGTTCTTTTAACGCTTCGGATCTTGATTTCACAAATTCCAAATCTTTACCGATATGTTTTGCCAATTCAATCATATCTGCTTCTGTATGTGGTAAAAATTCGTGTAGTGGTGGATCAATCAAGCGAATTGTCACTGGCAAACCATCCATAATTTTGAACAATTCGATAAAGTCCGCACGTTGATATGGCAATAATTTATCCAGCGCAGCACGTCTGCCCGCTTCATCATCAGCCAAAATCATTTCGCGCATATCTTGAATACGGGATGGGTCAAAGAACATGTGTTCTGTACGTGCCAAACCGATACCTTCTGCGCCGAAATCACGTGCCTGTTTTGCATCTTTTGGTGTTTCAGCATTTGCCTTGACCGCCAATACTTTGATTTCATCGACCCATTGCATCAATGTTCCAAAATTACCAGTCATTTCCACAGACACAGTTGGGATTTTACCTTCGATAATTTGACCCTTGGCACCATCAATAGAAACCCAATCACCTTCGTGGATAACAACGCCAGATGTTGTTTTCATTGTTTTTGATTCATAATCAATTTTGATATCAGGTGACCCAGAAACACATGGTGTTCCCATACCACGTGCGACCACTGCTGCGTGTGATGTCATACCACCACGTGCAGTAATAACACCCTGGGCTGCGTTCATACCGGCAATATCTTCTGGTGATGTTTCAACGCGGATTAACATAACCTTTTTGCCTTCTGCGTGCCATTTTTCAGCGTCTTCGGCATTAAATACGGCCTGACCAACTGCGGCACCTGGGGATGCAGGCAAACCGGTGGCAATAACTTTCTTTTCTGCCTTAGGATCCAACATTGGGTGCAACAAATGATTTAATTGATCGGCGCCAACGCGCAAAATTGCTTCTTCTTTGGTCAACAGTCCTTCGTTCACCATTTCCACAGCCATACGGACCGCCGCCGCCGCAGTTCTTTTACCATTACGGCATTGCAACATCCACAATTTTTTATGTTCAATTGTGAATTCCATATCCTGCATATCTTTATAGTGTTGTTCCAATTTATTACGAACATCGACCAATTCTTTGTAAACTTCTGGCATGGCTTCTTCCAAAGACAAACGACCAGAATTATCTTTTGCCATTGGCTGAGGCGTACGAATACCCGCCACCACGTCTTCACCCTGGGCATTAATCAAATATTCGCCATAGAATTTATTTTCACCAGTTGCCGGATCACGTGAAAAGCACACACCGGTTGCAGAATCATCACCAGAATTACCAAACACCATCGCCTGGACATTCACAGCGGTTCCCCAATCGCCTGGAATATTATTTAATTTACGATAAGTAATCGCCTTTTTAGACATCCAAGAACCAAACACAGCCCCGATACCCAATTTCAATTGTTCCCATGGATCTTGTGGGAAAACTTTACCGATTTTAACACCGATTTCTTTGAATTTTTCGACCAATTCTTTTAAATCATCTGCGGTCAATTCAGTATCGACTTTATAACCTTTGTCTTCCTTCATACGTTCCAGTGTATGTTCGAACAAATCAATATCTGCGCCCAACACCACGTCAGAAAACATCATAATAAAACGACGATAAGAATCATATGCAAATCTTTCGTTATTTGACGCGCGCGCTAATGCTTTGACTGTTTCATCGTTCAAACCCAAATTCAACACGGTATCCATCATCCCAGGCATTGAAACACGTGCACCCGAACGAACAGACACCAACAACGGATTTTCATTATCTGCGAATTTTTTACCCATAATTGATTCAATATGTGCGATACCGCTGCGAACCTGGTCCATTAAATCAGATGGATATGTTTGCCCATTTTCATAATAATACGTGCAAACCTCTGTCGTCACAGTAAACCCAGCCGGCACAGGCAACCCGACCAAATTCATTTCTGCCAAATTGGCACCTTTGCCCCCCAACAGATTGCGCATATCGGCGCGACCTTCGGCGGAACCATTTCCAAATGTATAAACCCATTTATTTGCCATGGTATCTCCTTATATGTTAAAAGTGTTAATTTCTGCGGGGATATTTTGTATGAAAATCATTTCAAAATCAAGGATAAAATCACAAAAAAACACATAAATCCCACAAAAAAAATCAACTTTCGTTTTGGCATTTATTCCCATTTTGCTAAGAAATATTGACTTTTTGCTATAAATCTACTAACCTGTGATACGGTTTGAAAAGGTAAAGCAAAATGGAAAAATTATCTGCCGCGATGAAAAGGCAAGTTCTAGAAAATATGTTTGTCAAAAACTACAAACGCATGTGGCCATACATAAAACCTGTATGGTTTCGGGCGTTAATGACTTTGTTATTGGCAATTCCGGTTGGTTCAATGGACGCATTAATTGCATGGGCGATTAAGCCATATACAGATGCAGTTATGGTGGAAAAAACATTGACTGCCAGTTGGTATATCCCAATATTAATCATTGGTTTTACCGTCATCCAGGGCACTTTGACGTACATATTAAATTACCTGAACACATGGGTTGGTGGCAAGATTACAAATGCCCTAAAAATCGATTTGTTTAAAAAGATGTTAACATTTGAAACAGAATTTTTTACATCTAAAAATTCTGGGGATATTTTGGTAAAATTCAATACTAACGCAGATTCTGCGTGCGCTGGGTTGTTATCAAATTTGAAATCGTTTGTTCAAAAATTCTTTACATCTTTATCTCTGATTGTGGTTTTGTTTATAAATTCATGGCAATTGGCATTGGTGACAACTGCGGTAATGTTGTTTGCTTTTCTGCCGATGGCATCGTTAAAGAAACGTATTTCACCGGTTATGGCGACTGCGATGGGGGTATTGGCAAAATTAACCGCCAAATACAACGAAACATATGCTGGGAACAGAACGATTATTTCATACAATCTGGAAACATACCAAGAAAACAGATATCGTGACGTTATCAACAGATATTTTAATTTCCAAATGAAATTGTTCAAAAAGACCCGCTGGTTAACACCGGTTATGCACATAATTTTATCTGTGGGAATTGCGTTGGCATTGTGGTTTGGTTCGCACCTGATTTTGACACACCAATTAAGCGCGGGTGGTTTTGTATCATTTTTAACTGCGTTAATTATGTTATATCAACCATTGAAAAGCATTGGTAATACTTACAGTTCTGTAATTATGTCTTTCTGGGCGATTGAGGCATGTTTTAATTTGATGGATTCACAACCAAAAATCGTTGACAGACCAAACGCAATCGAAATGCCAAAAACACACAAACAGATTAAATTTAATGATGTTATGTTTAATTATTTACCAGATGTTCCGGTGTTAAAGCATATAAATTTAACTGTGAATCAGGGTGAAACCATCGCCATAGTTGGTAATTCTGGGGGTGGAAAAACAACATTGGTTAATTTATTGCCACGCTTTTATGATGTAAATTCTGGGTCGATAACTGTTGATGGCGTTGACATACGTGATTTTACATTAAAATCTTTGCGTCAAAATATCGCTGTTGTTTTCCAAGATAACTTTTTATTCGAAGGAACAATTCGTGAAAACATCATGTTGGGCAACGAAAATGCAACCCCTGAACAATTGGAGCGTGCAACAAAATTGGCGTATCTGGATGAATTTTTAAAGACATTAAAAGATGGTATTGATACACAAATTGGTGAACGTGGAATAATGTTATCTGGGGGTCAACGTCAACGTGTTGCGATTGCACGTGCATTTTTGAAAAATGCACCAATCTTGGTTCTGGACGAGGCAACATCTGCCCTGGACAATAAATCCGAAGCCGTTGTGCAAAAAGCGATTGAAAACCTGATGCATGACAAAACAGTATTTGTTATTGCACACCGTTTATCAACAATTCGTAACGCAACAAAAATCATTGTTGTTAACGATGGTCAAATCGTAGAAACTGGTACACATGATGATTTATTAAAAATTGAATGTGGTGCGTATAAAATGTTATACGATATGCAATTCAAAACAAACGAAGACAACAATCCATAACAATAAAAAATCGCCATTATGGCGATTTTTTTTATTTTCGCTTTTTACCTTTATCTGTTTCTTGGTTATACACCGCCCATATCAAAGCAACAACCCAACCGATTAATGTGTATCCCAAAAATAAATTCAATATAAATATCGCCAATGCATTTTTGTGATGTCTGCCACAGGCAACAACTGTTGGTACAAAATAAATCAGCGCAATTATTAACCACAACAATAAATATCCTAACATTTTTAATCCTTTTTTTTGATTGTATTCTTTTTTTGTGTTTTGGTCAATTCAAAAGAAACATTTAACAAAAATTCAATATCAGACATTGGAATCGAACCATCTAATAAAATCGTTGCCCACGATGATTTATTCATATGATACGCCGGTAAAATCCCGGGATTTTTAACAAAGCCGCCAATCACAATGGGGTCTGTTTTCACATTTAAGATATCTGTTTTGCCATTTTTCTGTAATCCCAATTTATCATATCCAACATCTGCGATTAAACCGAACCATTTATTATTATCCCCATGCCGCAAAACCACATAGTTTGGATATTTTGCCCATGGACAATCCCCAGAAACACGATATTTCCGTTTAACAAAATTTAAAACATCATCACGTAAATTTTTTTTCATGGCAAATATTGTATCATAAAAAAAGAAAAAATAAAATCCTTGTTTATATGCTTTTTTAGGGGTATAATAGCTGCGTGAATACAAAAGGAGAAAACATATGAAATCAAAAATTATTTTATCAGGGATTGCCGCAATATTAACATCTGTGGCGGGCGCGAACGCATTGGAATATCGTCCATTTGTTGGCGTATCTATGGGCATGCAGAGCATGATATATTCTGATGATGTCAAAGATGTTGAACGTGCCAATGGGATTGATTTTCCATCTGATTTCTTTGCATTTGGCATTGATGGCGGTGTTCGTTTTGGTGCATATAATGAAATCTATAACGGTGGTTTAACTGTCAGTGCAACAAAAACAACATATTCTAAGGTTCAACAAAAATACACAGATACACGTGTTGCCAGTGCAGATGCATTTGATATGTCTGTTTCTTATGACAATTACATCCGCATCAGTGGCGATAAAACCAGTCGTATAGACCTGGTTTTGGGTGCAGGATTGGGTGCATACACATACCATCTGGATCCTGTGATGGGTGATTCGGAAACACGTTGGTCATTTGCCCCAGAATTAAAGGTTGGCATGGATTTTGAATTGACACAAAACATAACATTATCTGCAAATGGTCGCGCAATCATCCCGACACGTTCAGATTATGCGATGGATATGTCATATATATTTGGTGGCACAGTTAAATATTTGTTCTAATACAACGCTACAACAGGAAAAGCACCGGTTTATCCGGTGTTTTTTTTACCCCCCAAACGGGGCGTCATCCTGAGACCGCAAAGCGGTCGTGAGGATCCAGGTGTATTATGTGTCGGCAAAGCCGACCGCTTTTTGTGTTGTTCCTTTGTTTCGAATTCTCTTACCACACCGCCGCTATACCCCCCGCGCCACTGCGTGGCCCTCTCCCCCGGTGGGGGCGAATAAGCACGGTCTAAATTCTCCCCCATTGGGGGAGTACGGTCGTAGACCGGGAGGGGGGTCACCCCACAAGAATAAAAAAAGGGGCGGTAAAACCGCCCCAAAAAACCAGGATTATTTATTGCACCCATATAACGGCGCGTGTTGTTGATGTGGCACTGCCCACCGGGATTGTGACATCAGATTTAGTCACCGTAACGGTTCCATTACTGGCGGTGACATTGGTCACCATCGCCCCAGATCCCGATTCAACAACATTTGTTGATGTTAATGTATCTTGTTTTGCAGCATCCAATGCATTATATGCACCATCCACATACGAAGCCGCCGCCGCCACTGCCGTTTTGTTAATTTGCTGTTCACCTTCGGCAAAAGCGGGAAGAACAACGGTTAAAATTGATAAAATACAAAATATCTTTTTCATATCTCAAAACAAAATATTTTTTATTGTATTAATCTTATTGTCTGCCGAATGATTGCACATTAACGTGCAACCATTCAAGCAAATTTTTTATCCACACCATATTATGGATTAGCAGGTTCTGCATATGTTGCAGAAATGCTAGCTACTGTCACACTGGCTGTACCTGGCGTATCTGTTCCCCATGCAGTCACAGTAGGAACCGTTGCGGTAATTGTTGCTGATTCAATTGTGTTTTCAACACCTGTTTGTGTTGCATAATCACCGGCATTACTCGCTAATTCATCGATAGCGGCTTGGATAGTTGATGCTGTCAATCCGGACGTTGTGTTCGAATATGTACCACCCGCAGCGTTATTTGTGACGGCTGTTGTAATAACACTTGTACCTGCCGTAGACAAATTACTTAAATCTTTATCCGCCGCATCAGCCGCTGCCCCAGCAACTTCATCGATAGCAGCTTGGATAGTTGTTGCTGTCAATCCAGACGTTGTGTTCGAATATGTACCACCCGCAGCGTTATTTGTGACAGCTGTTGTAATAACACTTGTACCTGCCGTAGACAAATTACTTAAATCTTTATTCGCCGCACCAGCCGCTGTATCTGCAACTTCATCAATAGCCGCACCTAATGTCGTTGATGTCAAGCCTTTTGTACTCGTGAAAGTACCATCCGCAGCCAAACCTTTAATCACATTTTCACCAGCTGTATCTATATTGCTTAACGATTTATTCGCCGCACCAGCCGCTGTATCTGCAACTTCATCAATAGCCGCACCTAATGTCGTTGATGTCAAGCCTTTTGTACTCGCGAAAGTACCACTCGCAGCGTTATTTGTGACAGCTGTTGTAATAACACCTGTACCTGTATCAGACAAATTACTTAAATCTTTATCCGCCGCATTACCAGCCGTGGTCGCAACTTTGTTAATTGCTTTTATCGCTTGGTTATATGCACCTTTAACATAACCAGCCGTAGCAAGGTTAGTATCATCGGTAGCCGCACTTTGAGCCAATGCCCATCCTGGACCAGTACTTGCCGCAGTGGCAGGATCAGCAGCAGTAGGATCAGCCACAGCATAATCTGTAGCATTTGCCGCCATTGGCAATATCGCCAACGCCGCGATAACTGATATATTTAATAATTTTTTCATTTCTTTTTCTCCTGGTTTTGTTTTTTTATTCCGTTTGCATTATATCATAAAAAATTTATTTTTTTAACAACATAATGCTTTGTTTATGTTTATGGTGCAGCATTTAAAACACTTGCATTCCATGTATTCACGATTGGTAATTCTTCCAAAGTACCGTCTTTGAATATATACGTTTTTCCATCATTGGTTGATGGTGCGCCATTCAAACTGATTGTTGCCGGATCACCCGTATTAGCCCCAGGTGTCACAGAAATACCCTTACCTGCGGTATATACAATACTAGATTCTTCCAAATCATTTACTCTCTTGACTAACCCACTCGAGGCATCACCAACAGTTGTTTTCAAAGTCGTGACATCGCCTTGCAAATCGTCAACATCTTTGACTAAACCATTTGTTGAATCACCAACAGTGCCTTTCAAATCGTCAACATCTTTGACTAAACCATCTGTTGAATCACCAACAGTGCCTTTCAAATCGTCAACATCTTTGACTAAACCATCTGTTGAATCACCAACCGCTGTTTTCAAATCAGCAACATCTTTGACCAAACCGCCAGTTGAGTCACCAACCGCTGTTTGCAAATCTTTAACTGCACCATTTTCAGCGCCAGTTGCAACCTTATACACCTCACGCAAACCGCTGTCAACATAGTTTTTTGTCGTCAATGTTGTATTATCATCTGCGAACGCGGCAGATGAAGCCATCAACACTGATGCCATAAAACCCGAAAACACTATTTTTTTCATGACCTTTCCCTCTTTTGTTATTTTTCCTTTTGTGTTATCTTAACACATCAGGGTTAAACTCGTCAACAATAGAAACATATTTACGTTCGCCATCTGCCGCATCGTAAATTGTATCAACATCTTGACCGGTTATATTTTCCACAACATTTTGCACGTGTTGGGTGACAAACTGTTGTGTTTCGTTTTTTGTATAAACTTCGTCTTTTGTGTAATAATTGCTGGTTATGTTGGCAATATCAACCTTTTCATTTAATTGTTCGTTGATATCGGCAACAGCATCCGGCAATTCTTGAATTTCTGTGGAAACACTGATTACATTATTTTCAATTTCTATTCCCCCTCCTGCTGATAAGTTATCTTGTTTTGTTTTTTCTAATTGAATCACTCTATCGGTCAAATTGACAAAATCATCGCTAGAAACCTGGGGTTCAGTGGTATTTCCAATTGGTTTTATATATCCACTGTTCACACCAGATGTATGAATATATTTTCCAACCGTCAAACGTCTGTCGTCAATATTTGACCCAGATTTATCGGCTGTTTTCGTTGGTTTTGCAACATTGGCCGGCTTAACCGCCGTTCCCAATGTCCGAATCGAAGACGTTCTTGATAAATTTGATGAATTTAAAGAGGCATTTTTCGGTGTCGCAACATTGTTATTTTGAACATAATTATTATTCGCCACACCCAATCTTTTTACAGCAGGAACAGCCCACGCAGTGTGCGCAAAACCGCCCACCGACAGCAACGCAATCAATGAAAAACATACATTGCGATAAAACATCTACTCAGGTTTCCTTTGTTCACATTATACCATATCATTATGAAAATACAAAAATTTTTTTATCAAAACACATAAAAAATTCAAAAAAATTTCTTGACTTGTGATATTCTGGGAAAATTCAATATAAAAAAAACAGACGACCAAAATGGTCGTCTTGTATTTGCATATTCACCCAATATTATGCCGCACGTTCGCGCATCCGTTGTTGCAACATCATTTGTTGCATAATTTGTTGCATATTCAACGTTGCAGTACTAAATTTCTGGGCGGTTGGATTCTGTTTTATCACCTGATTTGTATCAGGCATATATTTTTGATACAGCATATCCAACGCAGGTTTTGATTCTTTGACACTTCTGGTTCCGTAATCAATAAAATCCTGTTTTAACCGTGGGGACAACATCATATTAGAATTTGGATTCGTCATTATAGATTTTGCCATATTACGCCGAAAATCACGATGGAATTTGATTAATTCTTGGTTCATTGGATGATTAGCAATCTTTGCCTTGCCCATAACAAAGCCATCCATTTGCTCCAATGCCTTTTGCCATGCGCCACCCAATGTTTTTCCATTACCCCAATTAATTGAAACCAAACCAAAATACATTGCAACGTAATCTGATTTCATTTTTTTTATTTCTGATGGGGATAATTTTTTCTGTTTTGAATCAACCATACCACCCATCATAACGATTTGTTGTTGCTGAAAACTTAAATTTTGCACATTATTATTAACTTCATTTATCATGGCGCACCCCTTTGGTTTATTGGGATTCTTCACCCACACACATAATATATAGGACGCGTTTGACATATTTCAAGTATCTTGTCAAGCCAATTTATATTTTGACACGCACGCACAAAAGTATAACAATATACACGTTATATCGCAAAGCATACTGTTGCCAATAATGGGCGGTATGGATATAACACCAATCTTGCCAATAATGGGGGTTGGTTATTTCATCAATCCCCTGTCATTAAAACTGTGGGGGATAAAACAACAAAGGAGTAAACGGATGAAAAAATCTTTGAAATATTTGGTTGTTGCGGCGGCATCTGTTGTTTCAACCGGCGCGTTTGCAGCATCAAATATGGAAAATCCGCTGTATATGCCTGTGAATAGAGAGGTTTATTTAAAAACAGGTGCGGCGGTTATGTATAAACAGGCCGATCATACAATTGCGTTGAAAACACGTGGTTTGGACGGTAAAGAAGAATTTCCAGTATGGCGTTTTACCGGTGATATGGGTTATGGTATTACAGACCGGTTGGCGTTAATCGGACGTTTTGGCTATACACACGATGATGATATTGACCGCAAAGGTATGCATCGTGGTCGTATCGGCGCAATGTACCGCGTTTTGGATAATGAACAACCAATCGTTTTAGATTTGTATTCCGAAGTGTTCTTGTCTGGTATTTCACAAATGAAAGGAACTTATACACCACTTGGATTCAAATTTGATAACTATTCAAATGGTCGTTATGGAATAATTGTTGGAACACGTTTTGGAAAAACATGGGACGATTTTACATTGGCTGCACACGTTGAATATTTGCAAACGTTTGGCAACCACAACAACAAAATCGCGATTGACCCATCTTTCCCATGGGCACCATTGTTCCCAGATGAATTATCTGTGAATATCAAGGGCAATCATGAAACATGTTTTGGATTTGATGGTATGTATCAATTCAGTTCAAATTGGTCAATTGGTGCTGGATTTGAATACTATGAACACCATGACAACAGCGTAAAAAGCATCCACACAAAATTGCCAGATGTATCTGCAATGGGACCTATGGCGGTTGGAACACAAAATACTGTTAAACAGGCATTATTGGCTGTAACCGACGATATGAAAGACGGTTGGGATGAATATGTCGTCAAATTAAATGTGGCAAACCAATTAAGCGACTCAATGCAATTGGCTGTGTTTACAGAATACACATTTGATGATTCTCATTCCATGTCTCAAAATGGAACAGATGTAAAATTAGAAGCCGGTGTTCGTTTCAACGCACGTTTCTAAACTTTACAAAAAAAATTAACTTATATTGGACAATTTGCACCCATTTTTTGGGTGCATTTCATTTTTTTTGTTTTTTTCGTTTTTTAACACTTTTTTTAGACCCAATTTTATGATATAATACACGCAAAGGGATTCTGAAAAAAGATGAGAAAGACCAGTTTTCTTGCGGCACTGACAGGATTAGCATCCATGACACCGTTCATGGCTGATGCGGCATATCCTGTATATAACCCACAACAATTGGCACGTCAGGGTTATGTTGTTAACACGCAATATTATCAACCACAATACAATATGCAACAAATGCCAGGGCGCACAAATATTACCCCACAACAAATTGCTATGGTAAACGGTCGTCCAAATAACGTTGGTGCAACAAATCCGAATCGTATCACTGGTGCGTTGCCGCGCGTTGGTTCATCTGCAACAAATGCTGGCCGTCAATATTATCAATCTGCTGATTACGACAGATTGGCAGAAAGTGGTTTATACATCGGTTTATCTGCCGCATACAGTACCGCAATCAGTGGTGATATGTCCGCGGACTATTCTGGCGAAAACAATTCATTTTTTGCACCGGGGTCTTTCCGTGCATCGGGTATAAAATCTGACAGTGTAATTCCATTACAGGTTTCGGTTGGTGCCGCGATTAACAGTGATATTCGTGTAGATTTTTCATATTTACGGTATTCTGGTATGTCATATGCTGACAATATCCAAACATCCACAGGCGACGGTTTTGTTGATGCAACGGTATCTGGTGGTGCGATTACGTCCAATTCAACAATGTTAAACGTTTATTACAACATCGATTCATTTACTGGAAATGTTGCAGGCGGCTCTTTACGTCCATACGTTGGTGCCGGTGTTGGTTTGGCATTAAACACAATCGCAGATTATGTCGTGTTTGATGATTCTTTTTATGATGAAACCGGTGATTTAGGACCTGGCAGTGTTGAACCCGGCGGATTAACCGCGATTTCCGATGTTTATGGATATCACAACGGTGGCACAATGGAACAACTGGCTTTTCAATTAGAGGCCGGACTTACAACATCTATGAACGATGGATTAAAATTGGACTTTTTTGTTCGTTATGCCAATTTGGGTAAAGTAAAAACATCTGGCTCTATCGTTGTTTCGCAAACAGAATGGTTAAGTGATGGTGCCGGTGATGAATACGAGGCACCGTATGACAGTGTTTTCCATTATACTAATTGGACAGAAAGTGGACGTTTAAGCAGTTTGGATGTTGGTGTCAGATTAAGATTAGAATTTTAATAAAACAACACAAAAATGAACAAAAAAATTTGTAAAATATCTTTGTTTTCTATGATTTTGGCAGCTGTCGCAACAATGCCATCGGATGCCGCAATCAAAAACAAAAATGCCAATCGTTCATATGCAGGTGCATATCAACAGGTAAACGCCATGCGTTATGCCCAAGAATACGCAGATGCCACCGCCACAAATGCCACAACAGCCAGTGCAACGGACAATTTGCCTGTTGCTGTGGATGATGAAAAATTGGCACACGCAATCATAAATAACGAAGCCGACGCCCCAGATATTTCACAACTGGAATCATGTTCAATGATTTATCCAAACGGCGTATTTAAATGGGCAGTCCCAGAATCTGGTATTCGTAAAAATTCCACCCCACAATGCGTTGCGGTTGTTGAATTAATGGATGCAAACACCAATACAGTTTTGGCAACAACGACTGTCGCAGCCGGCGATTCGATGAAATGTAATATTGATTCTTTTCCTAAATCTGGAATATCACATGCCGTATTAAATGGTCAAATTGAATTGCCTGCGGACGAGGCACCAACAATCGAAGATGTGACCGCTATTATGAACGAAGAACAAAAACAAAACGCGGGATTAAAAATCATTGCCGCCGCATTGGTCAGCGGGGTTGCAGGAAATTTATTGGCTCCAAAAGAGGCAGGAAAATCAAACGGTAAAATTCCACTAGGAACCGGAAAAACACAATTAAAAGACACTGCAATTGCCGCAACAGCCGGCGCAGGCATCATGGCGGCCAGCACCTTTTCTGGCAAAGTTGCGGGCGACACAATTAAATCAACCGCTGTAAATGCTGCATCTGGGATGCTTGTTGGAAATATGTTGGCTGCAACCGGCGGTGGCGGTGTTTTGGCAACAACAAAATGTTCTGTTAATGGGACTGAATATGACTGTGTTATGGGGGATTATAATGTCGTTGGTAAGTCAATAGAAATAAATAAAGATAATACATATATAATCAATGAACAAGATGAAATAAAAGAGTGCAAAAAAAACTCAGAAGGAAAAATAGAATGTGACCCATTCTCCAAAAAAATAACAAATATTATAATCAAGGCAGAAGCAAACTCTGGAAACGACACAGAAATGAAAGAGATTAAAGGCAAGAGAGACCAGATACAAAAAGATATGATGCGTTGGTGTAAAAACGAGGATGAATGGAAAAAATGTGGACAAAACGATAATGTAAATGTTTTTTATGAAATTGCAACACATCAGTGTCCAGATGATTCTGACAAAACATGCCTAAATGCGAACGAGGTAACCCAAACCATTGGTGCGTATGCTGTCTTTGCCAACGGAACATTAGATAAAAAATCGGGGTATAAAGAATGGTCTGAAATTTCTAATAAAAACCACACCTATTGGAGACGTAATCTTGATGGCACTGTTTATACACAAATAACAGAATCAGAATCCAAGGGTCAATTTGAACCAAAAACCCGCAAAGCATCTGATGGCGGCCTGATTGATTTATCAAACCAGGCACGTATCAAAGGAACTGTTGCCGGCGGGGCGACTGGGGCTGCGTTGGGTGGATTTGCCGGATATCAGGGGGCAAAAGATGAAATTTCCCAACGGTGGCTTGCTGCACGCCAAGAATATGACGATTCTTTATTAGGTTTTGTATGTGTGACGGGTGCACGTTATTTGGAACCATACAACAATTACGTTGCCATCCCAGAACCAGGGAAAACAGAACAATAAAAAAAACGCCAAACGGCGTTTTTTTAATTATTTATGTTTATACGCCAAAACCAACGGCACCACTTTATCACGATATTGCATTGGTATTTTTTCAATTGGAATCAACAAAGAATTACCCTGACCCGCAGACATCTTTGGCAATACATCACCAGATTTAGCGTTTATAATCGTATCCAAACGCACAGAAATTTTATCTGTGGTTAATGGTAATATAAAATTAATAACATCACCCTGCTTTATCTCGTTACGCAATTCCAGTGTAATATTTTTATCGTCTATGTTTGTTATAACACCCGCCGCATGATATTCAGAATTTGAATGTGTCGATTCGTAATCATGTGCATCTGGTGGTAATGGCCCATCAAAAAATGCGGTTGTATATCCACGTGTTTCCAATAAATTCAAATCATCCATAAACGGTTGCGGATTAAAATGTTCAGGGTCACGTGCATACGCATCCAGCGCATTACGATACGCACGCGTCACAGAACCAACATAATATTCACTGCGATTACGTCCTTCGATTTTAAGTGTATCTGGATGCGATTCGATTACTTCTGCCAAACGCGGCATTAAACATAAATCTTTGCTGTTCATGATATACGCACCGCGTTCATCTTCTTCGATTGGCATTTCAACCCCAGATTGTTTTTCACGTAAAATCACATCGTATTTCCAACGGCACAATTGCGCGCATGCGCCACGATTGGCAGGACGACCCGTGATATAATTTGATAACAAACAACGGCCTGAATAAGACATACACATCGCACCATGAACAAATATTTCCAAACCAATATCAGGACACTGTTCACGTATCGATTTAAATTCATTATGTGAAACCTCGCGTGCCAGAACACATTGAACCGCACCCGCCTGTTGCCAGAATTTAACAGTAGATGCCGAACAAATATTTGCCTGGGTTGAAATATGAATCGGAATATCTGGATGATGTTCACGCACCCACATTAACACCCCTGCATCAGATATAATCAACGCATCAGGTTTCAAATAATTCAAAACCTCGCTAACACGCCCCATATTTGCATAATCCCTATCATGTGCGAACAAATTAAACGCCAAATAAACACGTTTACCATGTTGATGCGCAAAATCGATACCCTGCTTTACTTCATCTACTGTAATTTTTGCACGCGCACGCATTGAAAAACCGGGCAATCCGGCATAAATTGCATCTGCACCATACAGGATAGCCGTTTTAAACGCATCCAATGTTCCTGCTGGGGCTAAAAGTTCTGGTAATTTAATCATGCGATGTATTGTATCAATGATTTTTGCAATTTCAATATTAAAAAACGGGCATTTGCCCGTTTTTACAACATTTTTATAACATCTAATGCTTGAACTATTGCTTCATTCTGCTGTTCAAATTCATTTTTTAATTTCTTTCCAATTATTGCTTTTTGGGTCGCCTTTTTTAATGCTTCTTTCTTTAATGTTTGTTCTCTTGCTTTGTTGATGATTATATTGTATAACTTTTTTGCCATAGTAAATCTGTTTGCTCGCAATTCAGATGTTGCACCTTGTGCATCGTGTAATTCACAATTCAAAAACAACAGTTTTTTTCCGGTTTTATCCATAATTGTCATATCTACGATTTCACTTATATCCGTTACATCTTTTATAATCTCGCTTCGTGAACGATCGCCATATACCGGATTTGTCTCTTTAACATCATCTTCGTGGAAAGACATTTTAATATCCAAAGTGTCAAATCGAAATATTAAACGAACCAATTTTTTTCTCCTAGGAGCAATCGGTGCATTAGATATATGTATTTTTTCAGATTCTTGGACTTTTTTAATCAGTGTAGAAAAAAATTCTTTTTCAGCCATAATATTGTCTTGCGATAACATTTTACTTCCTTTTATTCTTTAACAACATATTATGTATTATATCATATATATAAAAAAAAAAAAAACAATATTTCCGAAAAAAACTCTTGATTTTATGAAACAAAACATATAATATAATCTCACATCGCCAGTTTAGCTCAGCTGGTAGAGCATCTGATTTGTAATCAGAGGGTCGTTGGTTCAAGTCCGACAACTGGCACCAGAATAACCGCAGAAATCTGCGGTTTTTTTATTATTTTTACTTATTACACTATGTTATAATATTATTACACCTTGTTATATTTTCGCCTTTTTTATCTTTTTTTACACAAAATCTGCACAATATATAAAAAATATTGACAAATACATTATTTCGTGTTAAATATATTCAAACAAATTATTTATGGTATTATCAATGGAATTACGACAAACATCTTTTTTATCAAATCCTTTGGATGCAAACACGCCGGATGTTCACAGATCCGAACACCCATCGGTTAACTTATCCAAAGATTTATTGGCGATAAAACAACACCTAGACACATTAAAAACGCCTAATTACCCTATTGACCAAAACATGGCGACAATACTGTTTGTTGGTGATTGTTTGGCAGACATTAACGATTTCTTAACAACTGTTGATGATTCCATCATTATTTTTGACAAAGACACATGTGGTTTTATGTTTATCGCAAAAAAATCGGACATCGATGCATTTATAGAAAAACATATCGCTGACGAAATTGGACCAAACGGTCAAAAGAAAACAATGGGGGCGCAACACGTTCCTGAATATTTAATCGATAACATAAAATCTGTTCATACCGATATGTATGATGTTTTATTAACTGCGCCATTACGTGATAGAGTAAATTTACTATATCTTTTATGTTCTGGAATTGGTGATCAAACATTTGCATTTCAACCTGGTTTTGATACAACAATTAAACAATTTATGCTGAAACAATTATCAGATATTGAAAAATTAAACTCTACCAAAGAAATAGAAGATATGATTCTTAAACTGGCATGCCGTTTTGTATTGGCACCAGATATCTGGAACACGAAAATATCACAATACAATAAAACATTGGGGATGATAAAGTTTTCAAATCCATTATTCTTAGACGTTATTGTATCAGATGGTCAACGAACAAATCTGTTTGATTTAGACAAATCAACAGAACATACTATTATGAATGGTATTTGTGTTTCTAAATTAAAAATAGATTACGATTTTTCAAATCTGTGTATAAATGGTAATTTTATTTGTACCAATATAAAAACAAACATTACATTACCCAAACAAATAAACGGGTTATTAAATTGTTCTTATTGTGATTTTAAAATCACACATATTCCAATTGGTGCAAACACAGTTTGTTTAATTCATACCATAAAAAACTTTAAAGATTTAAATCAAATTGATTTTCCTTCTTCCGTTTCTAAACTAATACTGTCGCGTTCATTGCTAAATCGCGCATCAAAAGACAGTGATGAACTGCAACAAATTCAAATATTCACGCAAAAATATCCGAACATTATTATTTGGGATGAAAAAGATTCTGTGACATTGTTGGATATATTGGAAAAATCTTTAAACATATCAAAAGAAAAAAGACAACAAAAATTAAAAGAATTGGAACCTGCAACAATTCCTGTCAAAGAAAAACAGCATTTTGAAGAGAAAACACACGATTGGAAAACACGTAAAGAAATTTTAGATATATTAAGCAAAGATGTACGATTTGCAAACATTCCAAATCTAGACAGGTTAATCAAACGCGCAACCAATCAATCAAACAATATCACAGAACGTAAAATACACAACGGACAACCTGTGTTATGCATACACAAAAAAAACATTGATATTATAATCAAGTTTGTACTGGAAATTATTGCCGATAATGAATCGCGTATTAATGAACAAGCAACAAAAACAAATCAATCAACAACATTAAACAAAGAACAAGAATTAACTGAAAATAAAAAAACGAAAAAAACAGAAAAACAGAAAAACAAACCCGTTCATATTGAAAAATATATTCCAAAAAATGTGTGGAAAAACATTTGTGATTCTTGTAACGACAGTTTAAATTTGAAAATTCAGGTATTGGAAGAGATAAATAAAATAAACATTGATTACACCAAACAAAAAAATTTTGGTGCGATTCAATACGTTGACGAAAATGGTCAAATTCAGGTTATATCTAACGTGCGAAAAAAAGATGGAAACTGTGCAACACAAAACATAGGTTCTAATCGCAAACGTATTGTTTGGACAATAAATCCTGTTGATAATATCATTGTTGCAATCACATATCTGGAAGAACACTCTGAATCTATCAGAGTTGCGATTCCGTATATGGAGGCACGCAAATTTGCGGCAAAATGTCAAAACCTTGATGGGATATCGGTGACACATGATTTGGTTGAAAAAAATAATTATTTATCTGTATCAGATTTATTGAACGAATATAAATCTTTACAAACCCCAACCAAATCTGATACCGAACCGATGCAATTTCCAACTGTCACAGAGGATACACCCCGCTTGCCAGAAGAGAAAACCTTAGACACACAAAACACACTAGAAATTGCAACGCCAATAGTTAACACCACAACAAACGGGTTAACAGATACAAAACCGGCAAAAAAACGCCGTCGCCGTTATACATTAATAGACATAACAGCCACAGAAACACTTATCAACGAATACATTAATAAATGTGATAGTGAAATAGCAAAATTATCCATGGATTTAACGAAACAATCTAATAATCCGTACGAACAATTAAATACGCTGAAAATGATAAAAAAATTAATTCAAGACAAGATGAATTATATGTGTAAATAGTTATATAATACTAATCACAATCTAAATCTTGTAATTTTTGCTCTAACAATAATTGTAATTGTTGATCTGAATTGTTATTACTGCCATTGTTCGGATTATTATTAACAATATTATTGTTGGTTTGATTATTGGCATTATTAGTATTATTGTTATTGCTGTTATTATTAGTGTTGCTGTTACCAGATGTATCATCAACACTATATTTCGCAATAGCAGATTGTACCTGAGCATAGAAATTTTCTGTTTTCAAGGCATTTGCATTTACACTGTCATTACCAAACACAGATTGTAAACCACTGTTATTCAATCCAACAATTTGTGCAGAACGCAATAATGGCGCACCAGAATCCCCGCCAGAACTGTCGCAATCTGTTTCTACCATATTTGCACCGCCAGGAAGTGTTCTCAATATATTACATTTCTGAACTTTAAAATTATCAATATCACCAAACAATGGTTTTTTACCAGAGTTTTTTAATTGTTGTTCAACCTTACGATTAATACATTCAAAGAAAGATGTCTTTTTGCTTTGTTCTAGTGTCTTACATTCGCTGTTATATTTTTGTACGGCTTCACTATATAAATTTTGCAAATACGGTATTTCACTATCTTCAATTATACGTAATGTGCCATATCCGCCACGAAAAACCTGTCCAGATGTTGTCTGGGGCGTGATGGATTTATAAAACTTGCTGTCTTTGTCTGATAACAATATTGCCCAATCTGTACCATCCTGTACACCATATTGTGCATAATACACAACAGCTTTTACATTAGATTTTTCATATCCAGAACCATTCCAAAATTCTGCCGTGCATCTGTTTTTACAATTCAACGCACAATGATCATTGGTTATTATCAAATTTTTTGATATAAAACCGCCAGTACATCTGCCACCAGAATCTGTTGTTAATTTAACAATTCCACTATATTCAGAATCCGATAAATTACCATAACTGCGATCATCGTATTGACCGACATAACCACCATATCCTGCAAAAACATTTGCAGTATACAAAGCCATTATAAACATCAAACCATGTTTCATCATAATTTACTAAGTGCCTCTTCGCATGATTGTGATGCACGCAAATTCGAATTGATTGATTTCAATGTTGTTGCATTAAACACTGTTGAAACCCCTGATGCAACCATTGAAGTTCCAGCCAACACATTTGCCGCAGTATTTAAATTTTTTGTTTTTTGATCATATTTATTTTGATTTGCCAACGCTGACGTTATTGTTCCTGCCGCCCCAGTTCCAATATTAATTCCAGATGATATTGCAGATATTTTATTTTGCCTGAATACCTTGTCCATATTATCAGTACTCAATTCACGACATTTTGAAACAGCGTTTTTCAAATTTTCGTATTGTTTACGTTCACAATCAAACATAGTTTGACCGATTTTTTGTTCATTATCTTTGATTGTATCTAAACATGTTTGAATCATATCTTTGATTGTGTCAGATTTACTCTGATTTTTATGTGATATGACTGTTCCTGCCACCGCAGTCACAGTATTACCAGCCATCAAACCTGTCCGAACATTACCTAATTTTGTAGCACGTGCCTGATAATCATATTTCATTTTACATAATGAATTATATTGTTCTTTTAATTCTTGATAACGGGCCATATTTTTTAAAAAACTCACAAACTCTTGACTGGTCATATTTTTAACATTTTCCATTTGTTTATCTAACTCTTCGGCCTTTTTATCAAAATCTTTCTTTTTTATTCCTGCTACCAACGCCCCACCAGCCGCCGCGGTTCCAACGCCTGTCACGACTGTATTCGCTATTTCTGATTTTTTAATTTGTTGTAATTCAATATTTATATCGGAACAATTTGTTCTTAGCGCACTAACAACATCGGCATATTCACACTTTTCATTACAATACGATGCAATTGGAAACAAACATAATACAGATATAAAAACAAATATTTTCATGTATTGCATGATATCATAAATTGATATACAATACAAATCGTATTTTAATGTGTGTCTGCTGATTTTATATTTTTCAATACATTAAAAACATCATCAATTTTTTTAGCCGTATCCGGATGATTTCGAACGAATTTTCGAACCCAGGTTATTATTGCAAATGTAATGAATTTTTCTATATCCTGTTTAGATATGATTTCATTAAACATATTTTTCAATGTTGTATCGGGCTGTGATTCGCATTTTTTCGAACACAGAACACGTGCTATATCTGGTGTCCACCATATTACCAACCCAACCAAACCAGGAAACATTACACACAATAAAAAATATTTAAACGCACCACCAACACAAAAATTATAATTAAACAATGCATTACAATATGTTGGAATTTGCAACACACTGGCCACAATAAATTCATACAATAAAAATATGGTTATAAAAATTTTGATTTTACGCATACAATTATTGTATCAATAAAACAAATCCGTTTTCACAGGACAGTTTTCCAAAAAATAAAACCGCCCAAAAGGCGGTTAAATTAATTCTTATTTTCTTTTTGAATCGCATTTGCCACAGATTCAATTTGTAATAATTGATTTTCCAACGCAGCACGTTCAGACGTTTTATAACCTGTTTCAGCATCATCCTTTGGTTTATTACCCAATTTATTATTAACATCTTTTTTCACCTGAACCGCAGGATTAATCATATTTGCATGTTGTTTGACATCTTGCATCATATCATTTTTCAACAATTTACTGTTACCAAAGAAAAACCATTTATCCATTGTTGTCGCAGTTAATTGCATTACTGGGCGCGTACGTGCATCTGCAATCCAATGGGGCAACCCACGTGGCATATCGGAAAAATACCACAAAATCCCCCAATAAACAAATCCCATAACAATAACACTGCGAATAATACCAAAAACAACACCCAACGTCCGATCAGTGACAGATAAAAAACTGTCTTGGATTCTTTCGCGTATTTTATGATTTATAAAACCAACTATTACCAAAATAACAAAAAATACGATAAAATAAGACGTAACCAACGTCACAACCGTAGAATCATTCAAATGAAACCATTTTTGTAATAAACCGTCCAACCAAGGCGATGCAAAACGCGCAGAAATTGCCGCCACAATCCATGATATTGTTGCAATAGTTTCATACACACCACCACGAATCGTTGCCCATACGGTTGATGCCAAAATAATAAAAATATAAATATAATCCAAAATGGTTAAATCAAACATTATTTATTCCGTTTTGATTTTTTTAATGCGACTAAACACAAACCTAAAATCAAGCTTCCTATGCCAATCCAGATTAGTGCAGTCGCATTAAAATATCTATTATTTATTTTTTTTTTGAGGTTTTAATTCAGATATCGCAGATTTTCTGTCTGCATGAGATGCCACAAACGCATCTTTATCTTGTTCCATCGCTGCTTTATTCGCAGCGGCTGCAGATTTTTGTGCATCTGACAAATCAACTTCCACCGCAGCACGCAAATCGTTTTGCATAGAATCTGCATAACCCTGAAAACATTTATCACCAATTACCAAAACTGGAACACCACCACTTTGATATCCGCATTTAAATAAAGCATCAACAAATGCCTGACGATTATCAATGTTTGTCACATCTATTTCGGATACCTTTAAATCATTATATTCATAAATCAATGCAGAACTGATAAAATCACGTGCATGATGACAATGTGGACATGTTGGTGAATAATAAACAGTTATATCTGCACCATTTGCCACACCGACAAATGCGCCACCAATTAATGCAAATACTAATTTTGATAATTTCATGAAAAACTCCTTTTTTGCTTTGCGAAAAGATTATAGAAAAATTGTCAGAATAAATGCAAGCACTTTTTAGTCAATTATATAGATACACGACTCGGTTGATTTTGTCATTTTTTATGTTTTTTGGTTGTTTTTTGTGTCATTTATAACAAATTATAAAAACAACAAATAATTATAATTCATTGTTTTTACTAAACAATTCCAAACGTATTTATTGATTCCATTAAAAAACATTAAAACCCACAGCAGAAGCAGATTTGAACCATTGAACACCTGTTGAAATTAAACCTAAGTTTATGTTATAATAGTGATGATGTTAGGTGGGAAATATAAATTTTTTGTATTTTATTGTTGTTTGTTTTTGCCGATAGGCGCAAAAGCAGAGATTTTATCATTGGATAACGCTTTGCGTGCTACGTATACCGCATGTGTCGGTATTGATGATAGTTTAGCTGATTTGAAAAAAATGGCTGGAATAAACACTGTTGTGACTGGTGTTGGGACTGGTTTAGGTACGGGGGCTACTGTTGCAGGTGTTATGAAAGCAAGTACAGATACAGAAATAGAAGAATGGGAACGAGTTTTAAACGAATTGATAGAAAAACAAGAACAGCATAATTTAAAATATGAAAAAATTTCCACTGATGCTATTTCTGTTGCTATGACTAAGGCTCAATCTGATATCAAAAATAATGATTCAAAAATTGACCAATTGACTAAAAAATCCAAGAAACTAGGTAATTGGCGAACAGGTTTAATGGCAGGAAATACCGCAACAAATATAGCAGGTGCAATTATTGCTGGAAATAATAAAGTTGATGATGATTTACAAGCACAAATTGATAATTGTAAATTGGCAGTTAAGAACTTGCAAGATTCTATCATGCAAGCAAGATTTAACGGTGAAGATGTATCAGAAGCAACAAAAATAGTAAATGTTTGTCGCGAATTTGAATATGTAGACATTTCGCCTATAAACAAACGTGCAAAAAATGCCATGGTATCAAGTATTATTGGTGCAACAACAGGAATGGCGGGCACAATTACATCAGCAGTTGCGAATAGTGAAAATGTTCGTAAAGACAATGAAGTAAAATCTGGTACAAAAACAGATGAAGATTGGCAAAAAGACAATAATATAAATACTGCCGCAAATATTTTAGCAGGAACATCAACCGTTGCGAGTGGTGTAGCCACCGTATTTAATGCAACGCAAATATCGGCAATTAAAAAAGTAGCAGTCGTTGCTGAAAAGTGTACGGGGGTACTAAAATGAGAAAGTTTATTATACCCGTTTTATTCGGTATTGGGGTATCTGTGATGACTAATGCATTTGCGGACGATGACCCGATGGTAAAATTACGCGCAGTAAAAACTGCCTTAAACACAGATGCAGCAAATTACATAGATAAGCAAAAATTCGTGTCTAAATTGGGGCAAATTATGGGATATGACCCTGCTGATAACGTGATGTCTGGCGGTGTTGAACTTGCACCATTCGTGACACTAAGTGATTTGAGTTATGCGTGCATGAATAGTGTGTTAGATATAAAAACAGGTGTGTATGTCAATGAAATAAAAACCCAACAAGTTGATAAAGCAGATATATGTTATAAATTTCTGGTTGAAGTAGTACGTGCACATAATAAAGATGTTATTAGTTTTGGTAAAGATTTAACCGAAGAAGAAAAGAATGAATTAAAAGAACTTTTTGGTGTAGCAGAATCTGATATCAAGAATATAAAACCATCTGAACCAACCAAAAAAACGTGGTCTTTCACAACGTTTAAACCCGATAAATCCACTAAACGGTGTGAGGCGGACGGTTTTTACTTTGTAGAAAAATTAACAAAATCTCCTATTGATGGTTTTGAATTTAAAAATTGTTATTTTGAAAGTGGTACAGATAGAGTAGCTTGTTGTATGGATACAAAATATCAACACGGTTCAAAAAATGCCGATTACTGCGAATCTTATTATTTTAAAAAAAGATTTAGCGGCAATTGCATCGTGGGACCTGTTGTTTTGGGTGATGATTACTTTGAAGGCAATGTAAACAAATGGACAGCAGAAGATCTCTAAATAATAGATAAATTCAGTGCCAACAGGTTGATTATACAGCCAAACCCATTCAAAAACACCATTTTCTCGCGAAAAGATTATAGAAAAATTGTCAGAATAAATGCAAGCACTTTTTATTTTTCTCTTGATAAAAAATGTGCAATATATAAAATATTTATACAGGAAAGGAATATGAAACACCTCATTGGTTTTTTATCAAAAATATCTTATGTTGCCATAATGTTTTGGTGTACTGATGTATATTGTGATACAACAACCCCAACCAATGATGCCGTTGATGATATTTCTCAATCCACTGAAACACCTGACACACCGCCACTTCGTCTTTATTCAATAAAAACATTATGTCCCACCGGACAATACGTTTATAAATGTGGAAATTATCGTGTTGGTTTTAATTGGCTACGTGGTGTACAAAGTACATCTGACAACACTGCCAAGATTATATTGTCTACAAAAAATTATTATATCAGCAATGACCAATTAACATTATTACAACAGATGCGCGATTTTTTTGCTGCAAAGAACGGAACTTCTATCCGTTATTGTGAAAATAATTCGTGCAATTCCAATACATCTGATTACAAAGATGATCGCGATGCGATTTTAAATAACGTATGTAATCCGTTTAATTCAAATACTGCGGTGACATGCGCATATTGTCCAAATTCTGCAGATGTTGATGCATCCACCGTCAGAATCACAACTGATGAAAACTCTACCGCAAAGCAAACTGCATCAGATTGGAATTTCCACACATTTGCAGATTGTTATACTGAGACATTTACAGATTCCACAGGAACATATAAATACACACAACAAAACCAAACCTCGGCCGAGAAATGTTTTTATGCCAACACTAACCCAGAGGCATTTAACACATTACAGGGTGATGGCATTTCCGGTTTTGCGTCTGGAACAAACAACACTATTGATGCTGTTTTGGTCCCCATAGCACACACAAGCACGCGTTTATAAATACAAAACGTGTAATAAAATACTGACAACAAACAAAACTGTTATCACAGATAATATCAATTTTTGTGTTTTATGTGATTTTTCTTCATCACATTCTGCACATGGACATTCACGCAAAACCAATACCCAAGACACACCCAACATAACGACAGAAAAAACAAACAACCACGGTTCAATCCATTCTGGAATAAACGACAAATGTGAAAATTCCGGTACAAACAAACCAACAACAGATAATAACACTGGTAAAACGCAACAAAACAAATGTGGCAAAATTGAAGCAATAACACCTATTTTAACCGCTTTATTTTTCATAATTTTCCCTTTTTATTGCATACAATTATCAAACCCCATGGCGTCCCCAGCAGAATTCGAATCTGCATCTAATCCTTAGGAGGGATTTGTTCTATCCTATTGAACTATGGGGACAGTGCTTTTTATTCTACATCAATAAAAAAATAAATCAACATTTAGTAATTGCAATACTAAAAACCTGGTGTATAATGAATATATATTCAAGGAGTAAATTATGGCAACAATAACTCGTATGGATTTATCGAATGCTCTGCGTAACCGTTTTGGGTTGACTGCATCTGATTCTTATAAAATGATTGACATTATTTTTGATGAAATAGAACAATCTTTGGTTAACGGGGAAGAGGTTAAAATCACAGGATTGGGAACATTTAAAATATTATCAAAACCTGCACGCATCGGCCGTAATCCAAAAACAGGTACACCTGCGATTATATCCGCGCGTCGCGTTGCGTCTTTCCGCCCCAGTGAAAATTTCAGAAAAACAGTTGCAAAAAAATAAAGGGTAAATCATGACGAACAAAAAACCAGGTTATCAATTTACTATATTTGATCAGATATCTAACAATGAACAACAGTCATTTGAAAAGTTTCAGCAGGCAATCCAAGATTTACATAAACAGATGGCCGAAAAACAAAAAGAAATTGATTCATTAAGGTCATCTGACCCAGATGATGAAGATTATGAAACCAGAAATGAAATAAATGCAATCGAACGTGAATTACGTTTCTTGCGCAATCAATATGATACATTAATGGAAAAACACAAATAAAAAATACTATTTATAAAAACCGTCCAAACGGACGGTTTTATTTTACCATAACTTTACCCTTTTATCTGGTGCGACATACAACGAATCTGTGTCTGAAATATTAAACACTTCATACCATTTTTCAACATGTGGCAATATACCATTTACGCGCCAACGACCCAACGAATGTTCGTTTGTTTTTGTTTGGCTTAATGCTGCTTCATCTGTAATATTAGATGCCTCGGTCATAGCATACGCAACAAAGAAACGTTGATCTGGGGTTAATCCCATTGCGTTTTCACTAACATCGCCAAATTTTTTATACGCATCATAGGCAATTGTGACACCACCATAATCCGCCAAATTTTCACCCAATGTAAATTCACCATTTGCATGAGTATTTGGCGCAACCAATATGTTATTAAAATGTTGTTTCATAATGCTGGCGCGAACATCAAATTGCTTTGCATCTGTATCTGTCCACCAATCTTTCATATTACCATCACTATCAAAATGACGACCAGAATCATCAAACCCATGTGTCATTTCATGTCCAATCACCGAACCAATCGCACCATAATTAAACGCATCATCGGCATCCATATCAAAAAAAGGATATTGTAATATTCCCGCAGGAAAACAAATTTCATTTGTTGACGGATCATAATATGCATTAACTTCATGTGCGTTCATATACCAAATTGTTGGGTCTTTTTCTTTACCAACTTTGTTCAACCAAAATTTGTCTTCAAATTCAGCAACTCGCATCATATTTTCATACAAAGAATCATTTTTGATTTCCAATTCAGAATAATCGCGCCATTTATCTGGATATCCAATTTTTGCATGAAACGTATTCAATTTTTTCAATGCCTGTTTTTTTGTTTCATCGCCCATCCATGTTAAATTTTTAATACGTTCACCCAACGCACGTTGCAAATTAGAAACTAATTTTTCCATACGTTTTTTTGCAGATATTGGAAAATATTTTTCAACATAAATCTGACCAACCAATTCACCCAAAGAACCGTCTATCTTTGCCACAGAACGTTTCCAACGTGGCTTTGGTTCTTTTTGTCCTGCGATTTCACGATTATAAAAATCAAATGCAATATTATATGTTTTATCGTCTAACAAAGATACAGAATCATCAACAATTTTAAATTTCAAATATGTTTTTAATAAATCTATATCTGTATCATTAATAATTTTCACAGATTCCGCAATTGCCTCTGGCTGTGCTACGTTTATAAATTCAGGTTTTACCCCACGTGCGTCAAAATAGGCACCCCAATCAAATTCGGAAAATTCTGATATAAATTCATCATAAGATTTTTTATGATAATTTGCCAATGGGTCGCGCAGTGTTTCTTTTTTATAGAAAGATTTTGCCATACGTTCTTCCAACGCGAACAATTTATCAACATCCACCGCAACACCAAAATTATCCATTTGTTTTTTAATATATTCTTTATATTTCTTACGAATACTTTTTGATTTATCATCATCATCAAAATAATAATCACGTGACAGACCCAAACCACCCTGAACAATGTTATACAGATAATGCGTGCTGTCCATTTCGTCCAAACCAACACCATCACCAAAAAATGCAGTTGCAAAACGGTGCATTTTTCCTAAATATTTTGGCAAATCATTTTTATTTTTTATACCATCAATTTCATCCAGATATTTTTGCACAGGTGCTGTTTTTTCGGCATTTAATTTATCTTCATCCATTGCAATTTTATACAACAGCCCAATTTTACCATTATCATTTTCAACAATTTCACGAACACGTCTGTCGTTTTCTTCACCCAATTGTTCAAAAGAACCATACCGCGTATAATCATTTGGCAACGGATTATTTTTTCGCCATCCAGACGTTGCATAATCATAAAAATCATTTCCTGGATTAACAGATAAATCCATATTTTCAATTTTTATTCCAGCAATCATTACTTTCTCCTTTGTTAAAAAAAACGCCATTACAGCCGCGACAATAACGGCAACAATTCCAATTATATTTAAAAATTTATTTTTCATTTTATTAAATCCAATGTTATATCGTCCAATATCAACATACCACGCGGTGTAGTATGCAAATATTCATTATTTATTGCAACCAAATCTTTATGTTTGTTTACCCAATTAAAATCAATCTGATTTTTAACATCATCTGACAATTTAACACCACGTATTGTTCGCAACCCAGTTAATATTTTTTCAACAGCACGTGTTTCATCACTGATTTTTTCAAACAATTCATAATTTCCGCGTTGTTCATACCAAATATCATCAATAAAAACACGTCCTGCCCCGCCCTGACCGATTCCAATATATGCACCACCATCCCATATGTTTTCATTATGTAAACAATGTTGATTTGGTGTGGCATAATTAGACACTTCATATCGTGGCAAATTCAAATTTTCACCAATTGCGGTATACATATCCGCCATAGTATTATTATCAGGCATATTTAAATTCATTTTTCCAAACGGAGTATTTTTTTCAATTGTCAATTCATACATTGACACATGTTGCAACCCCAGTTTATTTATTTCATTACACAAATCAATCACAGATTGCACATTATGATTTGGCAAACCATAGATAAAATCTGCACTGACCCGTAAATTCATATTTTGTGCAACATTTAACAAATCCTGTGCCTGACGCACATTATGTCTGCGCCCCATAAATTGCAATTCAGCGTCTGTTAAAGATTGTATTCCAACCGACAAACGATTAACACCAATTGATACAAAATCAGACAATTTATTTTTATCTAATGTCCCAGGATTAGATTCTATCGTAATTTCACAATTTTTATCTATATCGAAATTCTTATGAATACAATTCATTATCTGTTCAAAAATTTTGATTGGCATCAAAGATGGTGTTCCACCCCCAAAAAATATTGTGGGAATATGTACCTGTCCCAATTTGTCCGACCAAAATTTTAATTCACTACAAATATCACAGGCGTATTTTTCCCAATCAGGATTATCACAAGCACGTGAAAAAAACGCGCAATATTTGCATTTCGACATACAAAACGGGACATGAATATAAAGATTATGCGGTATATTCATGATAATGAATAATAGCCACATAAAAATAAAATTCAACATAAACAAACGCTTTTTTTTATGTCAAATTTATGATATAATAACCCCCAGAAGGAACATGAAAAAGAATTTTTTTGCCTTTTTATGCACGTTTGCGGCACCGTTGATGTCTTTCGCATCGAACGAGGGTGTTCCGTCTTATTATTCTTCGACGACAACCATAAACGCAAACAACGCAGGATATACCGAATATCAAAAATACGGATATACAAAATACGTTGGAAATTCCGGACATAAACAGATTTTATCTTCACAAAATTATTCTTACCAGGTTCCACGTCCAAAGATGCCAAAACAATCGCGTGGCGCAATGACTGTAAATGGTATTGCACAATCTACCGATGAACATAATACAACTATTTTTGCCGACTATTCCCGCCGTTTCGCAGATTTTGAATTCAAAACAGGTGTTAATTCTGTTTTGGAATGGGACGATATGATTTTTAATGAAATCAATGTTGGCGCGAAACATGTATTTGACATCCGTGGTTTTGATTTGGCTGTATATGGTTCATATACATACGGTGATTTAGCCAGCGGTGGCCTGTCGATGGATTACGATTTGGAACCATATGATTATGCATATCCAACGGATGGTATTTTCACAATCTCTATGGGCGGACAAAGTGGCGATTTAAACAAATTAAAACTTGGTGTTGCGGCCCACCACATATGGAATTTGGGCGGATGGAAATTAACACCACATATTGGTTATGAAATTTTCAAACATAATTTGAAAATGGATAATCATTTATACCCAAATCCTGGTGTATATTTGCCTTTGATGACAAATTCCGGCGATTACGTATATGGGGATACCGCTGGGAATTACTACGCGGTTGCGACAAATGTAGATATCGCCGATGATTCTGGGTTATATCAAATCTGTATGGGTCCCGAAGATATCAAGGTTGTTTTGGCATCATCTGGTGGCACAAACATCGATGGTGTTTTATATCCTTTGGGCAACACATTAACAACAGTTGATTATAATTCCAGCATGGGTAATATTCCATGGGGCGTATCTGAGGGCGACTGTGTTGTAATTGGTGGCGATGGCATTATTCGTGTTGACGGCACAACACATGTTTACAACACAACATGGTCTGGTTTTTATCTGGGCTTAGAAATTGAAAAACAAATGACATTGGCAGATAATTTGCGTTTGTACGCACAAATCAGCATGCCAAAATATTCATCCGAAGGCACATGGCCAAATCGTGATGATTGGCAACAAAACCCCAGTTTCTTGGACGAAGGCGACAATGGTGCTTTCGCATACGAGGCAGAAATGGAATATTCTTATCGCCTGTCTGACCGGTTACAGTTATCGTTAAAGGCCGATACAAACTATTTCCATATTGGTAAAATCCCGGGTGAATTATATGTTGCAGAAACCACTATATATTACGAAGATGAAAACAATCCGGGTAATTTTATCGCAGAAACACAACCCGCATACACAGAATATGTATCTGAATCTTTGAAAGAAGCAAACTGGCAATCTTTTGGTTTACATATTGGATTCAAATATTCGTTTTAATTAGTGCGGGGGTGACATGAAATATAAATTGCCAATATTTTGCGGGATATTTTCTTTGGCATTGATTGGAAATGCATTTGCAGACCGTGGCGCATTTGATTTAGAACGCTGGGACAATATCATGTCAGATATTCGCCGTCAGGCCACATCCCAAAACATTGGTGTTCAAACAATTGATGAAACATTAAAATCACCTGCGTTTATACCCGGCATTGTAAAATCAGACCGCAATCAATCAGAATTCAAATTAACATTGGAACAATATCTGAAACGCACAGTCAGCACCGACCGTATTCAAACAGGCCTAAAAAAACGTGCCACGTATCCAACACTATTATCACGCGTTGAACATAAATTTGGTGTTCCGCGTAATGTAATATTGGCTTTTTGGGGCATGGAATCAAATTATGGCGCGGTCAAATCCAGATATCAATTAACCAATGCGTTTTTAACACTGATTTATGAGGGTCGCCGCGCAGAATTTTTCACGAAACAATTATTAGCATTGATGAAAATTGCCGACAAAAATAAATTATCCATACGGGATATACATGGTTCTTGGGCGGGCGCAATGGGACATTTTCAATTTATCCCGACAACATTGGCACAATACGGCGTTGACGGAAACGCAGACGGACGTGTTGATATTATAAACAGCATTGGCGATGCAATGTTCAGTGCAGGAAATTACCTGAATAAACTGGGTTGGGCATATAACGAACCAATTATTTATCACGTCACATTACCGGCAGATTTTAATCGCGATTTAATGAACGGGGACACAAAGCAAACATTAACACAATGGGCAATGATGGGTGTAATGAATATGGACGGAACGCCTTTATATCCGGACGACACAACTGTTGGCTTAATTGCAGACACAAAAACAATTGCCGAACAAGATTTATATAAAACCGAAACAACCAATGAAAATCCAGATGCAGATATTGCACCAAAACCGGTTATACACGCATATTTAACATACCCAAATTTTTACAGAATAAAAAAATGGAATAATTCATCATGGTACGCAATTGCCATCGGCGAATTGGCCGATAAATTAAAATAAGATTAATTTATATGTTGGCCATATATTGCAACACGATCTATTTGCCCTAATTGTGTCCGAACTGCACAACGCGCAGCACAAGAATCAGTACACACAGACGCAGATTCCCAATCAATACTGAATATCCATGATAAACTTGCTGTTGGTGAATATATAACATCTTCATTATCACGAAAGCCCGTCGCACGACACCAACAATATTGTCCACCATCATTTATTGGATTTCCTGGCTTCCTATATATTCCAGAAACACTGCTACACATTGATTCGCCATATACAGTACCATAACTAAACAACGCTTTCCACTCATAACGATTTAAATCCGTAAAATCTGTATTGCAAGTTATCAAATTCCCTTCATAATAACACCTGTCTATATTGTTTGTTGTGTCTACACCGCGACCATATCTATGATTACCATTTATTGTCACATCAAATGTCGCAAAATCATATTCAGGTCTTATTTTCCATCCTTTAAACTTATACCCCGGTTTTGTTGGATTGGCTGGTAAATTTATTGCTGTATCATAGGTACACGTATTTGAATTTGTTGACGTTGTGTCTAATAATGTATTGCTGTTATACCATCTTAAATCTATTGTTTCGGGTTCAAATTCTGCACGTAAATTAACAGGACCGGTATCTGTATTTAATACATTTGTATCACATGTTTCACCGCCAGTGACATCTGTTGCAAATGAAGGCATCGATATAATCATCATCGATAATACCAATATACGTTTTAACATTTCTCGTCTCCGTTTTTTATCATACAAAAAACCACCAGAAATTCAGGTGGTTGGAGGTTCGTAACAATTTAATCCGAAAATTGCATGCTTATTCTGTATATTCACATCCTCCAACCCAATGATTGGAGTTTTCGCCCCATACAGGGCGCGGATTAGTCAGAGGTTACGAAGCCCCATCAGGAAAACACTTCCTGACACAATCATTATATCAAATATAAAAATTTAAAAACAAGCAAAAAAAATAAAAACATTGCTTATGCTTTTTTTCTTTGATACCATATAACCTATATCGTTATAAAGGATTTATATTATGGCTATAAAAGTTCGCGACTACCAGGTCCGATTAACACGAAACAAAGAAGAACGCAAACAGGTTCGTCAATTAAGATATGAAGTGTTCTGTCTAGAAGAAAACGCATCCGCCACAGAAGAACAAAAAAATCTGGGCGAAGAATATGATGCATATGATACCTATGCCGATTACATGGCGGTTTTTCATAACGGTAAAATTGTCGGAACATATCGTATTATTGATCGCGATGCGGCTGAAAAAATGGGCGGTTTTTATACAGAAAACGAATTTAATTTATCAAAAATTAAAAAAGTTCATGGCAACATCGCAGAAATGTCCCGTGCATGTGTTAAACCTGAATATCGTGAAAACGGTTTAGTAATGCGATTGTTATGGGCTGGATTATGCGAATACGTTGTCAAACGCAAGGTTGTAATTTTATTCGGTGTGCCGTCTTTTGTTGGAACTAATCCTGCACAATCGGCCCAGGCATTATCTTACCTGTATTATAATTATTTATCACCATCGCATTTACGTGCGACTGTGTTAAAAGAAAACCTGGACCCATCTGTTGATCCACGTATGACCCAAATGAACATTTTGCCACGTGCATTTGTAGACGAAGACGAAGCAAAAAAGCAAATGACCCCATTAATCAAGGGCTATTTGCGTTTGGGTGCAACATTTGGTCGTGGGGTATTTATTGACAAGGGCTTTGGAACATATGATGTATTTGTTTTGGTTCAAACAAAAAACGTTGATAAAACATATCAAAAACATTTTGCAGGTTCCGAAGATGCCTTTGCTGAATTTGGCATCAAAGAAGGACCTTTGCACATATTAACACGTATTATCATGTCGCCAATCACTGGCGCAGGCAAGGCAATCCGTGCATTTGGCGAATTGTTTATGCGCGAAGATGCCGATGATATCGAATACATTGACAAAGAAAATTCCGAAGAATCAGAAAATGGGGAAAATCAATAATGAAAATTCGTAAACCAAATATTTTTGTTATATCAATAAAATTTGTATGGTTCCTGTTGGCATGGGTTTTGGTATTTATAAACGCATTTATTTTACTGTTTATACCCAAAAGTAAACTGTCGGTCAAATACATGCAATTTTTCATGCGTCAATTTAATTTTATGACTGGTGTTCGTTTCAAAGTTAACGGTAAATTGTCAAACAAACGTCCTTTATTATGCGTATGCAATCATATTTCAGTATTTGAATTGGCAACTATGCCGGTGGCGTTTGGCGGTTCTTTTTTTGGTAAAAAAGAAATTTCAGAATGGCCTTTGGTTGGTTGGATTGCAAAAAAATTCGGTGTGATATTTATTGACAGACGACCATCACATGCGGTTGAGGCATTAAATGCCATCAAACACGAATTGGATACTGTTGATTACCCAATGTTTATATTTCCCGAAGGCACATCCACAAACGGCGCATATGTAAAACAATTCAAAAGTTCTATGTTTGATGTTGTTGAAAAAACCGGCGTAACGGTGCAACCTGTGGTTATTCATTATCGTTTACGTGATGGAACGAAAATCAGTGATGAAGATATGGCAAATCATTTTGCTTATTTTTCCAACGCCAAAATGGATTGCGGTCCATTATGCAAAGTGGAACGCAGTGCATTTATGCAGGTTTTTCACATCATGACATTGGGCGGATTTTTGGTTGAAATTGATGTATTACCTGTTCCCGACTTGTCGGGTATGGACAGAAAACAAATGGCAGAAACCCTGCATAAAATAATTTCAGATGAATATATGAAAAATAAATAACATAAAGAGTGGTAAAAATGAAAATTGAACAATTATGTGTAAACAGATTATACGGTGATGTTGCTGGTGCAACAACACGCGGACATAAAATAGCCGTCAAAGGTGGGTATATTTATCAAACTTTTCAAGGCGGATACACACTGACACCATTGGGTTGGTCTGTCGTTCACAAAATCGAAAATATTATCCGTGATGAAATGAACGCGATTGATGGACAAGAGATTTTAATGCCTGTTGTTTGCAGTGCTGATTTATGGAAAGAAACCGGTCGTTATGACGCAATGTCAGTTCTTGCAAAATTCAAAGGTTCTAATGGTACAGATTATGTAATATGCCCAACACATGAAGAAGTTGTGACTGATTATGCTCGTTCTGTTATCAAATCTTATCGTCAAATGCCTTGCATGTTATATCAGATTCAAACAAAATTCCGTGATGAATTACGTGTACGCGCTGGTTTAATCAGAACACGTGAATTTATTATGAAAGATGGCTATTCTTTCCACGAAACCCAAGAAGATTTGGAACAATATTATCAACGTTGTTTCGATGCATATTACAGAATATTTAAACGTTGCGGATTAAAAAACTTTACTGATGTTATGTCTTCTACTGGTGATATGGGTGGAAAAATTGCTCACGAATTCCAGTTAATCAATGAAATGGGCGAAGACACTTTGTATATCTGTGATTGCGGGTTCCGTGCAAATAAAGAATTGGAAGATACTGATTCCACAAAGTGTCCAAAATGTGGAAAAGAATTAAACAAAGTTCGCGGTATTGAAATTGGAAATATTTTCCAATTGGGTAAAAAATATACTGAATCGATGCATATGACATACACAGACAAAGACGGTAATGAAAAAACACCTATTATGGGATGTTATGGCATTGGTGTGACACGTGTAATGGCGGCAATAATTGAAGAAAGCGCAGATGATAACGGTCCAATTTGGAATATGGAAACCGCACCTTTTGCAGTGGAAGTAATTGGTTTACCAGACAAAGAAAATAAAACTTTTGAATTGGCTGAAAAAATCTATAACGATTTGAAAAAATCTGGCATAGAAGTTTTATTGGATAATCGCGATAATCGTGCCGGAGAAAAATTTGCAGACGCAGATTTAATCGCGGCACCAATCAGATTGATTATATCTACCAAGAACTTAGCCAACAATCAGATTGAGGTTAAATATCGTGTGAATAATTATGATACATCAACATTACCAAATGCAATTGATGTAAATAATTATTTGAATACAATCAAAGATTTGATTTCAAAATTATCACAACATTAAAAAACGCCCGTTTGGGCGTTTTTAATTTTTACATGCCAATAATATATTGTCTGTTATTGCTCCACATGTTGCACCGCGCGAATTTAACAGGACTATATTTTTTGCCCCCATTAAAAAGCATAATGGTTCCCATGTTCCCGCCACCACCGACAAAGATTTAAATATTGCATTTCCTGTGTTGATATTATCAACAACGATTATATCTGCAATTTCACCAGTTAAATGTTTTTCCACGCGAATATTTTTATCCAGCGCAACATCCAATTGTTCCAAACGTAATGTATCATTTGGAAATTCGTTTTTGTGTGATGTCCACCACGAATACAACACTGGCGACAATTTAGTGTTCGTATCGCCACCCGCAGATATCAGTGATATAAACGGTGCACGTTCTGTTTCAAAAACTTTGCCAAATAACGCAACCGCATTTTGCACAATATGTGTTAATTGGTTTTCATCTGGCATTGGAATACATGCGGCATCTGTTAAGATAAACGGTGGTCTTTGTTTTGTTTTATCAAAAAAAACCGCGCAATGTGTTAAGTAAAATTTTTCACCATTTGATAATTTTTTATTAATTGCGATTATATGTCGCAAAAAATCATCACTGTGAATATCGCATTTCATCAAAATCAATTCACCATCAAAATCTGGCAAATCATCAGTGTTTGGCGCATATTCCCACCCGATGATTTCAGGACATTTTTTCATTGCATTTTCAATTGCGTTTTTATATTTATTCGTCACATCACCAAAACATAAAATTTTTTTCATAAAACCCTTCCTTGATTATCTTGCATGAGATAATAGCAAAACATAAATATTTTTATCAAATACTTTTTATGATATAATTATCTCAACAAACCCAGGAGTGAGAAATGAAAATAGCAATCATCGGCGTTGGCAGTGTTGGTTCTGCTGTTGCCACAGCTGTTAAAAATACAGGATTAGCACACGAAATCGTTTTATTTGACAGGGACGGCATTCGCGCACGCGCTGCCGCAGAAGATTTGGGACATGCATCGGCATTTTCATACGATATAAAAATAACCGCTGTTTCAAATTATCGCGCGATTCGTGGTTCTGAAATAGTTATTGTTGCCGCCGGAGCAAATCAAAAACCCGGTGAAACACGTATGGATTTATTGTACAAAAATGCAGATGTTATTTCTGATATTATTCCACGCGTTATGGCAAATACAGATAATAAAAATGTAAAAATTATCATTGTCACAAATCCATTGGATGTAATGGTTATGTTGGCACAAAAGTTATCTAAATTGCCGGCAAACCGAGTTATTGGCACTGGGACTATGTTAGATTCTGCACGTCTAAAAATCATATTATCGCGATATTTTGGTATTTCCACACGTTCAATTAATTCGTATGTTTTGGGCGAACATGGTGATTCTTCTGTTGTCAATTGGTCATCTGTTAACATTGGCGGAATTGATTTAGATAATTTTTGTAAACAGAGCAAAATCCCCCTGCCCCAGACATCCCGCAACACAATAGAACATCGTGTAAAAAATGCAGCATATGAAATCATCCAAGGCCGTGGTGCTACATGGGATGGAATCGGCGCTGCAGTTGCAGATTTATTACACGCAATTATTAACGATGAACATCGTATATTAACAACATCTGTTGTGGATGGTGTTGGTAAAAATTCAGTTGCAATATCAATGCCGCGTGTTATCGGTGCAAATGGTGTTATTATGAATCTGGCACCTGCGATGAATACATCGGAAAAAAATGCATTACGCAAAAGTGCAAAAATCATCCGTAAAAATTTTGATTTATTGTAAAAGAAATCAATCTTATAGCCCACAAAAAATCCCGTGTTATATTTTGTATAAAATATTCATGGGATTTTTTAATGAACAAAAATGACATAACTTTTCAAATTGGTGATAACGGTTGCAGGATTTATGCAATCTGCAACGGCAAAAAAATTGGCAATATATTCTTTGTTCGTGTTGGCACCGATAAAATTATGATTTCCGATGCAGAAATAGACCCTGAATATACCGCACACGATATCGAATTATACCTGGTTCAAGAAATAATTGCGATTGCCCGCAATCAGCATCGCCGTATAATATCAATATGTCCATATATTTCTGAAATTTTTGCACAACATCCAGAATTTGATGATGTCCGAATGTTAAATCGTGAAAGATAAAAGAATGCCCGCCACAAAGTTGTAGAGAGAAATGTGGCGGGTGCTCCCTTCCTTCCGCAATAGCGGAAACTGATTATGCGGCCATACGTGTTGTCTTTTTATTAGACACTTCGCCAGAATCCATAATCTTTTTGGCTTCTGCGAAAACCATTTCTTTTACACGTAATGCCAAATCTGCTGTTTCCAAAGATTCGGCTGCCACATCAAAATTGTCTGTTCTGATTTGCAATGACACATATGCACCAATTAATGCACTGCGCGACAAATCTTCAATCGAGCGTGGTGCATTATTTTTTCCAATATGCAATTCATCACTTAATGAAACGATTTGACGATCTGCATTGACCCATACAGTTGTTGTTAGTACTTGGTTCAATGCAATCATTATTTCCTTTATGTTTTTGGCCATTTGTTTATCCTCCCTTTTTAATTTGTGGCGAAAAAAACAATTTTTTTGTATTTACGATTGTATTTACAAATTTTATTTTTTATTTTTTTCGTTTTTTTATTTTTTTCCAGATTTCCGGTTTTATTTAGATTTCTGGTGTTTTTAATTAACTTTCCCCTTGTCTATACAAACATCTTAGAACAAAAACGAATCGCTCGTCAAGCATAAAATTAATTTATTTTCATTTTATTTAAAAAAAATCTAATTTGACTTAAAATCCCATAAAAAACCATATAATAATTATTAATTGTCATTGACAACCATAAAAACATTTGCTAAATTCGATTACGAAGAACAAAAAGCACGGTGTATAAATGGGTCTGTTTCTTTCTTCTTATGAAAATCGTTTGGACACCAAAGGGCGCATTTCTGTACCTGCGTCTTTTCGTTCTTCACTAAACAACGAAAATTTTGCCGGCGTTGTTCTTTTCCGTTCTTTTACACATAATTGCATAGAGGGATTATCCATGTCTCGCATGGAAAAAATTGCCAACGCAACCGATAAAATGGGTGTATTTGATAACGATTTGGATGATTTAAGCGCCATGGTTTTTGCCGATGCGCGCCCATTACAATTTGATGTCACTGGGCGAATTGTAATCCCAAATGATTTATTAAAACATGCAAACATCTCTGATACTGCATTATTTGTTGGTCGCGGAAACAGTTTTCAAATCTGGAATCCGGTTGATTTCAAAAATGCGCAACAAAAATCTTTATCAAAATTACGCAACGCTCGTCCAACTTTGAAAATTGGCGAATAAAATCACGTTTTTATACTTGTCACCAATCTATTTTTATGATAAAATTATAATACAAAGAAGGGAAGTCATACCATGAAAAGATTTATCGCAGTATTAAGCAGTTTGTTGGTTTTACCCGCTTTTTCAGAGGTTGCACCAACATATTACGATGATTCAATCGAATATTCTGACGGCGTTATCGATGACGCAGATACAGAATATGTTGATGAACAATCTGAATCCGTGGCGCAAAAAAACGTATCCCAACGGACAACGATTAATCGTTCAACTGCATCGCGTGCGATAACATCTGGGAATAATGGTGTTGTATCACGCGCAAATGCTAATTCTCGTGCGGTTGCGTCTTCACCACGTTCAACAACTGGAACGGCACGTGGAACTGCATCACGCACAACAAAAACAAATGCGGTTGTATCACGTACACCAACAACGACACGTGCAACGGTAAAATCACGCAATACACAAAACACATCCAAGGCGACAACTGCCCGTGTTGGAACATCTAATAATCCAGTAATGCCAACATACAGAACACGTCAAAACAACACATCTGCCACGTTAAATGATTCTGGTGATGCATTGTATATCCCAAATTCGGCACGTGTTAGTGTTGCAAATCGTCGTTCATCTGCACGTATATCAACTACGGCACGCGCATCAACGCCTGTAATTACCGAAGAAGATATATCCACAACCACATCAAATTTGACGGCTTTGGCGGAATTAACCGATTATTGCAAGGCACAATATGCGGCATGTATGGATAATTATTGTAATGTTTTGGACGATAATCAGGGTCGTTGTTCATGTTCCAAAAACATCAAAAATTACGCTAAGACAGAGGCAGCTTTGGCGGCTGCCACCGAAGAATTTCAAAATGTCGTTCAAAAAATTAAATACATTGGATTAACTGGCAATCAAATTGAAACTCTGTTTACCGAGACCGAGGCCGAATTAACCATGAAATCAAAAACAGATTCTTCACGGTTAAAAACCAGTTTGGACGCAATTAAAAAGAATATTGTTGACGTATCAACATCTTCATCTTCGTCTGCCGATTTAAACACCGGTTTATCATGGGATATTTCCGGATTGTTAAATGCAGATTTTACATCTGGATTTGATTTGTCATCATTTTTGGGTCAAAACAACACATCAACATCCAACGTATCAAATCAACGTGGCGAAACATTATACAAAACCGCACAAAATCGTTGCAGAACGGCGGTGTTAAATTCTTGCACCAGTCAGGGTATTGATGCCAATGTGATTACAAATTCTTATGATTTGGAAATTGATAAACAATGTGTTGCCTATGAACGTTCTTTGAACGAGGCAAACAGTGAAATGCGTAACAATGTCACAAATGCGCAATTCATCTTGCAACAGGCACGTTTATTATTGGCACAAAACCGTAATTCTTACGATTTACGTGGTTGTGTGGCGGCAATTGATTCATGTATGCAGGACGATTATGTCTGTGGCAGCGATTATGAATTATGTCTGGATCCAACGGGTAAGTATCTGGCAAACGGCGAAGTTGTCAAGGGTGGAACACCCGGCGTTTCTGGCGGTCAGAATATAAATACAACTCCTATATCTGATTCTGGCGAGAATACTTTAGACAAATGGACCAGTGGCGGTATGTATAATTTATATTCTATCTGGAATTATGGTGATAATAAAAATGCGTGGGGCGTTGGTAAACAAGAAAACCTAGGTGGATATATTGATGCCGAATTAACAAATTGGAAATCAATCTATGCAAAATCCAAAGACACAACAAAAACAGATAGCATGGCAACATATTTGTTGCAAAAAATTGGTTATATCGACAGCGATGACAAAGTTCATGGTATGTGTGCTTCGGTTATGAAACAATGCCAAGATTACACATACAGCAACCAGGCATCGAATAACAAAAAATATATTCCTGCGAATGAAGTTGTTCGTCAATACCTGGCATCTACATTATCAAAGATAAAGGTTCAACAAGATTCAATTTTGTCTGATTATGCCGAGGGCTGCCGTTCTGACGTTCAATCATGTTTATCAACAAACGGTTATGATGATTCAAATACATCATCCACCGCATCAAAAACCGCGGTTAACGCATGTGCCGCCGAAATTACAACATGTATGTCTGTTGGCGGATACCAGGTTAAAGATGGCGTAAAATTAACTCTGCGCGCAATGTCAGATTGGGTTGCAAGTATTTTAATCAATTGCCCAGTCAACACATATCTGGTTGATGACGGTATTGGTGATGGGACTGTAATCGGTTCCACAAATACTACTGGCACAGCAACACAATGTAAACCTTGTGGATACCCATTTATATATACCAGTGACGGAGACAACACAAATCGCCGCACCACAAATATGGCAACATCATCTGGCGGTCAGGCAACAATTTGTACTTGCCCAGAAGGTTATGACGATTACATAATAACCGATGACAGTAACACCAGAACATTGGGTTGTATAGAACAAACAACAACGTCTGGTAATTAAAAACAATAAAAATAAAAAAGCGTTGGAAACAACGCTTTTTTATTTAACTTTAATTATCTTTTAATTTTCGAATTTCATCTTTGATATTGCTTAATGCGTTTGTGCGTTCACGAATTTTGCCATAAAAATCAGATTTACATAAATTCGCAGCATATTCCAGCGCATGCGTCCACGACAATGCATCTGAATTTCCATGTGTTTTTACAGAAAATCCGTTTAACCCCAAAAACACAGCCCCCGCATAAGAACGTGGGTCAATTTTATTCTTTAATCTTTTGAATAAATGAATCAAGAAAAATGTCCCCAATATTGCCAACACAGAACGCTTATAATTTGCCTTTACAATGCGGGAAATCATTTTTGCGGTACCCTCGACCGTTTTTAACATAACATTGCCTGTAAAGCCATCTGTGACAACAACCTGAACGTTTCCAGCTGTGACATCATTACCTTCGACAAAGCCGATATATTCATACGGCAATTCATCAGTATGTTCTGATAAAATTTTGTTCAAACGTTGTAATGTTTCACTGCCCTTGGTTTCTTCTTCGCCGATGTTCAAAATACCCACGCGCGGGCGTTTCATATTTCCAATGATTTCTGCGTACACACTGCCTAAAATGGCAAAATCAAATAAAATCTCTTCATCGCATTGAACATTGGCACCCAAATCCAAACCAACAACACGACTGTCCCCATTGCCAGATGGCAGCATCGTTGTAATTGCCGGCCGTGATATACCATCAACTGTTTTTAATGCTAATTTAGACAGAGCCATCAAAACCCCTGTATTACCAGCCGACACCACCGCAGATGAATTTCCATCCCTGACATCTTTGACCGCCATATACATCGAAGTATTTTGTGCATGACGAATAACATCACGAACTTTGTCTGTTCCAGAAATCACGTCATCTGCATTTATAATTTCACAATTACGCGCAACACGTGGAAATTTTTTCAATAAATGACGCAAAACATTTTCCCGACCAAACACACGAAAAAATACGGAATCTTCACCATATTGGTATAAATATTGATTCATACCACCAAACACAGCAATCGGAGCATTATCCCCCCCCATTGCATCAACCGAAATTATTCTTTTAGCATCTGTCATCATAAATATAAAAAAAGGGCCGTGTAAAAATACCCTGCCCTTTAATTTCCCTTATCAGATTATTTAGATCCACACGCAGGGCAAATATGATGTGGACGTTTCTTTTCACCACATTTTTTGCACACACTAACCGGCATCACAGACAAAGCATCATGTGATTGACGTTGTGCAGAACGTGCTTTACTTGTTTTACTTCTTGGAACTGCCATTTTATAATCCTTTTTATTTTACTCTGCTAATTCTATTCAATTATTCTACATTTGCAAGCAAAAAATCAACAAAACAACAAATGCCCAACGCAAACAATATGTCTAACATTGGGCATTATTGATTATCTTACAAATCCAACAATTGTTGTTCTTTACCACCGTCACGGGCCAATTTTTCGGCACGTTCTTCTTCTTTTGCGATTTCACGAACGCGACGAACATAGGCACCTGTTCCGATTGGAATCAAACGACCAACAATCAAGTTTTCATTTACACCAACCAATTTATCGGTTGCACCACTGATTGCGGCATCCACCAAAACCTTGGTTGTTTGTTGGAACGATGCGTTGGATATAAACGAACGTGAAGTTAAAGACGCACGGGTCAAACCAACCAACACCTGAGATGCAGTTGCAACACGACCGCCATCTTTGGCAACACGTGCATTTTCTTCTTCGAAATCAACACGATCAACAACTGCCCCGCCCAAGAACGAAGTATCACCTGGATCGCTGATTTCGACACGACGTGTCATTTCACGTATCAAAATTTCGATATGTTTGTCATTGATAGACACACCCTGCAAACGATAAACCTGTTGCACTTGTTCCACCATAAATTGTGCCAATGCCTTTTGACCCAAGATACGCAAGATGTCTTGTGGTACAGGATCACCATCGACCAATTTATCTGCTTTGCGAACAGTATCGCCGCTGCGAACCAATAAATTTGTTCCCTTTGGCACAGCATATTCCACAGGTGCGGTTCCATCTGATGGTTCGATACGAATAATAATCTTTGATTTCGCATCTTCCAATTCGATGGTACCGTCAACCTCTGCCAATAATGCAGGATTCGCAGGACGACGGATTTCTAACAACTCTTCCACACGTGGCAAACCACCGGTAATATCGCCTGTTTTCTTGGTTTGTACCGGGATACGCGCCAAAACATCACCTGCATTAATTTTATCCCCATTTGATACGTTCAATGTTGAATACGTTGGTAATAAATATTCAGCAATCTTCTTACCACCCAAAGATATTACATTACCTTTGTCATCAACAATACGGATAGATGGGCTTAATGCCTTTTTGGTATTTGTTTTCCAGTTTATAACTTTGCGTGAAACGATACCTGTAATTGCATCCATTTCTTCTTGATAAGAAACGTTTTCAATTAAATCGTTAAACGCCACAAATCCATCTTTTTCAGCAATAATTGTATTGGAATATGGATCCCATTCCGCAACCTTTTGTCCTTTGGCGACGGTATCACCATCATTGACCAATAACATTGATGCGTATGGCAATGCAACACTGAACAATTCTTTACCAGAATTATCCACTACGCCGATTTTACCAGTACGTGATAAAACTACCACACGACCGGCAGAATTTTTAATTGTGTTAACATTGTCCAACTTGATTTTTCCAGCAACTGGCATTTCGATAAAGTGAGATTCAGAATTACCTTCTGCAATACCACCAATATGGAAGGTACGCAACGTCAACTGAGTCCCAGGTTCACCAATTGATTGACCAGCAATCAAACCAACTGCTTCGCCAACATGAACCAATGCGTTTCTGGACAAATCCATACCATAACATTTTGCACACAAACCATCACTTTGACATGTCAAAACACTACGCACATCAACAGATGGCAAACCAGATTCATTGATTTGGCGTGCTGCTGCTTTGGTCACCAATTCACCGGCTGGCACAATAACTTCTTTGGTTATTGGATGAACAATATCGTGCGCGGCTGTACGACCCAACACAACATCACCCAACGGAACAGTTAATGTAGAACCCTGATATACTGGTTTTGCAGTAATAAATTCATGCGTTCCACAATCATGTTCTGTGATAACAGTGTTAATTGCCAAATCAACCAAACGACGTGTTAAATATCCAGCTGTAGCGGTCTTTAAAGCCGTATCCGACATACCTTTACGCGCACCGTGTGTTGATGTAAAGTATTCAGACATGGTCAGACCTTCTTTAAAGTTCGAAATAATTGGAACTTCGATAATAGAACCGTCTGGTTTCTGCATCATACCACGCATACCTGCCAACTGCTGAATCTGACCCTTAGAACCACGCGCGCCAGACAAAGCCATCATATGAATTGAATTCCAATTTTCACCTGTGGTATTGCCTAATGATGCATATGCTTTATCACCTAATTCATCGGTTGTATGTTGCCACAAATCGATTAATTTGTTATGACGTTCACCACTGGACAGCAAACCATTTTGATACTGATTTTCAATTTCTGCCGCTGCCTTTTCAGATTTTTCGATGATTGCTTCTTTGTCACTTGGAACAACGATATCATCAAATCCAATGGAAATACCACTGCGCACCGCTTGTTCAAAACCGGTATCTTTCAACGCGTCAGCCAACAAAATCATTGCCTTGTCGCCACATTTTTCGTATGTTGCAGCCAACAATTTTTTGATTTCTTTCACAGGCATAACTTTGTTCACAGAATCAAATGGCATACCCGCTGGTAATAATTGTCCCAAAATCATACGACCCGCAGTTGTTGCATATTTTTGACCATTAACACGTGCATAAATTGGCGTATGTAATGTGATTGCATGATTGTCCAAAGCCATTTGCACTTCGTCCATATTTGCAAAACGTGGTGATTTCTTTTCATCATGTTCACCATTTATCAAAGATATATAGTAAACACCCAACACCATGTCCTGAGATGGAACAGTCATTGGTTCACCATTTGCAGGTGATAATACGTTATTTGTTGATAACATCAATGTACGCGCTTCCAATTGTGCTTCCAATGAAATTGGAACATGTACTGACATCTGGTCACCGTCAAAGTCCGCATTGAATCCCTTGCAAACCAATGGATGTAAACGAATTGCCTTGCCTTCTATCAAGACCGGTTCAAACGCAATCAATGACAATCTGTGCAAAGATGGCGCACGGTTTAACAATACAGGATGTTGATAAATAACTTTTTCCAAAATTTCCCATACAATATCTTCGCCGTTTTCAACCATTCTGCGTGCAGTTTTCAACGTATTTGCATAATCGCCAGCCATTAATTTTGCAAAAACAAATGGTTTAAACAATTCCAAAGCCATCGTTTTTGGCAAACCAACCTGGTGCATACGCAATGTTGGCCCAGGTGTAATAACACTACGACCCGAATAATCCACACGTTTACCCAACATGTTCATACGGAAACGCCCCTGTTTACCACGCAAAGAATCAGATAATGATTTCAACGGACGACGATTCTGAGAAACCATCGGACGTGCCTTGTGGCTGTTATCAAACAAAGAATCTACTGCTTCCTGCAACATACGTTTTTCGTTACGAACGATAATTTCAGGCGCATGCATTTCCATAAATCTTTTCAAACGATTATTACGGATAATCACACGACGATACAAATCATTTAAATCAGACGAAGCCACATGCCCCGCATCCAAATTAACCAATGGGCGCATATCTGGTGGAATTACTGGAATAATATCCGGCAACATCCATTGTGGTTCGGTCTTAGAATCCAAAAATGATTCAACCAATTTCAATTGTTTGATAATCATTTTGCGTTTTGATTCAGATTTTGTTTCTGCCAATTCAGCACGCAAACGGGTTCTTTCATCACCCATATCCAAATTTGCGATAATGGAACGAATACCTTCTGCACCAATGCCAACATGGAAAGAATCTTCACCGAATTCTTCGATTGCATTTTGATATTCATCTTCGCTGATGACATCATATTGTTTCAAACTGGTTAATCCAGGTTCTGTCACGATATAGGCATCGTATGAAATAACCTGTTCCAATTTCTTTTGTGGTAAATTGTTTAACAAAGTGGCAATTTTACCTTCGCGTAAAAACCAAGTGTGCGCCACAGGAATTGCCAATTTAATATGTCCCATACGTTCACGACGTACCGCCGAAGAACCAACTTCGACCCCGCAACGTTCACAAACAACACCACGGAATTTTATACGTTTATATTTTCCGCACGCACATTCATAATCTTTAACAGGCCCAAAGATTTGTTGACAGAACAAACCTTCCGCTTCTGGTTTCAAGGAATGATAATTGATAGTTTCTGGTTTTTTTACTTCACCATGCGACCATGAAAGAATTTCTTCTGGGGACGCGATAGAAATACGCAGAGCATCAAATTGTTCCTTGGTTTCTATTTGTCCAAATATCTTTTGCAACATATTTGTCATTTGTTTTTGCTCCTTTTAGTCACTAAAAGTGCCTTGTGGCCGGCGAACAATTTTAACATTGTCCGTTGGCCCGGCCACTAGTCCATTTTTTTCGGGTTTAACGCCAAACCCAAACCACGCAATTCGCGCACCAAAACATTAAATGCCTCTGGTGTGCCCATTTGAATATCGTTATTGCCAGAAATAATAGATTCATACATCTTGTTTCTGCCAACGATATCGTCGGATTTGACAGTTAACATTTCACGCAACAGGTGTGCTGCACCGTGCGCTTCCAATGCCCAAACTTCCATTTCACCCAATCTCTGACCACCCATGTGTGCCTTACCAGACAATGGCTGTTGTGTGACCAAAGAATAATTACCGGTTGAACGTGCATGAATCTTTTCATCAACCAAATGATGCAATTTCATCATGTACATTACACCAACCGTCACAGGGCGTGCAAATTTTTCACCGGTGACACCATCATACAATGTAAATTGTCCAGATTCTGGTAATTTAGCCAATTTTAACAATGCCTTGATTTCTTCTGGTGTTGCACCATCAAACGTCGGGGTTGACATTGGAACACCATTACGCAACAAAGCGGCCTGGGCACGGACATCTGTATCCGTCATTTTTTCCAATTTTTCTGCAACCTGTTTGCCATAAATCTTACCCATAACAGCGCGCAAATCATCCGTCACTGCACGTTTTTGTTTTACTTCGTCCAGAACATCACCGATTTGTTTACCCAACGCACGCGCAGCCATCCCCAAGTGGGTTTCAAAAATCTGCCCAATGTTCATACGGCTTGGCACACCCAAAGGATTCAATACGATATCAATTGGTGTCCCATCTTCCATATATGGCATATCTTCGATTGGAACAACGCGGGATACAATACCCTTGTTTCCATGACGACCTGCCATTTTATCACCTGGCTGTAATTTCATTTTGTGAGCGATGTAAACTTTGACTTCTTTCAAAACACCGGCACCCAAAGTTGTGCTTTCTGTTGCCTTGGCGATTTCAGCATCCGCACGTTCATTTAATTCTTGTAATTTCAAAACATGCTGTTCGCGCAATTCGTCAATCTTTGATTGAACTTCTTTATTTGAAACAACCAATTTTTTCATATCAGACGCACGAATACCCTCAAACACTTCGGCGGTCAATTTTTTACCGATAAATGGTTTCAAACTGCCTGTCCCTGCGGAAATTGTTGCATTTTCAGCCAATTGGAATATTTGGTCTGCAAATCCATTTTCAACAATTTTCGTTTCTTCGTCACGTTGTTTATTAATTGCTTCTATTTTTTGCAATTCAATCATTTGTGTTCTGTCATCTTTTTTAACACCATGACGTGTTAAAACATTAACGCCAATAACAGTACCTTCTTCGTTTGGACCAACCTTTAACGAAGTGTCTTTGACGTTCAGTGCTTTTTCACCAAAGATATTACGCAACAGTGCTTCTTCTGGCGTTAACAAAGTTTCAGATTTTGGCGACACACGACCAACCAAAATATCACCCTGTTTTACACGTGCACCGACATAAATCATACCGGATTCGTCCAAATTCTTCAATGCTTCTTCGCTGACATTTGGAATATCACGAGTGAAACTTTCTGGGCCTAATTGTGTATCACGCAATTTAATTTCTTTTTCAACGATTTTTATAGATGTGTAAACATCATCACGTGAAATACGTTCAGAAATCACAATCGCGTCTTCATAGTTATAACCACGCCATGGCACAAAAGCGACCAATACATTGCGACCCAACGCCAATTCACCATAGTTCATAGAAGAACCGTCCGCGATAATATCACCTGTGGAAATTCTGTCGCCAACATGAACCAATGGTTTTTGATGCACCAATGTTTCGCCATTTGAACGACCAAATTTTTCCAGGTTGTAAATATCCACACCGGTCACAACATTACGTGAATTCATACATTTCACCACGATACGATTTGCATCCACAGATTCGACAATACCACTGTGTTTTGCAACCTTACCTGTTCTGGAATCACGTGCCACTTCGCGTTCAATACCTGTACCAACCAATGGTGCCTCAACACGCATTAATGGTACACCCTGACGTTGCATGTTTGAACCCATCAACGCACGGTTCGCGTCATCGTTTGCAACGAACGGTATCAACCCAGTTGCAATAGATACCACCTGACGTGGTGCCACGTCGATTAAATCAATTTCATCTTTTGGTATCATGGTAAATTCACCATCAACACGTGCCGTCACCATATCTTCAGCCAAAACCCCAGACGATGTTGTAGGTGTGTTTCCTTGGGCAATTTTATGACCCAATTCTTCATCGGCAGTTAAATACACCATTTCATCTGTGATTTTACTGTTTTTAACAACATAATACGGTGTTTCAATGAATCCGTACGGATTAACACGCGCATAAGATGCCAAATGGGAAATCAATCCAATATTTGCACCTTCTGGTGTATGAATTGGGCACAATCTACCATAATGTGTTGGATGAACGTCACGCACATCGATACCCGCACGTTCACGGTTCAACCCACCAGGCCCCAACGCAGAAATCAAACGTTTATGTTCTACCTCTGCCAATGGGTTATAAGAATCCATAAATTGTGATAATTGTGATGTTCCCAAAAATTCCGTCACCAATGCCATCAAAGGTTTCGCATTAATAACATCTTGTGGTTGCATTGTTGCGATATTTGGTGAAGTTAAACTTTCACGAACTAATCTTTCAATACGCAACATACCATTACGGAACGTTTGTTCAAACAATTCGCCAACTGTACGAACACGACGATTAGACAAATTATCAATATCATCAATAACATCTTTGTGATCGATAATATTTGTTAATGTCTTTAACACCGCCAAGAAATCTGTTTTGGTCAATGTGCGTTCATCTTCTGGTTTTTTACCGGAATCAATTTTCAAACGTTTGTTCATTTTGAAACGACCAACCGCAGACAAATCATAATAAGCCGGATCAAAACCTTGACGCAAGAACAAATTCAACGCCGCTTCAACTGTTGGACGTTCACCTGGACGTATTAAATCATAAATTGCGATTAATGCTTCATCACGGCTGGATGTTTTATCTGCCATCAACGTATTACGCATATGTGATGTGATTGTCGTATTATCGATTGAAATTATAGAAATGTTTTTAACACCCAATTTTTCCAATTCGTTTAATACTTCGTCTGTGATTTCTGTGCCTTCTGGGAATAAAACATCTTCGCCATTTTTAACAGCACCGAACAAATATTCGCCAATCAAAGCATCACGTTCAACACCAAACTTCTTAGATGTCGCAGCAATCTTTGCCAAACGTTTTGCATTTAAACGATCGCCTTTTGATGCCAGTACTTTTTTATCTTTTGGATTAATCAAATCATAATTCAAGCGATATTTATCCAATCCTTCAAAACTAGCAACATCACCGACCCACAATTTTCCTTCGAAAGTTAACGGAATTTTTTTGTAAAAATTCGATAAAATTTCTTCGGCATCCATACCTTTAATTGCTGTTTTATGTGGATCGTCAGCAAACTTCTTTTCATCAGATGCCGCCGGCAAACAACGTAACAACACAGTCGCAGGTATCTTGCGTCTGCGATCGATACGAACATAAATAATACCTTTGGATTCTTCAAAATCAATCCACGAACCGTGTTCTGGAATTATACGACCAGTATAGGTTTCTGGATTTCCGGCAATTTTTGCTTCCTTAGTAGTTCCAAATACCACACCCTGGGCACGGTGCATTTGTGATACAACGACACGTTCCACACCTGCGGCGATAAAACTGCCGCGTTCTGTCATCAATGGAACATCGCCCATAAATATTTCTTGTTCTTTGATATCGCGCAAAGTTTTTTTACCGTCTTCTGCAATATCCCATAAAATCAATCTCAGCTTCAATTTCAGTTTGCTGGAATATGTCATATTACGCAGCATACATTCTTGAACATTATACACAGGTTTATCCAATGTATATTCGATAAATTCCAAATCTGCGATTCCTGCATAATCTTTGATAGGAAACATAGATTTAAATACATTTTGCAACCCCATATTTTTTCTGTTTTCTGGGGCCACGTCTGCCTGCAAGAAATCTCTGTAAGAATTGTATTGAATTTCAACCAAATCAGGAAGCGGAGTTTGCAAAAAACTTTTACCAAAAGATTTTCTAAGTTTCTGAATAACTGCCATGTTCTGAATCCTTTTTATTTGTCTCTTCTGTGTTTTTATTTTGCAAACGAAAAAAGTGTATCACCTTTTACGCCTGTGTGCCCGCCACAGAATTTTACATCCTTGGCGGGCGGCGAAATCGCACAAATGTGCAATTTTTTATTTTTTAGGAATCGTTAGATTCCACAACGCAAATTATTTCATTTCAACCTTTGCGCCAGCAGCTTCTAATGTTGCTTTCATTTTTTCAGCTTCATCTTTTGCAACTGCTTCTTTTACAGCTTTTGGTGCAGATTCAACCAATGCTTTGGCTTCACCTAAACCCAAACCTGTGATATCTTTAACAGCTTTGATAACAGCCAATTTGTTTGCGCCAACATCTGTCAACACAACATCAAATTCTGTTTTTTCTTCAGCCGCAGCACCAGCAGCAGGACCAGCAGCAACTGCAACAGCAGCAGCAGCACTTACGCCCCATGTTTCTTCTAATGCTTTTGATAATTCAACTGCTTCTTGAACAGTTAATTTTGACAATTCTTCAACGATTTTTTGAATATCTGCCATTTTTTTACTCCTTGTGAGTTATATTAATCTTGTTTTTTTCCATATTCTGCGGAAACACGCGCCAAACGAGATGCTGGTTCTATCAATATACGCGCGATAGTACCACGGATTTCCAACAGTGATGGAAGCTTGGATAATTGCACAACGCCGTTCACATCCAGAAGTTCTGCGTCCATCTTACCACCCAAAATAGTTAAATTTTGGTGTTCTTCGGCAAATTTAGCCAAAACTTTGGTGACCGCCAACGCATCTGTTGCGATTGCAACCGCTGTTGGGTGTTTCATCAAATCGGACACAGGTTCAAAATTGGTATCTTTCAACGCCAATTTCATCAAACGGTTTTTGACAACTTTAAACAAAGAAACTTTATCACGTAATTCATTACGCAAAATTTCCATTTCTTTAACTGTCAAACCATGGTTTTCAATAACGAAAACACCGTCTGCTTCTTTCAAGGACGACTGCAACGCTGAAATCAGGTCTGATTTTTGTTCGCGTCTCATCTTTATATATCCTTTTAAGCTTTTTGTTAACTTTCCATCTGTGGTTTCCCACGGGTGGGGCCTGTACTTCCTGCCCCAAAGAAATCTTTTCTTTGTCTATGATGGAAATTAAGTGATTTTCTTCACACCATCAGTCACGGACAGAAATCTGCTTTTTGGTGGGTTGCCCCACCAAAATTATTTTACATCCACACGAACGCCTGGACCCTGGGTTGTCGCAACAGACACACCCAATATATATTGTCCCTTGGCGGACGCTGGTTTAACCTTTTTCAATTGTTCAATCAATGCATTTGCATTTTCGACCAATTTATCAGTTGCAAAAGACATTTTACCGATACCGGCATGAATAATACCGTTCTTTTCTGCACGATATTCAATTTGTCCGGCCTTGGCATTTGCGATTGCTTCGGCAACGTTGTTTGTGACCGTACCTAATTTTGGATTTGGCATCAAACCCTTTGGTCCCAAAACACGTGCAACCTTAGACATTTTTGGCATCATATCAGGTGTTGCAATAACACGATCAAAATCCAAAAATCCATTTGCAACTTTGTCAATTAAATCTTCGCCACCGACAACATCTGCACCGGCTTTTTTTGCATCTTCTTGGCTGTTTAATGTGAACACTGCAACACGGACAGATTTACCAGTACCATTTGGCAAAGACAACATTCCACGAATGTTTTGATCTGCCTTGGTCACATCAATACCTAATTTGATGGCTATTTCCAAACTTTCATCAAATTTAGAAGAACAAAAACCACGCAAAGTTTCGATTGCTTCATTTAATGTATAAACTTTTTTTGCATCCAATGTGGACCAAGTTTTCTTTCTTTTTGTAATTTTCATTGCTTAGTCCTCCACTTTTACACCCATTGAACGGCATTGACCGGCAACAATATTCATTGCAGATTCAACTGTAGAACAATTCAAATCCGGCATTTTGTTTTTTGCAATTTCTTCGATTTGCGCTTTTGAAATTGTGCCAACAAAATCACGACCTGGTTTCTTAGAACCAGATTTGATTTTCAATGCTTTTTTAATGTAATAGGATACAGGTGGCAATTTCATAATAAATTCGAAACTGCGGTCTGTATAAACAGTAATTATGCAAGGAATCGGCATACCCGGTTCTTTGTCAGCCGTTTTATCATTAAATTGTTTGCAGAATTCTGCAATATTAACACCGGCTGCACCCAACGCTGGCCCAATTGGTGGCGCAGGATTTGCTTGCTTTGCAGGGACGACTAATTTAACAATCCCTTTTAATTCTTTTTTTGCCATAATTCACTCCATTTTTTATTTGTTAGTGTCGTGGTTCGATGTGGCGCATCTACCACGTTTTTTTATTCAGTATTTCTACTAAATCTTTTCAACCTGGGTAAAATCCAGTTCAACACTGGTTTCACGCCCAAACACCAAAATCGTCACAGTCATTTTTTGTTTCACATTATCAACATTAGATGCAATACCATTGAAATTTGCAAACGGTCCATCGATAACATGCACTTCTTGACCTTCTTGATATGTTGTATCTTCTGTGACAACAGAACCCTCTTCGACCTGTTTCAACAGGCGACGTGCTTCGGCTTCTGTGATTGGAATTGGTTTAGATTGGTTTTTAACCTTTTGCCCTAAAAACATAACAACCTGGGGCATTAATTTAACCAAAGAAAACGTTTCGTTATTCATAATCATTTGAACAACGATATAACCTGGAAAAAACTTTTTTTCTGTTTTGACACGTTTTCCGGCTTTAACTTCCGAGACTTCGCGTGTTGGCACCAAAATTTCCCCGAAATAAGCATTTAATTTACGTTTATCGATTTGTTCACGTAATTCACGTGCAACCTTGTCTTCACAAGCCGTATGAACATTAACAACATACCATTGCATTTTTTCTTCCATTGCCCATTCCTTTGTTTAGAAAATCCAGTTCACCAAAGCGTTCAAAATACTATCTACGACAAAAAAGAACAACGCCGCCAGGCCTGAAAACAGCAATATCATAAAAGTAGTATTAATCACAGTTTCACGTGTTGGCCAAACAATTTTAAACCATTCGGAACGCACTGATTTTATAAATTCAATAATTTTTTTCATATTTACCTGCTTTTTTGCGTTGTCTTACCGATTTTTCTGGCAGGGGCTGAAGGAATCGAACCCTCATCCGCGGTTTTGGAGACCGATATTCTACCGTTGAACTAAGCCCCTATAATCGCTTTTTTTCAATCTGTACCCATACAAACACCCCGGCATTTCGCCATTTTTTATCGATAATCGGTGCAATAATAGCACACCAGTATCAAAAATCAAGCGCAAATATTATAATATTTTAAAAATTTTAAGGCAAGTAAAAAATTCAAGTTAAAACAAGACAAAACTGGCCATGGGATTATTCCGCAGGCACAACTGTCCACCCCTTGAATTTATACCCCTGTTTAGCCGGTGCATCCGGCAAAGATATGGTCGTACCATATTCGCATGATCCGGTTGATATTTCATTACCTTCTTCATCATGATACACCAATGTTATGTCGTTTGCACTGCACGATGCATTATATTGCCCATTGTTTTGGATATCGCCATATCCAGTATTACAAGACGTTGTATATGTACAAACATTATTCACAACACTTAACGAACAACTGGCATTTGTCGCCGCACATGCCTGACATTCACTCCATTGTGCTGTGCACGTTGTATCATCAGTTATTGTAAATGTTCCGCCCGCTGCAACAGTGTTTCCACCGCATGACCAATTGGTAAATACACTGTTCGTTTTTGAACATGTATTCGACAATGTGGTGACGGCTTCGTCAGATATATATTCTGTTGAATCTGTTGGTGCGGTTCCGGTTCCATCGCCACATGAATATGTGACAGTATATGTTTCGGTTCCTTGTTCAATCCATTTGGCATAAAATGTTTTATTACCGGTGGCGGATGCCGATATTGTCTGTGATATCGCACAAGATGTTAATCCAGAATCAGTGCACCATCCCTTAAACACATAACCTTCCCTGGTTGGAACACCATTAATCGTTGCGCCGGTTCCAAAAGTATACGTTGTTGGTGCATTGGCATAATTTGTTCCACAATTACCCGCAGTGGCAGCATTACAATTTTCAACATAAGGAACAAAAGCATGCGCAACATTACCCAATTCAAATTGAACATTAGTTGCCTCACCATTTGCCGGAGTTATATCAGTAGAATAATTATTGGATGAGAGTTGAAGCCAAACATATCTGGTATTTGACAAGGTTGTAAACGTATAAGTAGTAGTAGATGAAGACACCCATCCGCTATCTCGTAAATAAGGATTAGAAGTACTGCTTTTAACACTATTTGCATATTGTTGCACAGCCAAACGCAAATTTCCTGTTCTGGATATAGTATATGTAGTATTAGGTGTAACCGGTATTAAATTGACAGCATGGATACGTTTAGAATAATTTCCATTGTTATCATTATACCAATACCCGCCCCCCTGGGCCCATTGATTATCAAACAAGTTGCAATAAGCTGCACACGATACCCCGCCAGTCAAATCATATGTAATATTATAAGTACTCAGTGAACATGATGCATTATATTTACCATTGTTTTGAATATTTCCATACCCAGTATTGCAAGATGTTGTATATGTACAAACATTATTCACAACACTTAACGAACAACTGGCATTTGTCGCCGCACATGCCTGACATTCACCCCATTGTGCTGTACATGTTGTATCATCAGTTATTGTAAATGTTCCGCCCGCTGCAACAGTGTTTCCACTGCACGACCATCCAGTAAATATATCACCTGTCTTGGTGCAGGTATTGTTTGCCACCGTCACAGATGAACCAGATTCATATTCTGTTGAATCTGTTGGTGCGGTTCCAGTTCCATCGCCACATGCATATGTGACATTGTAAAAATCAACCTCGCTGCAACTGACATTATATGCGCCATTGTTTTGAATATTTCCATATCCAGTATTGCAGGATGTTGTATATGTACATGTATTATTTACTACGCTTAATGAACACGATGCATTTGTCGCCGCACATGCCTGACATTCACTCCATTGTGCTGTGCATGTTGTATCATCAGTTATTGTAAATGTTCCGCCCGCTGCAACATTTGTTCCACCGCATGACCAATTGGTAAATACACTGTTCGTTTTTGAACATGTATTCGACAATGTAGTGACGGATTCATCAGATATATATTCTGTTGAATCTGTTGGTGCGGTTCCAGTTCCATCGCCACATGCATATGTGACATTATATGTTTCGGCATCCGTATTAATCCATTTAGCATAAAATGTCTTATCACCAGTGGCAGATGTTCCGATTGTTTGTGACATGGCGCAGTTTTGTAATTCCGCATCTGTACACCATCCAGCAAACACACTTCCGGATTTAGTTGGCGTTCCCCCAACTGTTGCCCCTGTAAGCTCATAATATTGTGTTGGTGCACCAGAATAATTTGTTCCACTATTCATCACGTATGAAATATTATATTTTTTCACACACAAAACCTTACTATTCCAATAACTTTCCCATCCTGTTGTATATTTTTGTGTTCCTGACGGACAAGAAGTCGACAACCCTGTATTTGCAAATGTCCTGACCATCGTACTGGTTGTATTTGAACCACGTGGGGTTATACCCGCAAAAAAGGTTGCAGGTATATATCCTGACAATTTACTACAACCTTCAAATGTACTAACAAATTCATTAATTGCACCAACAGTTATGTTTGCAAACAAACCGTCTGGCAACGATGTTAACTTAGAACAACCGTAAAATGTATTTCCAAAGGCCCCAGCTGCCCCACCAGTTATTTTTGCAAACAACCCTGCTGGTATTGATGCTAAACTGGTACAATTTAGAAACGTTGCCACAAAAAGGCTTTGTTGAGCAGGTACAGAAACAGCATTTGGAAAAAACAAATTTTCTGGGATTGCTGTTATACCAGTATTACTAAATGTACTGGAAAACATCGCGGTTGCAGCCGATGTATAACCACTAAACAAAGTTGCAGGAATTGATTTTAAATTGTTTGCATTACTAAATGTTCCAGCAAAACGTGGTTGCGCACCATCTGCTGGATTTTCGGAAATATACGGAAATATCTCTGATAAATCGCCAGAAATAGATGCTATTTTATTCGCCTCATCCGAAGAGCCGCCCATAAACGATATTGCAGCAATTTGCATACTTGTATTATAATCAGTCGCGGTACCGGAAAATTTAACTGTTCTAGCATTTGCATATGACCACGTGCATGTATATGTTGTATCAGTAGTACCTGTACGTGTAATAATCTTACCAGAAACATCGGACGCTGTACTACTTAACGTTCCACCAGTACCACAATCAACATTAAATGTTCCAGCAGCAGATAAAGAAAAACTCAAACGGGATGTCGAGGATGTTGTTGTAACAGAAAAAGGATACGTTACTGCATTTGCCACACCCATTGCACAAAACATAAAAACAACAGTTGCAAATACGCATGATAAAATACCATCAACGAATCGTTTCATAAAAAAACTCTCTTTTTCTCCAATTCTCTAACGATAAAATATATCGCCGGTGCCACTATAGACAATCCATGTTTTTTTATCAAACAAAAAAAATTTTTAACACCATATTTTTTACTTGCACTGTATAAACAAAATTTTCTAAGATAAAAATAATTAATGTAGGGGTCACATGGCAAAGGTTATTGAACCACCGATTTTAATGTCACGAATTTTGGCATTTGTGCTGGCTGCATCTATTGTGGTGTTGGCGGCATTGGGGTTCGTTTTATATAAAATGATTCCACTAGAACGGCCAGAGGTTTTCTTTCTAATCAATGCGACACGTTCTGTTAATGTTGTTATTGAACCGTTTGATGCCAATAACGCAAACAATACATCTATTGAAAATTATAAACGTGGTTTTATTCGTGAATACATAATTGCACGAAACGAATTAAACGCAAATCCAATTATCACTCGCAATAATTGGAATAATATTGTAAAACCTTGGTCTGGTAATACGGTTTACAAGAATTTTACCAGTACCAGTTTATATCGTAAATATATGCGCAATACGCAACCGCAAAATGTATCGTGCTATGTAGATTTTTCTGATCCAGAACACTCGGATGCAATCATAAAAACAAACCGTAATGATTATACTGTGTATTTCAGGTGGATTTGCAAAAATATTTCTGGACAGCCGACAACAAAAAATTATAAGATACAAATAAAGATACAAACAGATTTGGACAAACGTATCAGTGGAACCATGGAAAACCTGGAAAAATTAAAAATAAATCCGTTGGGAATCCAGGTTACACAATACAAAATTCAAGATGACAAAGATCCTTTGAGTTCTGACGTTATCGGAAAATAAGTTTGTTTCACAAGGTAAGGATGAAGGACATGACATTACTAAACACATTAAAATTAAATGTTTCAATATTGGCGGTTATGTGTTCCATAACTCCTGCGTGGGCTGCGTTTCAAATGGCATGGGACAATCCAAACGCAAATATGGCAATGGGTTCATCTAAACCTGGGTACGCGAATTTAACATGGTCCACAGGGACAGTATTGCCGATAAAAACACGCTCTGGTATGGCAACATTGGTGACATTACCAAATGGTGAAAAAATTGCAGATATTGTGACTGGTAACGACGGTTTGTTTAATATTGATTCTTCTGTTGGCGAACAATCAATGTACATTACACCAGCCTCAGGAAATACCGGTAATGATACAAACATGATTGTCACAGGACAATCTGGAAATAAATATATATTCTATCTGCGTGCATATCCGGTTAATTCATCTGAAATCACATATTCCCAGGTTGATATTTCCACTGGTGGTTCGGGTGTCGTTGCGACAAATAATGCAACACAAACAAATGGCTCTATGGGTTCGATATTCAAAAAATCTGCACCGAAAACGTCAACCATTGGTGTTGATGGCGAAGATTATGGATGGATAAAAACAATGAAAATTGACCCGTCTGAATTTCGGTTTGATTTGGATATTTTCGTTCCTAATCCTGATGATTATGTAATCGCACCAGAACGTGTATGGCGCGACAGAATATTCACTTATATTGATTTCGGTGACAAAGTTATTTCCATGACACAACGCCCTGTTGTATCTTTATTGGTCGAAGGTGGCGAAAGCCCTGTTGGTTTCCGCACAGATGGCGAAGACGGCCGTCTATTAATTGTCGAGGCTGTTGGTGACATGGTTTTACGCAGTGGACAAAGAATTGTTTGTATAAAGAAACGTGCAAAACCGTTCTTGATTGCTGATACCGCATCTGTTATGGCATTGGCTGAGGCAAATGTTGCACAATCAATGGCTGCAAATCAATCATTGAACACAATTGCATATAACGATGAACAATATGCAATGAACGCGAATATGAACGATTATTATTCAACTACACCAACCTATGTCTACAATCAACCAAATGATATGATGTATGCAAATGGCGCAATGTATGGAACAATGGATTATACAGGTTCAAATTCTGGTGCAAATATGATACCGACATCACATGCCACAGCGGGATCTTATTTACCACAAACAAATATTCCTTTGATAACCAACTCGCAAACAGGCGTTGCGGTTGAATTAAAATCAGACACCTCGGTCAAGGCATTAAATGATTACTGGACAGATTTGTTGGCTAAATTCAGCGGTGATGATGGTGCCGGTTTATTAACACCATATAAAAATAGCGTATTTTTCGCTGTTGACGAACAGGGGGTTGGTGATTTGGGCGCTGAATCTGCGACTGCACGGTTATACCGGTTAAGAATTGGGCCATTGTCTGATATCGATACAGCGCAACAATTATGTGATCAACTATTAAAATTCAGTGGTGCCAGTTGCCACGTGGTCAGAATACAATAAAGCAACATGAAAAATATAAAACAACAATTTAATGATTTTCGTTCTACTACACCAAAGCATGTACAATGGTTATTGTTGATTGCGGCGTTTGTGGTGGTAATCATTTTGTTGACTTTATTATTGACGCACAATAAATCTAAAAACGATGAAACTGTTGCAAAATCAAACATTACAACAGATTTACAATATGCACCAATAAAACTTAAATTTGACAATATTATGGTTGGCGAAACAGATGAACAACAAATCGATGTGGAAGCGAACAATAATATTGTAATTAATAATGTGAAAATCCCTGAATCAGATTTTAACATTACCAACGATTGTAATGGGCAATTAACAAAATCTTGCACTATATGGGTTGAATATGCGCCAACGCACGCAACAAACAATCAAACAACAAATTTAACAATTACATGGAACATTATTGGTGGTGAATCTGATGCACCGTTTACAAAAACTATTCCTATTACGCACAGTGCACAAACAAAACCAGAACCTAAACCGGAACCAAAACCAGAGCCAAAACCAGAACCTGTTGTGATTCCGGAACCAGAACCTGAACCAGAACCAATTGAAATCATTGAAGAAGAAGAATACGATGAACCAATTGACACATTGGACGATATTGTTGTTGAAAATCCATTTGTTGAACCTGAACCAGAACCAACACCAATATTACCACCTGAAAAATGTTCTGAATTTGCAATTCCTGGGTATGACACATCTGGTCGTCAGATTGGATGGATAAAACCAGAACGTGGTGCAAACTATTTTCATCCGTTTTCTGACAAAGATTGTTCAAATCCGACCGGTAAATATGATATGAATACTGGTATCATTACATCTTTGAAAGACGGTAAAAAGATTGGTACGGATTCTGACCATATTGGATACCGTAATGTTCGCGACAGGAATTTAAAGATTCCGCAATTATCTGCACCAAATGCACCTGTGTCAGACGTTGCACAATTAAATGGCGACGGAACATTCGGTGAAAACGCAGTTTGGGCAACAACAGACCATGATGATACCAGAAAATTTGATCGTTCAAAAAAATCCTCTAAATGGGATGAACCTGAATATATGACATCCAATGCAGAACGCGTTATATCAACAAAACCACACGACAGAACATTTATATTACGTCAATTCAAACCAATTCCTGCAACAATTGTTTCAGAAGTTCGCGCAGACCCCAGTGTTTATGGTTGCAACAAAGCGGGACAAAATTGTAAACCAGAAAAAAATTACAGCATCCCAGTCCGTGCAACAGTTGACAGAAACGTTTATTCAGATGATGGACGCACAATTATATTACCAACCGGAACATTATTAATGGGATATTTGGCTGGCGAATTACCGGGGCCGTATCAATCATTTGGTCGTATGAATATACGTTGGTATCAATTTATACGCCCTGATGGTATCGAATTTAATTTTAATGACGATGACACTGATCCATATTCTGGCGATGCCCAGGGACGTATGGGGGTTCCAGGTCATGGCAGCACTGATTATGTTGAACAAATGGTTATGCCAATTATAACTGCATTGGTTCCGGCGGCTGTTAATATGATTGCCCCGATAACTGATACCGTTATAAATCAAATCGATTTGGATAATAATACAGTCGTTCAATCTGGAACAATTCGTTCATCTGAAATGGCAAAGCAAGATATTATTAACACATGGAATAAAATCACGCAAAAATTAATTGTTGATTCAATTGATAACACCGTTCCACCGTTTTCAATTGCTGCTGGAACACGTATAAACGTATTTTCACCTGTGGATTTGGTTGTTTCTTGTGGTGAAGACGAAACAGATACCAGTAGAAAATGTTCATTTGGCTACGGCAACAAATCACCACGTAAATGGTCTGATTTGAAAAAAATCGAAGATGCATCTGATGATAACAAGGCCGCATGGCAGGGTCAGGTTCGTTCATTTAATCTAAATGAATACTGCGATTTTGATGCAAAAAAGAACAAAGTAACCATCAAAGAAGGATCTGCATGGGCGGAATCTGGATACGATTATCGAACTGTATTGGCATATTGCGAATCACAAAATTATACCGCCATTAATAACGCAAAAAATGCGGCATATAATAAACAAATTCAGGCACAATCTGCCGCCAAGAAAGAAGAATACGGCGCACAGTGGACAGCAGAAGACGGTTGGACAACCAATTTTACAGATGCAGATGCAGAAAAGAAATACAATACAGAAGTTCTGGGGTTAACATATGACGAAGATGGCAATATTGAAAATCCATTTACTTCATCAAAAAACGCGCAAATCGTTGACGAAGGTTTAACATGCGAAGATGGCTCTGCGCCAGATGCAAATGGATGTTGTGCCGGTGAAACATTTACCGATATGGGCGAAGACGGTTGGAATTGTTGCCCTGATGCAGGTGGTGATTGTTTCCCGCCTATCCCCATCGAATAAGAAATAAAATTATTAAACAACAATAAACCGATTCGAATTAGTTTCCACAAAAACATATTTCGAATCGGTTTTTCGATTCGGTTTTCTATCTGTGGTTGTATCATTTTACACTATTCAATTTTTGTTTTACTTTCTAAAAGCGTTCAAATACAAACGCAAAAAAAACAAAAATAATTACAAAACCCAAGGAGAAAAATATGTTAAACACTCAAGAATTAAATCAATCAGATAAATTTCAAAATGCCGAACAATTATGGTTCTGGTTTTTATATTCTAAATCAATTCAAAACGGATTTAATCATAATCACTCTTCTATAAAACGGCCATGTGAATTACTGGATGTCGAAACATTGATAACCAAATTATATTTATCTGGAAAATTAAGCGAAGAACAATTAAACGTTATGAAAAAATTTGGTGATAAAAGGCGCGCCCCCCACCAATATATATATTCTGAAAACAAATCTGCCGCATTATGGCAATCTGCAATGGAAACCTTAGAAAAATATGCACGCGCCAAAGGATGGATTATCGATTAATAATTTTCTTTCTGATTTATAGTAGGAGGTAAATCAGAACGTACAATTTTTAACCTAAGGATAAAACATGATTACATATATCGGATTTTCAACCCAGACACATAAACCAATTGCAAAATTTGTTTGTCATAAATTCAAACATTGTGCACCTGTTATTATTGATAAAAACAACGTCAAGATATACCAATTTACAAAATACAGAAATGTAAATATCATCGAAATAAAATTACGTGATATTAAAATTTTGAAACAATACGGTTGGATATTTATTAAATATAAAAGCAACAAAAAAACACCAAAATATAAACAAATACATGCGATAACATGTGTTCAATTTACAAAACAATTTTTTAACATACATAAAATCAGTATCCAAACACCTGACGCGTTATTAAAACATTTAAAAAAAGACCAATTTTTATCATCATAAAAATTATTAAATTTTTTAATGTTTTATCTTGACTTTATTATGAATATCCATATAATCATTAAAGTTTTTAATAATTAAAGGATTATTATGACACACAACAAAGTAACTGGTTTAATGGCAGAAAACATGCGAATTATCAGTCGCATGTCCAGTCGCCTGCAACCTATTTTCGAAGAAACATCCTGTGCATCGCGCCAACAAATGTCTATTTTGGTGCGGTTATATTTGGCTGGGAAAATAAAATTAAAAGATTTTGCTGCGCGTGAGGTTATATCCACCGCCAATCTTTGCGTGATATTTCGTAAATTAGAATCTGAAAAATTGGTTATGCGTTCTGTGGATAAAAACGATCGCCGTGACACGTGGTATGAAGTGACAAAATCTGGACGAATAATGGCTGAAAAATTATTAGATAAATTTTTGACAGCACTGGAATCTTTGTGTAAGGTATTGCCCGAATCTGACAAACATGCATTGACAGAAACGGTAAAAACAATGAATAACATATTAAAAAAGATGGAGAATTTAAATGCGTAAATTTTTGTTTTTAATATTGTGCGGATTCTTGGTTATTCCAAACGCATTTGCAATGAATTTATCTTTGAACGATGCCATTGATAAAATTATTGCAGAATCTAACGATGTAAAAATTGCAGATGCAAATATTAAAAAAGCACGCGCCCAACTGGGTACAGTAAATGCAAACCGTTGGATGACAATTGATGGAACTGTTTCATATATGAATTTGATTGACCCAATTCGTCCGACCAGTGATGACGGTATTCGGATTCCGGCCGAAATTGGTGCTATGTTAGAAAATTCAGGATTAAAAATGGGACAAATTCCAGACAATATGTTTTCCGCAGGAATACAGATTACCCAACCCATATATACTTTTGGAAAAATCGGAAATGCAGTTGATGCAATGCACGATGCGATTGATATGTATAAATCATCCAAAGATTTAACCATGCGCGAGGTTAAATATGCCGCTGCAAACCTGTATTGGACGGCAAAAATGACCGATGAAATTGTTAACGCCAGTCAAAAAAATCTGGATAATGCACGTGCAGCACGTACAAAATTAACTGCCGCTGGTCGTGCAAACCGCAGCAATTTAATTCAAATTGAATCTGAAATCGCAACCAAAGAAATAAATTTGTCTAATGCTAAATTTGATCGCGATACTGCATATCGTATGTTAAAAATTATGGCTGGAATTGATGCAAACAAAGAAATTATTTTAACTGATAATTTTCCTGATTCTTTTGAACCATTACAAAAAAAAGAATTAAAATCTAATCCGGAATGGGACATTTATCAAAAACAAATTCAAATGTATGAATCAAATGCTTCATCAAAACGTTCTGGCGGATATCCGACATTGGCGGCGGTCGGTTCTTATTCTTACAATTCAATGGGTAATGATGTGGGGCATATGTTTGACAAAGAGGGTTCCCAATCTGCATACATTGGTTTAGCATTACAAATCCCATTATTTAACGGCGGATTACATTCTGCAAATGCCACAGTCGAGGCAATGAATGCAGAATCAGCACGTCAAAATCTGGAAAAATCTAAAAAATTAAAAACCGAAGAATATAACACTGCGGTGGACAAATACAAACATTTATGTGATAATCTGGAAAAATTAAATAATGCATATAATCTGACACAGAAAGCATACGATGTATCTGTTAATCGTTTCGCAGCTGGACAAACATCCGCAATTGAATTATCTGATGTTTCTGGTGCTTTATATCAAATGGATATGGCATTATTAAACGCAAAATATAATATTTTAATGGCCGGCGAATCTGTAAAAAAACTAGGTGAATAAAATGACAAAAACTGAATATATTGAAAATATAGTAAAAAAATTAAAAACACGTAAATCTAAAAATGTGATTTACACTGTCGTGATAACCGCAATAATCGCGGTATTCGGTTATCGGTTTTATTCTGTTGCGATGGAAAATAATTTTAATGTATTCAATATAACACGCAATAATGAAACAATCGGGACACCGGTCAAAGTACTAGAAATGCAACCAACAGACGGCATTTTATACGAACCATTGACGGTAAAAAATAATACTGCATTTGTATCTGGTGCACGCGTACACATTTTTAAACCTGGACAATCTGCCAATAAATGCAAAATCGTTTCTGTATCAAATAACATTGATTTAGATTCTGGTATGTATATTATTAAAACATCAAATTGTTCTGATGGATTACAATATATTGCGCACAAACACAACGGATTTTATATTCCAATATCTGCGATAACTGGAAATACTGTATATATTGCAGACGGCGATGTTGCACGTGCAATCAATATTGAAATTGAAAATCGTGACATGCAAAATGCACTGATAAAATCTGGAATAAAATCTGGCGATATAGTAATTTTATCAGACATCCAAAACAATCAAAAAATTAAAATCGTAAAATAATTCAGCCAAAGGAAAATCAACATGTTAAAATTCTTTATTCGTAAACCGGTCACAACCATAATGTTTGTATTATTTTTTGTGACATTGGGAATTGTATCTTTTCCGAAAATGAATATTGAACGCACACCATCTGTGGATTTTCCATATGTGACGGCAACGTTTATTTATCCTGGCGCGACCCCAGAAGAACTGGAAAGTCAGGTTGTAAAACGTGCAGAAAACGCAATGTCAGAAGTGGCAGGTGTAAAAAAAATCACTTCGCAAATTTATGAAAACAGCGCATTTGTTATATCTGAATTTAATCTGGGTGTGAACGTTGATGACAAGGCAAACGAAGTCAAGGCAAAGATAGATGGTTTGGCTAATGATTTTCCAGATGATTTAAAACAACCTGTGATTGCAAAATTGAACCCATTACAGACACCTGTGTTGGATATTGTTATTCGTGGTGGCAATCCACGTGATATTGAAAAATATATTACTGATACATTATCAAACAAAGTGACCGCGATCAAAGGTGTTGCGTCTGTAAATACTTTTGGTGGGCAACAACGTGCTGTCCGTATTGCAATGGATCCAGATTTAATGGCTGCATATGGTGTCACAATTAATGATGTTGTTTCTGCAATTGCAATGCGTAATTTAAATGTACCTGGTGGTAAAATCGAAACAGATATTAATTCTGAAAATGTCCGTTTTGTTGGTGAATTCAAAACCATCGATGAAATTGCAAATCTAGAAATAACCACAGTAGAAGGTGAAACGTTCAAAATATCCGATGTTGCATCTGTAAGTGATGCAATGCGTGACATTGAAAAAGGCGCAATTCACAATGGTGAAAATGTTGTAATTATGTCCGTGGTCAAAGCAAGTGATGGTAATGCTATCAAAATATCAAATGCTTTACGCGCAAAGATGTCTGAATTTGAATCAGATTTACAATCACATTTTCCAGATGCAACCATGCAAATCGTATCTGATTCTTCAACCCATATATCTCAGGATACAAATGATACAATAAACGGTATTATTTTGGGTGTTATATTAACTATTTTGGTTTTATTAGCATTTACACGCAATTGGCGTTCAACAATAATCGCAGGTGTTGTGATTCCTGCATCACTGTTATCAGGTTTTTTCTTGATGAGTGGTTCTGGATTTACAATCAACGCGATGACATTGTTGGCATATGCGACTGCATTGGGAACATTGGTGTCAAACGCAATTATTTTAATTGAATCCGCGTTAAGTGAATTACGTGCTGGCAAAACACCAGAGGTTGCCGCAGAAGAAGGAACGCGCAAGGTTGCAATTCCTGTTTTGGCTGGTGTTGGCACAAATGTCGTAGTGTTCTTGCCATTGGCATTTATGGGCGGAATTGTGGGTCAATTTATGTTGCAATTTGGTATGACAGTGGTGTATTTAACATTATTATCATTACTGTTCTCATTTACTTTAACACCAATGATGATTGCAAAATTATTGCGTTTACCGGCACACAAACAAACGAAACAAGAGATAAAAGAAAATCGTGAACACAATGATAAATCACGCCTGCATACATGGTATAATTTTCAATCACGTCATCCATGGATGGTAATAGTGGGTGCATTTGTTGTATTGATTATGTCTGCACAATTAATGAAATTTGTCGGTAATGAATTTTCACCATCCACAGATGCAAATGAAATCACAATTACGGCACGTACCCCAATGGGCAGTGTTTATTCTAAATCAGAAACCGTTGCAAAAGAAATTGAACAACGTTTACAACAATTCCCTGAAATAGAATCAACAACAATAAAAATTGGCGACAATGGCCTGCAAAACATCAGCATCAAGGTTTCATTGGTTGATGTTGAAAAACGTGATATATCTGATAAAAAATTGGCACAGAAAATATTACCTGTATTATCAGATATTCCAGATGCAGAAATTCAAATTCGTGCCGGCGAAAATATGAGTGGTGCCGGTATCAGTTCTGATTTGGTATTAAACATCTATGGCGCAGATGATGCAAAACGCAACGCATATGCGCAACAATTAATTGAACAAATAAATAATATTGATGCAGTGCAAAGTGCGGTTTTAGCACAACAATTACCCGCCAACGAAATTCGTTTCATCCCAGACGATGAAAAAATGAATTTCTGGGGTGTAAAAAATGCCCAGGCAGGTTCTACATTACGTACTGCATTATTTGGAAATGACACGTATAAATACAAAGAAAACGGTGATGAATATCCAATTATTTTGGAATTTGAAAAACAATTCAAAAAACAATCTATGTTTGACAGTGTTTATGTTGCTTCGCGCAAAGGCATGGTCGCTTTATCACAACTGGGCAGTATAGAAAGCGTTCCTGCAACATCAAACATTTATCGTATTGATAAAAACCGTATAACAGAAATTGATATTAACATTGGTAAATCAACAATTGGACCTGTTCAGGCACAAATTCAAAAACACATTGATGCGATAAATTGGGAAAACGGATACAGTGCATCATTTGCAGGGATGTCTGAAATTCAATCAGATTCTACATCTGAAATTGCCCAGGCCTTTTTGTTAGCAACTATATTAACATTTATGTTATTGGCGGCAATTATGAATTCGTTTATACATCCGTTTACTATTGCGACATCAATCATAACCAGTTTTGCCGGCGTATTTATTGTTCTGTTTTTATCAGGTGCATCCATGAACGTTGGTGCGATGTTGGCATTTATTATGTTGGTTGGATTGGTGGTGAACAACAATATTTTGGTATTGGAACCAACGGTTGCACGCGTGCAACGCGGTGAAGATGCAAAAACAGTATTATGGTCTGAATTAATGGACAAAAAGCGTATGATTTGGATGACAACAATCGCAGTTGTTGCCGGAATGATACCTCAGTTATGGTCAAATGACGGATTAAAGGTTGCAATGGGTGCGGTTATGATTGGTGGTATGTGTGCATCTTTGATATGGACATTTACATTAACACCTGCGTTGTTCTTTGTAATGGAAAAATTACGTAACAGATTAAACAAATAAACAACATAAAAAAATCCCCGAAACTTATTCGGGGATTTTTTTTATTTTACTGTTTTTTTAATCACATACATTTGGAATATACCAAATAAATTAGACACAGTCCAATACAACACTAACCCAGCCGGCATCCACGCAAACATCACAGTAAACAACACAGGCATCCATTTCATAACACGTTGTGTTGTTGCCATTGGATCATTTGGATTATTTGATGTTTTTGGTGTTTGTAAATATTGTTGCAACCACATCGTTGCACCCATTAAAATTGGCAATATCAAATAAGGGTCCATTACCGCCAAATCTGAAATCCATAAAAAATGTGCAGACCGCATTGGAACAGATATCAACAATGCCTTGTATAACGCAAAGAAAATAGGTATCTGAATCAACATTGGCAAACAACCAGACATTGGCGATGTTTTATGTGTTTGATATACGCGCATCATTTCGACCTGCAGGCGTGCTTTATCATTTGCATATAATTTCTGCACACGTTGTAATTCTGGTTGCATACGTTGCATTTTCATTGTTGAAACATATGATTTACGTGTCAACGGCCAAATCAGAACACGTAAAATCAATGTCATCAAAATAATCGCAATACCATAATTACCAACCAAAGCATTTAACCAATTTATCATCCACAACATTGGTTGTGCAAAAAACCAGAACCAACCATAATCCATTGTTTTTTCTATACCTGGAATTTTATTTGCCGCAGCATTTAAAATGCCAGATTCACGTGGACCTGTAAAAACATAGGTATTAATAGTATTTTCTGATTTCGGTGCAATTTTTATTGGTGCGGCATTTGTTTGTGCAAAATACAAATCCCCACTTTTCTTTAAACTGATTGTCTGGTCTGGTGAATCAATCGATGCGATTGTTTCCCAGTATTGTTCTGCAAACCCCAACGAACCATGAACCGTCGAATATGCCACAGATTTTTTATTCAATTTATTCCAATTTGTATAATCTAATTTTGAATTTGCATAAACAACACCACCTGTTTCAACCACAGAAGATGTTTGATTATCAGATGACACAACCATATTCACATACGGGGCCAGCGATATTTCATTTCCAGAATTATTTTTGATTGTATCTGCAATCGTTATCACATATCCATCCACAGATATCTTGCGAATAAAATCAACGTTTGAACCATTGTTCCATTTCATAACGTCTGTATCAGATTTCCATTGTGTATTTATATTTGGTGTTTTAATATCAGACGACACAAAACCCATTTCTATAAAATTATTTTCACCATTTAACAACGATACATGTTCATCTGATTTTGAATTTTGTTTATGTTTATTCAAAGAAACATTTGATACACGCAATCCCGATACATCAAAAGAAATATCTTCATTAACAATGTTTTGTTTTGCAACATTTGATTGTTCAACACTAACCGGCGTATTTGCAACAATTTCTGTATTATTTGGTTTAAACCACACACCAATTATCCACCAAGCGAACAAAAACAAAATCACCCACCAAAACAACCCAGACAAACGTGATGGCTTTTTTTGTGTCTGCATTGAACTCCATTGACTAAAACCAGAATTATTATCTAAATATTGAACCATTTTTATTCCCCAATTCTACGTAAACATTTTTTTCGATTAATAAACATGTTTATCAAATATAAACACACACCAAAAGTTATAAACATATCCCCAACATTAAATATCGCCGGGAAAGTCCATAATCCGCCAATGTGCCATTGAATAAAATCAACAACAGCGCCAAAACGAATCCTGTCACACAAATTACCCAACGCCCCCCCAATAATCATTGCGATTGGTAAACGTTCATAAGACAAAGATTTTTTAAACAAATAATAAATCAACCACACAATGATTAATGCAGTTAAAACACTTAACACAATTGGCATAATAAAATTAAATGCCGAGAACGAAACCCCACTATTCCAGACAAAATGGATATTAAATAAATTAGATAATCCGTAATCACCGCCAATAATATCAGACCACGAGGCAATTACGCCATTTATATTGCATTTTGCACAAATGGCATTTGGATTAAAAACAATATCACCGTATTTATCAGCCAACAGATTTAACAGATACTGTTTTGAACAAAAATCCAACGCAAAACACAGTAATATTATTGATGTATATTTGATAATATTTTTCATAATAAACCCCTTGCCGATAAAATATAGCAACTATGAAACATAAAATCAAACGATATCGTATTATTTTACATCAATTGGTTTACCAACGTTTGCATAACCGTCTTGGCGCAAATTTTGAATCAATTCGTTTATTTTATTTCTGGACAATCCGATACCAGACATCACTTCGCCACCCAATATAAACGAAGATTCAATAATTTCTGGTGTTGCAGATTTTACCCCCATCCCCAATAATTCTTTGGATGAACGCAAACTGTGTGCACGTGCAAAAATTTTCACATGTGGTGCAATATCGTGTAAAGTATGAACGATTTCATGCGCAACAACCTCGTCATTCAAAGATATAACAACTGCACGTGTTTTGCGTGGACGTAAACCAGCAGCCAATAAAATTGATTTCTTTTTGGAATCGCCATAGATAACATTATACCCTGCCTCGCGCGCCAAAACAACCGCATCAACATTACCATCAATTGCAACATAAGGTACTTTTTCAGCCGTCAACATTTGCGCAATAATTTGTCCCATACGACCAAATCCACAAATTACCACAGCCGGCGTTTCTTCGTTAATTGTTTCAGATAATTTCTTTTTTATTTTTCCATCAAATAAATGTCCTGATTTTAATATCGTATCATACACCAACAACAATATAGGTGTCATAATTATAGATACAATAATAACCGCAATTAATATTTCTTGGTGTTCAGATGGTATTGCATTAATGCCATTTGTTTTCATTGTTTGTAAAATTAACAAACCAAATTCACCACCCTGTGCCAATATCAACGACATCAAAGATGCCTCGCGCCCGGTCACACCACGCACACGTGCCACCATATACAATGCAATAAATTTAATAAACACCAAACCAATCACACCAACTAAGACCATCAACCAGTGGTCGTGCAAAAATGGTAAATTTATTCCCATTCCTAAAACGATGAAAAAGAACGCTAAAAATAATGTCGCATATGGTTCAATGGCTGCATTAACCTGGTGCCGATAAACTGTTTCAGACATCAACATACCCGCCAAAAATGCACCCAATGCTGGTGGCAATCCCATCAAATGCAAAACAACCGCCCATACGGCAATATTTACCATAATCGCCAAAACAAATGCCTCGCCAGATTGCACTTTGGAAACGACGTGCATTAATGGGTTTATTATAAATTTAGAAACGATTATTACGCCCAAAATTAACCCCAACGACATTACCAAAATATCAATTGCCGAAGCCCCCAGATTAATTGATTTTCCCGCCATAATCGGCAACATTGCCAATAATGGAATTGATAATAAATCTTGGAATAATAAAATAGAAAACGTTTGACGACCCATATTTGTTTGTAATTGATTTCTGTCCATTAAAATCTGCAAATCTTCAGATGTACTGGACATTGCCAAAATCAAAGAAATCATAACCGTTCCAATTAGTGTCCATTGTGTGACACCCATCAAAATCGGGAATAACATAACAGCAACCATTAAAACCTGGGATGCACCCAATCCAAATATAGTTCTGCGCAATTGCCACAATCTTTTCATATTGATTTGCAAACCAATATTAAACCATAAAAACATTATGCCCAATTCGCCCAAAAAATTCCAAGTCCCAGACAATTCAAACAAACCAAACACATGTTGACCCGCCAAAACCCCAGTTAACAAAAATGCCAACAAAGTCCCCATTTTAAACAAACGCATAAAAAACACAGAAATAAATGCGATTACAAAAAATACTAACGTTGCAGTAGACATTACTTCCCTCCCCTTTTTGTTTTATTATAACAGATTTACATCAATAAATCTTGATATTTTTAAAAATAATTCTGGCGAAATTTCTTCAGCTCTTTCTGTTCCTGTTAAACCAAATTGCGACCAATCTATTTTTATAATCGAACGTATCATTTTACGACGTTGTCCGAATAATTTCGCTGTTAATTTTTCTAATTTACTAACATCATCAATCGCCGCAATTTTTTTCATATTTGGTATAATTTGAACAACCGCAGATTGCACACGTGGACGCGGAACAAATGCAGTATTTGGAACATCAAATAAAATTTTAGTGTCTGCAATTAAATTTGCTAAAACCGCCAACCGACCATATTGTTCATCACCAACCTGTGCGGTTATACGTTGTGCAACCTCACGTTGAAACATCAATGTCAAAGATTTTATTGGTTCACCATTTGCAATTTTATGCAACCATTGAATCAACAATTCTGTTCCAACATTATACGGCAGATTTGAACAAATCGCATATCCATTTTTATCAATATTTTTCAATTCAGTTTTTAACGCATCACCAAAAATTATTTCCAAACGACCATCCGATGCATCAACAATTTGTGATAAAATTGGCTGGGTTGTTTTGTCTTTTTCAATTGCAATAACATGCTTCACCCCAGACATCAAAATCGCACGGGTTAGACCGCCGGGGCCTGGTCCAACCTCTACCACCGTCATATCATCAATATTTGGTACTGAACGGGCAATACGCGATGTCAAATTCAAATCAAATAAAAAATTCTGACCAAATTGCTTTTTGGGTTCCAAACCACTGTCACGCATCATCTGGGATACAGGCGGCAAAGACATAATTTTATCCGTCATAATTTTTTACGCCCCCCAAACGCCAACATTAATGTTCCATCATCAATATAATCTAAATCGCCGCCCAACGGGACACCCGATGCCAATTCAGAATATGAAATATTCGGATTATTAATCGATGAAATTATATATTGTTGTGTGGTTTTACCTTCGACTGTATTTGGCAAAGCAAAAATGATTTCGGTTATATTTTCATTTTCTGTGCGTGATAAAATATTTGCAATATTTAAATCATCAGGCGTAATTCCATCAACCCCAGACAATATACCACCCAACACATGATAACGTCCGTGAAAGACACCAGATTTTTCCAACACCAACACATCAGATAAATCGCGCACAACACACAATTGACCATTTTGACGTGATGTATCTGTGCAATATTCACAAACCTCTGCATCAGTTAACACACCACAAATATTACACGGATGAATATGTTCGACTGCATCCAATAATGCATTTGCCAAAGATTCCCCACGTCCTGTTTTATCCTGTAATAAACCGATGACTATACGTGTTGCAGCACGCGTTCCAACACGCGGTAATTTTGCAAATTGTTTAATTAATTTTTCTATCTTTATATTCATATTTACTTTTATTTTTTAATGAAATGTATAACAATCAATCGCATTTTGTGATGCAATTTGTTTCATTTGATTTGCATAATTTTCAGACAAACCGTTCACACGCACACGATATAATCCCGTATCATTTTTTTCAATATTCGCAGACAATCCCATCACAGATTTTATACGTGATACCTGATTTGCAGCGGCCTCATACGTTGAAAACGCACCACATTGAATACCAACATTACCATACGAATACGTCACAGGTTTTGTATCAGGTTGTGCATATTTCACCATTGGATTTTTTGTTGTAGGCGCAACAGTATTTTTATGATTTTCATAATTATAATTTTGTGAATTTGCGCCTATTTTTGAAAAACCAATATTTAACATCTTGGCTGCAACACTGGCACGCACATCTTTATTTTCCGCACCCAAAACAACAGCAATTAAATGATGTCCATCACGTTTTGCCGTTGCAACCAATGAATATTTAGATTTATTTGTAAAACCTGTTTTCATACCATCACACCCTGGAAAAGAAGTTAACAAACGATTTCCGTTCGTATAGGTTTTACCATTATAAGTCCATGTTTTTATTCCAAAATATTTCCAATATTGCGGAAAATGCTTATATACAGCCATTGACAACAACGCAATATCGCGTGCCGTAGACATATGATCATCATTTGGCAAACCGGATGAATTTTCAAAATTTGTATTTTGCAGACCTATTTCATTTGCCACCTCGGTCATCATGCCGGCAAAATTTCTCTCTTTACCGCCCTGTAAATTTTCTGCCAACACACGCGCAACATCATTTGCGGACAAAACCGCCACCGCCTTAATTGCCTCTTCAACGGTTATTTTACTGCCCGCACTTAACCCCAGTTTCACAGGTTGTGCATTTGCAGCATAATTTGAAACGATTAAATAATCATCCAGATGTAAACGATTATGTTCCAGCGCATCAAACGTTAAATACAAAGTCATTATCTTTGTTAAAGATGCAGGATAATTCAATTGATTTGCATTTTCATTATACAACACACGCCCAGAATCAATATCTGCCACAATAACTGCACGATAATTCGCGGCAAAAGACACATTGACGAATAAAAACAAAGATAAAAATGACAGCAAAACTCTCTTCATAATAGAGAATAATAGTAAAATTATACTTGCCTGGTCAACAGTAAAAAATAACAATCTTAATAATTTATAATCTTGGATAAATTATTCCATCACTGTGTCAGATATTTTTTCAACGGCTATATTTTTTACATATGCTTTTTTTGCCATTTTATCCAGACGCGATGGATTATCAAATAATTCATCCAATGTCGCCGTTAACCATTTTGGCGTAAATTTATCTTGATTAATTGCGAATCCCCCGCCCAGTTTTTCAAAAGATGCCGCATTTGCCGCCTGATCTGGATTAATATTCAACGGAACCAAAATTGATGGACGACCTATTGTTTCTAATTCTATCACCGTACTGGCCCCAGAACGTCCAATCACCAAATCTGCATCCACAATCGCAGTTGACATATCACGGATAAAAGATAACACGTTCGCGTGAATTTTATTTTCTGCGTAAAATTTTTGCAACTTTTCAACATTTTCTGGACGTGTTTGATGTGTCACAAATATCTTTTTGTTTTTCATTTCTGATATTGCAATTGGAACAACACTGTCTAAAATCTGCGCACCCAAAGAGCCACCTGTTATCAAAATCTTGTTTTTATGTTTTAATGGTGCATTTGCATTTTTGATAAAATCATCCCTGACTGGCAATCCTGTATAAACCACGCGTGCTGTTGTATTTTTAGGCAACCCATTAACAGTTTCAAAACTGGTCATTAATGTTTTAACCCAACGCAACGCAAATTTGTTTGCACGACCGATGGCTGCATTTTGTTCGTGTAAAAAGGTTGGTATTTTCCACACGTGCGCTGCAAACACCGCAGGCACCGATGCGTATCCACCAAAGGCAACCAATCTGTCTGGTCTGGAAAACAAAAATCTGAACACTAATGCACACGCAGACACACCAATCTTGAACAACGCCCACATTTGTTTTATTTTTGATTTTGCACCAACACCAGATGCCCAAACATGAACCAAGCGCGCATCATTTGGCGCACCATCACGCACCATTTTTGTCACACGCCCATCACATGATACAGTTATTTTATTTCCACGGCGTGCCAATTCATTTGCGACACTTAACGCCGGAAATACATGTCCACCTGTTCCACCTGTTGCAATCCATATTTTCATTTTTACCCCCATATTTATTTATTCCAAGTATCTTCACGTATCAAAGATAACATCATTCCAAAAATTATACAAAACGTAACAAAAGATACGCCACCATATGATATAAACGGCAAAGTCATACCTTTGCTGATTATCAAATGTAACGCTGTCATTAAATTAAAGCAAATTTGTCCACCGAACAAAGCCGCAGTTCCAGCCAACGCATAAATAACCATATTATCATGTGCATGTATTGCATGGTTTACCAATTTGTTTAACACCAACAACAATAACAACAACAACGCAATACAACCAATTGCCCCCCAATCTTCGGCAATTGCAGAATAAACAAAATCGTTTGTTGATTCTGGCAATACATCTTTGACATACGCATCAGAACCACTGCCGAACAAACCACCATGTTTTATTGAATTAATTGAATACCATGCCTGGGTCCACCTGTCCACATCAAACATGTGCATAAAACGATCACGAACGTGTGCCTTGGTCATAATAACGACAGCAGCCAACAACCCCATACCACCAAACACTATGGGCAAAAATTTCCATGGGAATCCAGCAACAAACATCATCACAAACAACACACAAATATACAAGAATAAATTCCCAATATCAGGATGTTTAAAAAACACTGCCGCACATAATGCAAACACTGCCAAATAAGGCCACCAACTTAACCATTTCGCACGCCATGCCTCTTTGTTCAAAAAAATATCACTGCCATAAACATTGTGCATTTTGTTCAAAAACCACGCAGTTAACACTATAAACGCAGGTTTTAACACATCTGCCGGCATAAATCCGAAACCGCCAATATGCGCCCAACGCGCACTACCTTTGACCACCACAGGATGTACCAAGGTTATAAATAATCCCAATATTCCCAACCCCAAACACACGATTGCCAATCTAAAAACAGTTTGTTTATTTAACATACTGCAACCAAACAAACATATCAGTCCCAACAAATATGCAGGCATCGCTTTTTTAATAAAGAAAAACCATGGCTGACCCATTTTTGCGGCCTCGGCAGAACCGGCTGTTATCATCGTTATTGCACCAATCACGACCAACATCAAAACCAGTCCCATCAAACCGCGGTCTATTTCAAAATACCAAGATGTTAATCTGCTGTCTTCGCCACGTGTAATTCTTAACATTTTTTATTCCCAATATTATGCAAATTTTAACAAAACCAATGCGATTGATGAAAACAATACAGACATGATAAAAAATCTGTCTACTATTTTTGTTTCATCCCAGCCCAATTCTTCAAAATGATGGTGTAATGGCGCGCGTAAAAATATACGTTTACCAGTCCCAGAAATTTGACGTGTAATTTTGAAAAACATCGTTTGGGTAAATGAAGACAATAAAATCAAAACCATCATACCTGCGGCAACCCCCATGATTATTTCTGATTTTAATAACATCGCGACAGTTCCCATAAAACCGCCCAACGCCAATGATCCAACATCGCCCATAAATATCGAAGCAGGTTTTGCATTAAACCATAAAAATCCTAATACTGCGCCGAACACCGAACCCAAAACCGCATATAAAGCGCTGGTTTCTGGTAAAAATATAACTGCATCCATAAAACCTGTGCGCGTTGCACCATACAAAGCGACAACCAACACCAACAACACAGGCATATACAATTTAGACAACATACCATCCAACCCATCGGTAATATTTGTTGCATTTGCAGAACCGCATATAACAAAATACGCGAACACATAATACAAAAATCCAACGCCCCATGCCGCCAAAGGCAATTCCAAACTAGACCCCAAAACTATTGATAAATTTGGAACATATCCAGGCATAGTTTTATTTATACAATACGCCAAGATTCCAACACAGATGGCTTCTAACCCCAATCGCATTGATGGCGACAAACCATTTGATGCCTTTTTAGATTGACTGGATATTTTTTTATAATCATCTGCGAAACCGATTATTCCGAACATCGCCAGTGCAGACAATGCAATCCAACCTGTCGTATTATGCATTGGCATAAATAATAAAGATGCCACAAATATCGCAACCAAAATTAAAATTCCACCCATAGATGGCGTTCCTGCCTTTTTACGATGTTGTGTTGGGACATTTTCACTGATTGGTTGACCTGCGCCCTGAATTTTATGCATAAAGCGAACAAAAGTTCGTCCGAACACAATCATTATCATAAAAGCCATTGCAAAACCCAAAGCGAATTGTGTCCATCCGCTAGCAAAAAAATCACAACCACGTGAAATAAAATAATCAGTCAGCATAAAAAACTCCTTTCTTATACAGACATTTTATCACAAAAAATTATGTAAATAAATGAATATAAAAATATTTTTAGAATATTCCACCAACTTCGGCTTTTTCCGTTGGCAAAACGACATATTGTGGTGGATTTGGTGATTGTCCTGGTTTAAAAACTTCATTTATAATTGTTCCGTTTGGATCTTGGGATGCGGCAACACCTGAATTTCTGTTAACACGGACAAAATTCATCCCATCTGGCACAGGGAACGGTTGATTACTGCTGTTCTTCAATGCAACGTTCATAAATTCGGCAAAAACACGTGCAGCCATATGGGACCCCGCACCCTTACCCAATGATTTTGGTGTATCATATCCCAAATAAACCCCAGCAATTAAATCTTTGGAAAATCCGACAAACCAAACATCTTTGACATCGTTTGTTGTTCCGGTTTTTCCAGCAATAGTATGTCCCGGAACACGTGCCTGTTTACCGGTTCCACGTTCAACCACACCCTGTAACATTGAAACGATTTGATATAAACTTTGTGCATCAGATAACGGTTCAGATTTTTCTGCATCAACCGGTGGCAACAAAGATTCATCCCATTCAATTTGTTGGTGTTTTTCACCACTTAAAACATTTCCATATCTGTCTTCGATATAATCAATCATCTTTGGTTCAATCGCACGTCCACCATTTACAAACGCAGAATATCCCAATACTAATTTTTGCAAAGTGGTTTCACCACTGCCCAATGCCATAGATTCATTAACAACATTTAAATCTTTGGGATAAACACCGAAACGTTGCGCAGATTCAATTGCATCACGAACACCAATTTGTTCAACCAAACGCACCGCCGGCACATTACGTGATGTTTCCAATGCAAAACGCAAAGGAATATTTCCTAAAAATTTTCTGTCATAATTTTCTGGTCGCCATTCTTTATTATTTTCACGCCATCCAACAATAGGCGCATCCAAAATCAAAGATTCCGGTGTATAACCACGTTCCAGCGCAGCCAAATAAACAAACGGTTTTATCGTAGAACCAATTTGACGATATGCCTGGGTTGCACGATTAAACGCACTTTCACGGAACGAACGTCCACCAGACATCGCAACAATTCGTCCAGTATGTGGATTCATTGCGATAATTGCACCCTGTAATTTTGGTTCATGCGGTCCTTTATTTGCATTATACGCATCCAGTTCTTTGTTTAATGCCGCCGATGCCGCACGCTGATATTCTGGGATAATAGTTGTTTTAATATATAAACCCTGATTATACAATGTTTCACGACCGATACTTTCCAACAATTTACGACGTACATCTTCGGCGAAATATTGAAATGCAGGGTCCATCTGGGCTGTAAATCCAGAATTAATATTCAATGGTTCGTTTGCGGCGGTTTCCGCCTCTTCCTTTGTTATATATCCATCAGACACCATACGTTTTAAAACATAGTTCCGACGTTCCACCGCGCGATTACGGTCATTTGGTGCCTTTGGCAAAGATGCCAAAAACGCACATTCTGCCAATGACAAATCTTTCACAGGTTTATTAAAATACATCAATGCCGCAGACCCAACACCATACGCACGCGCACCCAAAAAGATTTCATTTAAATATAACGTCATTATGTGTTTTTTTGAAAAACTGCGTTCCAAACGCAACGCCAATATTGCCTCTTTGACCTTGCGTGAAATGGTTCTGTCTGATGTTAAAAAGAAATTTTTTGCAACCTGTTGTGTAATTGTAGATGCACCGGTAAATTTAGTATTAAATCCCAACGCATGCATGGCATTATTCAACGATGCACGAATGATTCCACGTAAATCGATTCCCGGATGTGTCCAAAAATTTTGGTCTTCGGCGGCAATAAACGCATTAACCAGTTGTGGTGGCATATCTTCGAAATCGATAAAGACGCGGCGTTCTTCGGCATATTCGATTAACAAAGAGCCATCTGCTGCATACAAACGTGTTGCCACAGGCGGTGTATACGTTGCCAAATTTTTATAATCTGGTAAATCATGACCATAAATCAAAACCAACGCGGCCAACCCGGCAATTCCGGCCACTATACACCAAAAAATAAAGTTAATAAAAATACGTAAATATTTTTTATATTTCATAAGAATAATTTTATGTTAAATAATTTCATTTTGCAAGTAATGTTGTATAAAAAATACCAATCATAATTCACCATAACCACTACACCCCCCGCGCCACTGCGTGGCCCCCGCCCCCACTGGGGGCGAATTTGCTCTCAGGTGCTGCGATGATTCTCCCCCACCGGGGGAGTACGGTCAAAGACCGGGAGGGGGGGGGTAAAAAAAACACCGGACGAACCGGTATTAAAATTGTAATAACGCGTTGTATTAACTGCCCGACACGCCGAACACCGCCGCGCGGAATTTGGCGTAGTAATGGACGAAGTTCCCACAGTCGAACGCGCAATTGAACGCACAATCGCCGGACGACCCGATGTCTTTGTAGAAAACCCAGGACGCAGACGAAACCGGTTGGACATTGCCTGTTAATGTACTGCTGTTTGTATCACCAGACACATATCCGGTCGCTTTACACCAACAATATTTTATATCACCGGTGCCACTTTCATCTGGGGTACCGGATTGGGCATATTCTCCGCCCGTACTGCTGCATATTGATTCTCCTATTACTTTTCCATACCTGAATGTCACACCCCATTTGCCTAAATCTGATGTTGTTAATCCATATACGGCAAGGTTAGATGTGCCACTGCTGTCAGCACGAACATATCCATAACTTTTTCCACCAATACTCGCATCCAATGTGCTTAAATCAAACAACACGCGCCACCCCTTAAACTTATATCCTGGTTTAACTGGGTCAGTTGGTAAATTTATTGGTGTATCGTATGTGCAAGAATTTGATGTGGTGGGCACTGTTATTTGATTATCGCCATTATACCATTTTAAATTTATTACCTCTGGTTCAAATTCCGCACGTAAATTAACAGGACCAGTGTCCGTATTCAACACATCTGTATCACATATTTCACCACCAGACACATCCGTTGCAAATGATGGCAACGATATAATCATCATTGATAATACAAATATATGTTTTAACATTTCTCGTCTCCGTTTTTTATCATACAAAAAACCACCAGAAATTCGGGTGGTTGGAGGTTGAAGACAATTTGTACTTGAATTGTGTGTTTATTCAATATATTCACACCCTCCAACCAACGGTTGGAGATTTTTACGTCAATTTGACGAAGTACATTTGGGTCTTCAAACCCCATCGGCAACACACCGATACAGGTATTATATCAAAAACATTATTACAAACAAAGCAAAAATATTATACGTTATAACGTTTTCCAATAACATACAACCTTGGCATGTTCAATTTCTTCGGTCATAATTTTATGATGCGAAACATTGTTATCCGTATCAAACGCGACCTCTATACGCACAGTCGGTGTATGTGGATTTATTTCATGTTCAAAATATATGTCAATTCCACGCAATTCATGTGAATTACGAAAATCAAAACCAACACTTTCGGTTGCCCACACTGCATATACCGCATTGTTTATGTGTTGATTTACATCTATATCATCAAAACGACACGCCATAACGTGCGATTTAGTAGGAATAAAATCATTACATTTATCAAAATCACGATTCCATACACGTTCATCTATTCCCGTCCAATCTGGAAAACACTCAGAAATACGCATCGGACGACGCGTTTGTAAATCAATCAAAACCCATTGAGATATTGCACGAATTTTCAATTTTCCAGATTCATCACGAACCTCAAAATCACGTTCAGAACGCACCCCACCCGCCGTTGTTGGCCATGTTGAATAAATCAATTTATCCCCAGAACGCGGCATATCAATAATATCTATGAACATATGGGTGACAACCCATGCAATATTTTTTTTCAAACACGCATCGCGCCCGAACCCCAACGAATCTGCATGTGTTCCAGCCAATCCCTGCAACAGATTCATCAATGTTATTGGGCGCATAAAACCGTATCTGTCACATTGGTAAGTTTTTAGTGTATGTTTTTCAATTAATTTTTGCATCATTGCGCCCACCTTTGGTTTATGTTTTATGATTCCAGATTTTGTGCAACGACAAAATCAATTTTGTCACCCAAAACAATTTCATTTGCACGTGCCGCAGATTTAATTAAACCATGTAAAACATCTGGCGTATCGTGTGGAATTGTCAGGGTTTCTAATTTTGCACCGTTGCCAATTTTTCTGTCTGTACGCAGACCACGAATATTTTTCAATATATCCAACGCAATATTCATTGTTGAAACATCATTGTTGTATTCATCGTGGATTTGCGGATATTGTGTTAAATGTAATGTTTCGCCACCTTCGTAATCTTTATAGATTTTCTGCCATAATTCTTCGGTAATAAATGGTATAAACGGTGCGTATAATCCGATTATATTGCGCAACACAGTGTACAATGTCCATTGTGCCGATAACTTAGATTCCGCACTGTATTTTTCAGGCGACCAAAATCTGTCTTTGATAAATTCCAAATATTGATCACAGAATATATCCCAGAAAAATGTATCAATCGCACTGCGTGCATTAAAATTATCATATTTATCCAGATTTCTGCGTGTTTCTGCAACGGCCTTATTCAATTCAGCCAACACCCATTTGTCTTCGATAAATCTGTCAGACACCGGAATTTCTTTCGCACTTTTTGGGTCAAAATCTGTTAAATTCATCAACACATATTTTGATGCGTTCCACAATTTAGTCAACAATTTAGAACCGCGTTTAACCTCGTCATCACTATAACGCAAAGACGTTCCAATCGGGGCGGTTGCAATCCAATAACGCAACGCATCAGAACCAAATTTATCAATTGCATTTAATGGATCTGTTCCATTACCTTTGGTCTTTGACATTTTTTGACCCTTAGAATCCAAAACCAAGCCATGGAAATTCACAGTATGGAACGGAACATCACCCATCACATACATACCCATCATCACCATACGTGCAACCCAGAAAAATATTATATCTGCACCAGTATATAATAAATCTGTTGGATAATATTTTTTCAATTCTGGTGTTTCATCTGGCCAGCCCAACGTTGAAAACGGCCACAACCCCGAAGAAAACCAAGTATCTAAAACGTCTGGATCACGGGTTAATTTTTTCCCACCAGATTGTTTAATTGCTTCTTCTTCTGTTTCTGCAACATAAACATTACCGTTTTCATCATACCATGCCGGTATATGATGTCCCCACCATAATTGACGCGATATTGTCCATGGACGAATTTCACGCATCCATGCCATAAATAAATTATACCTGTGTTCTGGCAAAAACTTTACCTTGCCATCTTCAACCGCCTTGATAGCGGGCTTTGCCAATGTTTGTGCATCAACAAACCATTGTGTTGTTAACATTGGTTCCACAGGCACCCCACCACGTTCAGAATATGGTGTTGGTATAACTTTGTCTTCAATCTTGACCATTAAACCGGCAGATTCAATATCTTCAATAATTGCCTGACGCGCAACATATCTGTCCATGCCACGATATTTTTCTGGTATCACAGATTCGTCATTTAATTTTGCATCTTTGGTCAAAATACACAACGGTTCCAGATTATGACGCAATCCAACCTCATAATCATCAAAATCATGCGCAGGTGTAATCTTTACCGCACCCGTACCTTTTTCTGGGTCTGCGTGCACATCCGCCACAATTGGAATTTCAATATTTGTTAATGGAATAATTGCTTTCTTGCCAATCAAATGTTTCAATTTTTCATTTTCAGGATGAATCGCAATCGCTTTATCCCCAAACAAAGTTTCCGGTCTGGTTGTTGCAATTTCAACAAAACCACCACCAACCAATGGATAATTGAAATAATAAAATTTACCATGTTCTTCACGTGTTTCAATTTCCAAATCTGATACAGATGTTTGCTGTTTCGGGCACCAATTAACCAGACGTTTTTCACGATAAATCAAACCTTCGTTATACATTTTAACGAACAATTTAGTCACCGCGCGCGACAGGCCGTTATCCATAGTAAATCTTTCACGTTTCCATACCGGTGTCACACCCAATATGTGCAATTGATTCATAATCTGTCCGCCTTTGTCCGCCTTCCATTTCCAGGCACAATCTAATTTTTCATCCAATGTCAATGTATGCGGATTTATACCACGTTTAGACAAATCACGTTCCACCAATAATTGCGTTGCAATAGATGCATGGTCTGTTCCCGGTTGCCACAACACATCAAAACCGTTCATACGTTTATAACGACACACAATATCAGTCAACACATTATCCAACGCATGCCCCATATGTAAATTTCCAGTCACATTTGGTGGAGGCATCATTACACAAAATGATTTTTTATCGCTATTAACATCATTATCCCAGAAATTATTATCATCCCAAAATTTCTGAATTTTAGTTTCTAAATCACGCGTATTAATATTTTTACCTAATTCAATATTCATCTTGTGCCCCTGTTATATTTAACTTTATTGAATTTTTGCACATTAAAAACATAAAATCAAGTAAATGACAAATAAAAGATTCCTAGTGAAAACAATACATAAAAAGCATATCATTTTCATATAAATCTGGGGGATATCATGAACAAAGTTATAAAAATGCTAATCAAGGAAACTATTCACAACAACATTATTGTCCCAACAAAAATGAATACTGGCGACAAATATTCTGTTTTTAACAAATCCAGACAAGAAATTTTATCTGTGATAAACGGTTGGGCAACAAACCATTACAGTGTTAATGTCAATGGCAAAACAATACTGTCTGTAAAATGGAACGAAGAAGATGACAAACCTTTGTCGACCGAACAAAAAGATATGTTGGATATAATCAATGCCGCACGCGAAAAACTGGATTTACAAGAAACAGCACAAACCATGAATAAATCAGAATTAGATATTGCGAATTTTCTGCAACAATCTTTGTGTTCCATCAAACACTAAATTGCATGAACAACACGACAAAATGATACCGCATATACAGCAGAAACCCCTGCTTTACGCAAAACACGATTTAATTCATAAAATGTCGCACCACTTGTCATAACATCATCAACCAATAATACTTTCTTGTTCTGTAAATTCGCAGCATTTTTAATTTGAAACACCCCACGAATATTTTCATGACGCTGTTTATATGTTTTATGTCCCATATCTGGACGATATTTACGAACAATAGAATCCACGTCTAAATTCGCATTAAAATACTTTGCAATTGGGCGCGCTAATAAACTCGCCTGATTATAACCACGTTTGAATAAACGTTTATATGCCAATGGCACTGGTAAAACAACATCTACATCCAAATCCAAATCACGCAAACAATTTATCATCGCACGCGACATCAATGTTTGATATTTTAATTGTGATGCATGTTTAAATGGCAACATAATATTTTTAGATACATCATCATACACACATGCAGACCGCACAAAATCCAATTCACATTCACCACTGGCACAATGCGGACACAACGGACGATTACCCAAATCCAAATCCGCAGGAAACGGATAACCGCACTTAAAACATTTTGGATTAGAAATCCAATTAAATTTATTCCAACACATTGAACACAAATTACCATGCGTTTCAACGATTTCACCACAAATCGGACAAATTGGTGGATAAATAAAATTCAAAATCTGATTAAATAATTTTACCACGACATACTTTTATATGTTCTTTTGGAAACGTTATCACCAAACATATTACGTTTTTGTTCTGTCAAAGATTCAAACACGTCCCCACTGATAACACGCAAAACAAAAACATCATCACTGCGCTGAGATAACACCGGAACAATTCTGCGATCTGCGATACCGGTATCACGCAAAACCTGTTCTACAATAGCCAACCTGCGCGCAGCCAATTTGCGTGCATCTTTATTTTGCGTTGCAGATTCAGGAATAGCAATTTGAATTGCACGTTTTGGATTATTCACAACAATCGAAGCCGTTTCACTTAATAAATTATAATTTTCACGTGACAACCCAGAATCATTATTCAAGAAAGAAATCTTGATTTCCATCGGGCGAACACCACCATCAATTTCAGACAAATCGCGTGCTGCATCAAATCCAACAATATCTGACGACATATCACTTACCGTATCAAAACCATCATCAATCTGGTATGTTGATAAATGTTTATTTTCAGACAAATATGTTTTCTTAAATGCCTTTTTCAATTCATTTGGTGACATCTTGGTCATATCACGCGTAGATGTGATTTTCGGTTCTGCCATCTTTTTTGATGCGCCACGTGCAATATTTTCTTCATCTTGAACAACCTGACGATGAACCCTGATACCATCATCAACACGTTCTGATTTCACAGCAGGTTTAACATCAGTATCCCCAGCAATAGGTGTCCGCACAACCATTGGACGTGCACGTGCAATTTTTTCTTCGGTTTCACGTTGCGCAATTCTTAACCGGGATATTTCATCGCGTAATTGCTTTATCTCTGCAATCGCCATATCGTGTGAAACACGTTGTTCTGTATCTGATTTTTTTGCCACCCGAACAGGTTTTGTATTCAAAGATTCTTCGGGCAACAACGCATCAGAATTAATAACTGCGATTTCATCCATGCGTGGCATACGTAACGGCGCATCAACATTTTTAGCCCACAAATCAGAACGTGGACGATTTGGTTTTAACACATCGCCACCACCAGACACATTAGTATTTATTGTATTTTTCGATACCGTTTTTGCCGTGCGTGCAACAACACGTTTTTGATTTGGAACGGACGCAACGTTTACATTTTTATCAACCCTGGTTGGTTGAACATCTTCACCGAACGCAGCCCGCGCAGAAACCCCACCACGAGACACATCCACCACAGGCAAATACGCAGCCCCTGCAGTGCCACAAAACACCGCAAAAACCAGCAAAGACACAGATAAACGTTGCATATCCTTTCCTTCCTTCTTTTCTATCATAGAACAAATTAGAAATTCAGTGCAAGCGAAAAATAAAGATAAAATTAAAAAATTAAGAATCAGATTGCCCGAATAAGCTCCTGCGAAATACACCCTCATCATAATTACAGGTATTAGGACAATATGGACTCGTATCACGATACACCCAATGTGGATTTGTTGGTGCATATTTTATATTTGATCCGTTTGGAATATATCCTGTTGCCATGCACCAACAATATGATCCAGCATTATTTGATGGGTTTCCTATTTCGCCAACACTTGTTCCAGGTGTAGAACTTTTAATCCCGATACCGTATACTGTCCCAAAAGAAAAAGTCATTTTCCAGTCCCCATTATTTAAATCATCAAAACTGTCGTCACACTCAACAACTTCGCTCATATCATCATAGTAACATTTAGAATTGTGCTTGACCCAACGATGAATCCTATTGGGGGTTGATAAAGTTGAAAAATCATATTCAGGTCTTATTTTCCATCCCTTAAATTTATATCCAGGTTTTGTTGGATTGGCTGGTAAATTTATCGGCGTATCATAAGTGCAATCGTTTGAATTTGTTGATGTTGTATCTAATAATGTGTTATTGTTATACCATCTTAAATTTATTGTTTCGGGTTCAAATTCTGCACGTAAATTCACTGGACCGGTATCTGTATTTAATACATTTGTATCACATGTTTCACCGCCCGCGACATCCGTTGCAAATACGGATACAGGACATAACATAAATATCAGGAAAATTGTTTTTAGGAAACTACCTGTGTGTGTGTGTGTGTGTGTGTGTGTGTAGAGTTCTGCGGGTTTCAGCCGATTTGTCAAGATTAAAGAATTTGTCCATTACTCTCTCTGTTTTTTATCCTGTGTATTATAACAAATTTTGGGTATTAAAAAAAGCAGATTTTTATTATCTGCTTTTTTGCCAATTGTTTGCACGTGTCACATATAATTTTGCAAGTTCAACATCAAACTTTGGTTTTTCTGTTTCTGTTTTTTCACCAGATTTTAATTTGCCTTCGGCATCTATCCAAATTTTTTGATTTTCAGGAACCAGACAATTTATTTTTTCCAGATTATCAACAACATTTTCCGGTGATATTCCACCACTATATCCCATCGGATGTGTTTCATAAACCGGCTTTTGCCACGCAGATGGCGCGATACCTTTTCCACCAGACGCATCAAACAGCAAAGAAAATTTTGCACCCGTTTGATGTAATTTTTCAATTGCATCTTTTGTATTTTTATTATATTGAAAAATAAATTCGTGTTTTGGAAAATCATGTATAATTTGTGCAACAGCATCTGGATTTATATTAATCGCCGTTGCCCATGGCATATTTAATTGAACACGTTTTATTATTGGTTTGTTGAACAATTTTGTAATCTGCATCCAATTTAAAATTATATCTGGTATTACGCCCTTGGCACAGATAGAATCCGCCCATTCCATATTTATATGAATTGCCAAATTCATATTACGTTCATTACGTGCCACGGTTAACAAATTATTAAACCAAACATTACGTGGCATACCTGCTGACATTTTTGATGGATGACATTGAACCGCGATTTCGGCATGTGGCAATTTCGCCAATTCAACGATTTCATTTAATGTATTATGTTCACGTGGATCAGAACATGTTATATATCTTAATTTCATTTTACATCCTTTTTATTTTTTAATCTCAATTGACCACATGCAGAACCGATATCTGCACCACGCTCTCTCCGTATTCTTGTATGGATGCCGCCTTTTATCAAAATATCTTGGAATTTATGTACGGCATTTCCTGAAATTGATGCAAAATCACGCTCATCAACACTGTTCCATGGTATCAAATTTACCATCACATTATGTCCACGCAATAAATCAATTAATTGCTGTGCATGTTCTGGTGTTGCATTATAAATCATAACATCACCATTTTCATCACGTTTACCCAATAATATATACTCAATCATTAATTGACGATTTTGCGCATCTGAAAATTCAAAAGCCGCATTTAATACTTCATTTAATTTATACCGATTGTTTATTGGCATAATCTTAGAACGCAATTCATCAATTGGTGCATGCAAAGATATTGCCAAATTTATTGGGCGACCCCATTTTGTTAATTCAATAATCCCCGGCACAATACCACATGTTGATACAGTAATTCGCCGCCAAGATATATTTAAATCATGATTTGCCCGTTCTAAAAATCCGATTACATTTTCAGTATTCTGTAATGGCTCGCCAGTTCCCATAACAACGATATGCGACACATCGCCATTATTGGCATCACCATTAGGTTTTGTATCTGACAACCTGTCTCCTCTCAATTCCCATGCAGCGGTTAAAACCTGAGAAAACATTTCATTTACTGTTAAATTACGTTTCAACCCCAACAAAGTTGATGCACAAAACTTACACCCCATGGCACATCCCGCCTGGGAAGAAACACAAACACTGTTGCCATATGTTGTTCGCATCAAAACACATTCAATTTGTTCACCATCAACCAATTCCAACAAAAATTTAGTTGTTTGATTATCAGAACTTTCCAGTTTTTTCACAATTTTTAACGGCAACGTTTCTGCGGTTTCGCTTAACTTATCCCGCATATCGACCGGTAAATTTTTCATCACAGAGAAATCTGGTGCACCACGATTCAACCATTCACGAATCTGTTTTGCACGAAAACGCGGCCAGCCAAAATCTGTCACAAATTTTTCTAGTTCAATATCGTTCAAATTAAATAATATAGTTTTCATAATTTATATCTGTCATCGTTGATTATTATAACGGCCTTGCGCCTTAATTGTTTTAACTGTTGATTTGCAACAGATTCTGCCTTTTTAAATTGGGCATTTTGTTTAATTATTTTATCTAAATTCGCATATTCTTTACCACGTTTTTCACGACACACCAAAATAACTGAACCGTTTTCATTTTTCGACCAGGTTAATAATGGCAATCCTGAAATTCTGTCACGAATATCAGATGATAATTCATATTGCATTGCGGTAATTTTTTGTGGATATCCGCCTAAATCTTCAACCATTTTTTCTGCATCATCACAATCTTTGGGTTTTGTTAATTTTTGTGAAACGTCCATTGGAATATCGGTTAACCGAATCAAAGTGATTTCTATTGGTAATCCGTGCTCGCGCGCAATTTCATTTTTTTCGGTTGCGATGTCTGTATCTGTCGTTTCAATCGTAGGCAGAATTGTATGAGCAATTACCACCTGCCACGCAATATTCGCACGCATCGCCAAACGCGCCATAGATTGTGCCGTTGGGCTAATACCGCCCAAATTCATACGTTTCAATTCTGCATCTGCATCTTTATCTGTTGGTTTAACGTTAAATTTTTCTGCATAATCCAATTTAATATAATCATCAATAATATTTTGAAATGCCTGTTTACGATTAGTTTTCGAAACATTTCCCTGACGTGCCATCAATTCTGTTCGCGCAGTTATATCAGAATCCGTAATTGCATTACCGTTTACTGTTCCCACCACTGTCGCAGCATTCAAATTTTCAATTCCGAAAAACATTGCCAAAACACACAAAATCTTTTTCATTTCCCCACTTCCTTTTAATAATGTTTACCGTTTATACTGATACCAAATTTAAATTGATACGTAGTATTTCCGACATATCCCCTTCTGACAGTGTTATCACGACGATATTGTAATGAAAAATGATAACACGGATGTTCATAATAAATACCCGCACCATGTTTTTGTAATAAATGGTCATACGCATTATAAACCACAGAACCACTGACTTTCAATCTTTTGGTTAACTGTAATCCAGCACCAGCCGATACTTCATGAGTATCTTTATCATCCGCAGAATAAATATCAATAGGTTGCGTATCCCAAATGTGCCCCAATGTTAAATAATATCCACCATGTCCAATATAAACAGAATTTTCCATATGACTTAAAGAAATATCTTCACGATCAAAACGGAAACGACTGGCAATACTAAAATATTTTTGTGAATACGAAACCCGTCCGACATAATCAGAAAAACCATTTCTAAATCCATTTTCATTAAAATCATCATCGGCAGATTCAGTATTAAAATCATATGTTTGCCCCAAAAACATTTCAACATTATGTTTTTCATTAAATGCCACCCAACGTGCACCATAATCAATAAAATTACCATTTTCCCAAACATCTAGTCCGGCAAACCGATTATCAGAAAACAATGTCGTATCAGACAAAAAACGCCCAGCAGAATCATTATTCACCGCAAATACAGCATCTTTGTTATTATGTTCCATGATTGTTAAACGCACACGTGGTTCAATAATATAAGTCCAATCATTTTTAACATCATACATAGGCAATCCCCATTCGACATATCCGCTGGGTAAAAAACGCGCCTTGATTCCAGAATAAGAGTTATCTATTAATCCATCATCATACACCGGTGTTTTTTCAAAATTATATATATCATAGCGTGCGGCTACACTGGCGGTTATGCGATTTCCACCCCAAATCGTCCATGGTGAAATTATACGTGCTTCGCCAATAAGACGTTGACTGTCTGAATCATGTCCAGAAACCCCCAACACATCCCCAGACAAAGTTAAATATGTTTCCTTATAAAAAGGATTCATTTGATACGTTCCACGTATATTTGGCAAAATATTTCCAGATACAGAATGTTGATTTCCATACGCATTACGTAATTCTTGGAATATATGCGTATCTGCAACGACATAACTGGTTTGACCAAACAATTCTAATTTTGCCCCAGAATCCAAATATGGCTGGCTTTCATAAAAATCGTATTTTTGTAAATATGTTTTATCGGATGTTCGTGCAATATATATATATGCACGTGCATTTTCACCCAATTCTATTTTATCATTATTATAAATATGCCAACGATTTTCGCCCGCTTTGTTATGCGTAAAAGATCCCTTAGATCTGAATTCCGAATGTGTTAAATTTAAACGATGTTCTAATTGAAACAATGGGTTTTCTTTGGTCAGATACGACACAGTTGTTGTTAAATCATGCCGATTAGAAAAATTAATATACACCGGTATATTTATCTGAGTTCCCATATCATTTGTAGAATTAAAACTGGGACTTAAAATACCGGTCTTGTATTTAACAGATGGATCGGGCATCTCATAATACGGCAACCATAAAATTGGTAACGTGTCATTATACACCCACAAAGATGCATTATGAAAATATAACATCTTTTCATTTGCATCATGAATAACACTGTGACTGAATATTTCCCACGCATTTCCATAATCATCACACCCATCACACGCAGTAAACATCGCATGATGCGCAACAGTTTCTATTCCATTACGTGTTATATCTTGCGCCTTAAGGTAGACATGCTGTCCCAACCATAATTCAATATTTTTTGCATTTATATTTTCATTATTTTGCGATGCGGTTATATTATCTAATTTAACCCTTTGACCTTCGGCATTTGTCATTTCTGTATTACCAGATGCCTTAACCTGGGCGGTTTTTGTATTGTATTCAAAATTATCAGATTTTAAATGTTGCCCATCGGCATCTGTCATTTCTGCATTACCAGTGGCCTTGATTGTTGATGTTTTTATATCATATTCAAAATTATCAGATTTAAAATGTTGCCCAGATACATTTGTCATTTCTGTATTTCCAGATGCCTTGATAGATTCTGTTTTTACATTATATTCAATAACATCTGATTTGATTGTTTTTGGCTCGTCCATATCAACTTTGTTAACGTTCATATTAACACCCAGCGCAAAACCATCTATTGCGTATACATATATCGACAAAAAAACAATCCAACGTTTCATTTTTTTAACAACAAACCAATCAATCCACCCAGAACAACAAAAACACATATTGCCAATATTCCGACATCAGTCAAACTGGTCACCATATTTGATGCAGACATATACATCGCCATTGCCACCGCCATAGACAACACAGCCATTGCCGGCGCAAAACTAGCCCGCCGCCGCAACAATGATGTTTTTAACAAAATCAACGTGCATATAATTGCCAGAATTAAATTCATAAATGGATTTATAAAACGCGTACAAATTTCAACCAATGTTAATTTATGATGTCTGTGGTTATCTTGGTCAAAAACTGTCTTTAACAATGTTGATGTTGGTATACGACGCACACGAAAAGACATATCACCATCATTTTCGACCAAATTCAAATCCATATCCAAATCATCAAATGTTCCGGCCGTAAAACCGTTTTTACCGAACATCTGCAAAGACCCATTATTCGTCACAATAGATAATCCATGAACAGTAGACACCAATTTACCACGTTCTGCAAACACCAGAATTTCATTTTTATCTTTACGCATATCAGATATCATTAATTGTTTTAAATCGTTGCCTGAAACATTATCAACATAAACAACCAATCCATTTGCCAATTTGGTAAATGCGCCTTCTTGCAATTTTAAATTAGCCAAACCATAACGTAAATTCCATTGTGTGCTGTAAAACGTTGCCTGAGAAGTCGGAACAATCCAAACATTCAAAATCAAATGTAAAACTGTCACCCAAACAGCAAATTTTATTGCCGGCATAGCAATTTGCCATGGCGACAAACCGTTTGCCATCATCACTGTTATTTCATTTTCAGAAATCATTTTATTGTATATAAAAATAATCGCAATAAATGTCACAAACGGCACGATAATTGACACAATAAAAGGCACCATTAACGATGTCAGATATATAAAACTGGGTAAATTAACACCATAATTTATTAAAAACTTCATCATTGTCATGATTTGCATCATCCATGCCAACCCTGTCAAAATCAACAGTAACATGACAAAGATACCAATCAATTGATTCCTAAAATACCTATTAATAATATTCATAACATAAAGTATAAAGCGCAAAACAAGACCCGTCAAGCAACAATAAAAACAATCTGTTTCAACCACAGATTATCTTGATTTGTTATGATATTATTTCTATGATTATTATCACAGGTACAAAACGAAAGGATAAAAAATGTATAAATATGGAAAATTTCGTCAAATTGGGGCTGCGGTTGCCGGATTATTTGGAAAAACACGTGCTGCACGGCGTTTTAATCGCGACTGGGTTCGATATCACGGTTTAATTGCAACGGTTGGGAAAAACAGAATTCCACGTAAAAAATACCCTGAAAAAATTCCTTTTGCGCTGTGTTTCAATGCCAAGGGCTGTAAAATGGCGGCGGTCACATTAAAATCTTTATTACTGTCATCGGCGGGACGTTGTGATTATGATGTATATTGCGTGGTAACCGAAGACGTTGACACAGATTGTCAAAATATTATTCGTGATATTGTTCGCGACACACAATCCACCGTTCAATTTTTATACGGAAATCATGATTTTGATGAATCACCACGTGGCGGATGGCCAATTGCTATGTGGTTCAGATTGATGTTACCAAAATTATTACCTGCAAATGTCAAACGTATAATTTATGCAGATATAGACATGATAATCTTTAACGATTTGATTGATATTTATGAACTAGATTTGGGCGATAATGTTATTGCAGCCGTTCCGACACGCACAAATAAATATATCAATTCTGGATTTTTATTAATGGATATTGAAAAAATCCGTAAAGAAAAGATATACGACAAATGGGTTGCTGATTCACGCGAACACGCGTATAAAAACCCAGACCAAGATGTTTTGAACGAAACATTACGTGGTCGGATTACATTTTTACCATTACGTTATAATTTTCAATTATCACATGGTTCGCGTATTTTCAAAATATATCCAGAAAACGAATTGGATGATTTGAAACACAATTTGGTTGTTTTGCATTATTCTGATTATATGAAACCATGGGGCGATGTGGGGCAAAGACCGGTATTTTCTAACTATTGGTGGGATGTTGCGAAACAGACCGGATTGTATGGCGAAAAATAATTGCAAAAAAGAATTTATCAATATACAATAGAAACCACGGTCCCATCGTCTAGAGGTCAGGACATCGGATTCTCATTCCGGTAACATGGGTTCAATTCCCATTGGGACTGCCAGAACAAACAAAACCGCATTTCTGCGGTTTTATTTTAATCCAACGTGCGCAAACTGATTTTATCTTCATCAACAATCACTAATTTTCCAATTCCAATGCCAAATTGATGTATTGCACCAAACGCATCACGCTGTCCGAACAGCGCACTGTTGCAAATTGGGAAAACACCACGCAACAAACACAATTGATTTGCAACCATTTCATCGCTGCACACTGCAACGATTGGAATATCCGGCCTGCGGCATGCAATTTGTGTTGCGATATCCGTATCGCGCGCAAAGACAACAATCGCAACTGCATTATTCAAATGCGCCATTGATGACACTGAACGCGACCAATCATTTTCAGGCACATTATCCACACGCAACCAATCAAATGGATTTTCAATCGCATCTGTATCTGCAAAAGATAAAATCTTGTCCATAGTTTGAATTACATTTAATGGATTATCCCCGATGGTTGTTTCTTCGGATGTCATGGTTGAATCTGTGCGCAAATATGCCGCATTTGCAACGTCAGAAATTTCTGCACGTGTTGGAAATTCAGAATGAACCATGCTGGACAACATCTGTGTCGCCATTATAACCGGGCGATTTAATTTGCGACAAACACGAATTATCTTACGCGAAATCGCTGGGACTGTTTCAAAAGGAACCTCTACCGCCAAATCACCACGAGCAATCATTATTCCATCTGCGGCGGTTGCAATATCGACAATTCTGTCCACTGCGTTTGGGCGTTCAATTTTTGCAATTATTTTTATCGGTTTTGATGTGCGTTCATTTATAAAATCGCGCACATTTGCAATATCTTCACCGCGTTGCACAAAAGATAAAGCAACAAAATCTGGGTTTTTAGTAATTGCGTATTCTAAATCTGATTTATCTTTGGCGGTTAAAATATCTGTGTCAACATCTGTATCTGGCAAATTAAATCCACGACGCGACCAAATCTCATTTCCACGAACAACAGTTGTTTCAATTTTATCGTCAAAAACACCATCAACATGTAATTCTATTTTACCATCGTTCAATAAAATCCTGTCCCCCACAGATAAAGAATGCATAACATCCATATCTGGCAAATGAACACGATGTTCGTTTCCTGGGGTTGAATCTGAATCTAACGTAAATTTTTGACCGATTTTTAACGGATAATGTTTTTCTGTTTCAAAATCACCAATTCTGTGTTTTGGCCCCTGAATATCAATCATAATTGCAACAGGTGTATTTAATTCATATGAAATTTTACGAATTAAATCAATTTTAGCCCCCTGAACATCCCCAGTATCGTGGCTAAAATTCAATCGGCATACATTAACGCCAGATTTTATCATTTCTGTCAGTGTTTTTTTATCTTCACAACTTGGCCCGATTGATGCCGTCATTTTTGTAAATCGCATATTAAAATTCCCCCATTAATATAAAAAATAAATTTGATTTTTATATTTGATAATATATCATATAAATAGCCACAAAAACAAGGGGAAGAATATGAAAAATGCAAATCATGGTGCAATTGATAACGCTCAATTAGTATCAATCATCGAAAGAATTGAAAAATTAAACGAAGATACCGCCGCAATTGCCGCCGATATCAAAGAAGTGTATGCTGAGGCAAAATCTGCCGGATACGATCCAAAATATATTCGTCAAATGATACGTTTACGCAAACTGGACCCAGACGAATTGGACGAAGCAGATGAATTAACAAAAATGTATCGTGATGCATTGGGTCTGTAATGAAAAAATTCACTAAAAAGATTGAAAATTTCACCTGCGCCCATTGTGGCGCAGACGTTTTAGGCAATGGATACACAAACCATTGTCCAAAATGTTTGTATTCCAAACATGTTGATAATAATCCTGGCGATCGGCAATCTGATTGCGGCGGAATGATGCGCCCGATATCAATAGAACAACGCAACGGCAAATTTGTAATCACTCATAAATGTGAAAAATGTGGAAAAATAATAAAACAACACGTTGCCCCAGATGATGATATGGAAACAATTATTGCAATATCATCTAATCCAGATTTTATTTTTGGCAAATAATTATTTGATTGGAATATATTGAATTAATTCCTATAATTTCAATCATGACAGAATTTTTACATAACCAATATAAAAATTTATTTTTATGGATGCCTTTTGTTATGGCATTTGGTGCAGCGTTATATTTTTCTGTCGGGACAGAACCAAATTTTCACTTTCCAATTTTTATCACGATTTTACTGGGCGCAATTATATACAAAAACAAAAATATTTTTATTCGTACATTTGCCTTATTTTTATTTGGTTTTTTCTATGCAATGTCTTTCACACACATCATAAACACCCCTCAGGCACGTGATTCTTTGGGCATTATCCCAATATCTGGAACAATCACAAATATTGATTATACCCCAGACAAAACACGCCTGACATTACGTATCCCCTCAGAACAATTAAACACAAAATCAACACATAAATTTGCAAACGTTCGTTTGTCCGTAAATGATATTCCATCAAATACTGATATTGGCGATACAATTTCTGGAAATGCAAAGTTATTTCATCCATCTGCTAAATATGCCCCTTCGTCTTTTGATTTTGCACGATGGGCATATTTTTCAAGAATAACCGCGACTGGTTATTTTACAGATTTTGAAATACAACAATCTGCCCCAACACAAAACATACGAACATACATCCATAATAAATCAGATTCTGTTTTGACAGATTCTTTGGTTCTAGGATTCAAAAAAACTTTACCAGAAAACGAAAGTAATATTTGGAAATCTGTCGGCATTGGTCACGTTTGGGCAATCAGTGGTTTTCATATGACATTGGTTGGCGGATGGTTGTTTGCATTATTTTATCTGTTGTTTCGTGCAATTCCAAAAATTACAAAACGTATGCCGGCAAAATATCCTGCGATAATTTGTGCATGGTTTGGATTATTATTTTATTTATGCATATCTGGATTAAGCGTTGCAACAATACGTGCGTTTTTAATGACTACATTGATTTTTATTGCGATTATCATTGGAAGAAACATTTTAACATTACGCAATGCCGCACTGGTGTTTTTAATAATATTTTTAATTAATCCATTTAATGTCATGAACGCTGGATTTCAATTATCTTTTGCCGCAGTATTTGGATTATTATGGTTTTATAAAAACAAATCGTATCAACCCAGAAATTTTACACAAAAAATATTGCACATTATCTATCTGACGATAATGACGGCAATTATCGCGACAATTTTCACTATGCCGTTTATAATTGCACATTTTGGTTATATACCTGTATATGGATTGATTGGGAATTTAGTATTGTTGCCAATATTTTCGTTTATGATTATGCCAATGGTTATAATCGGGACATTACTTGCAATATTTAATTACCATTTTATGTTAAATTGGGCGAACGAAGTGTATCAATTCACACTGAATATCGCAACACAAATAACCCAATTACCACATGCAAATATTCAAATACATTTCATGAACAACAATGTGTTAATATTATGTATTATCGGTTTAATATGTTTAATTTTAATTGTAAAATCAGATTCTAAAAATTATCTGATACGAAATATAAATTATTGCATATGCGGTGCATTTTTTATTTGTGCAATAATTACACAGATATCAACCCCAAAACCCATTTTCTATGCCACAGACGATCATCAATTGGTTGCATTTAACATCAATGATAAATTACAGTTTAACAAATCACGTGCATCAAAATATTATTTTGCATTTGATAATTGGTACGCTTTGAACAACCAAAACAAACCAGATAAAAACACGCGATATAAATGCGATCATGGATTGTGCCGATATAACACAACAAAATGGAATTTGGTTTATATGGCAAATTTCACAACAATATTAAACAACATCAACAACGTATGCCAAGATAAATCCACAGATTATATTGTGACAACATTTGATATAAACGCACAAAACTGTTATGCAAAAATTTTAACTGATGGGTTGTTAATTTATCCAAATGGGCATATTACAAAAATTATCAATCGCCGTCCATGGAATAATCAGCACTAACAAAATATAATCCAGATGCAGGCGCATTAATTCCTGCGGCGCTGCGATTTTTAGCAGCAAATATTTCATCAATATCATATGGTTTACCCATACCAATTTCGATTAAAGTTCCAACCATATTTCTTACCTGATGATGTAAAAAAGAACGTGCAGAAAATTCAAAAATAATCTCATCGCCATTTTGTATTATATTTAAAACATCCAATGTTTTTATTGGACTTTTAGATTGGCATTGTGCCGCCCGGAAAGATGTAAAATCATGTTTTCCGATTAATTTTTGCGCAGCCATTTTCATTTTTTCAACATCTAATTTTTGTGGCACCCACCACACACGATTTTTCTGTAAAACAACCGGTGCAGAACGATTTATAACAACATATTTATAATGACGTGCAACACATGAAAAACGTGCATGAAAATCATCACTGACATTTTCACAATTCAATACAGCAACCGGTTTATCAGTTAAATAAAAATTTATTGCACGCATAATTGTATTAGAATCCTGTTCACGTTCTAAATCAAAATGCGCAACCATATTCAACGCATGAACACCGGCATCCGTGCGTCCTGCAGAATACACGACAACATGTTCACCACAGAATTTAAAAATTGCATCTTGTAATAAAGATTGCACAGATGGACCTTGGGTGTTTTCTTGCCATCCTATTAAATTAGTTCCATCGTATTCAAGATTTATTTTATATCGTGTCATTTTTCTTTTACCGCCAAACAATTCAAACATACATAAGAAATATCTTTCTTATGACCCTTTAATGTTTTTTCCAAAGGAACCCCAAAAGTTGTGACTTTCCCATCAAGACCAACAAATTTTGTTTCATAAGGCACTATACAATGCTGTTCTCTTAAAATCCGACAATCTTCTTCGTTACAACAGTCTGAACCTTTAGTACAAGTAAAACACGGACATTGTCCTTCAGCATTATACCAAGAAACAACAACATATCGTTTTGTATAATAACAATATTTCTTAATCATTTGCATTTATCTTTGTTTTAAACAATTTGTACAACGTTCCAATTTTAACTGATTTTTTTTATCTGATTCATCCAACAAATCTTGATATTGTTGACAAGATTGACAATATACACCCGGGCAATTCAAACACTTGCATTCCCCATTGTTATTATATTCAGAAACGACAACCGTGCTAGCATGCAAACCACAAACTTTACTGATAAAAATTTTTGCCATATTTTGTTTTGCCATGTTTATTATCTCTGTTGTTCATTTGTTGTTTTTATACAATTTTGACATACAATCGTCTTTATATCATCATCAGTACATGGATTAGTTTCTAAAACATATTTCCATTGGCATTGTGTGGATTCTTTTTGACAATCGATACAATTCAAACAAGGGCATTTATAGTTATACGCAGACACAACAACATCATTTCCTTTGACACCGCATGTTGCAATTTTTCCAAAATCTTTCTTTTCCATATTATGCATCCCTTGTTTTTCCTTGATATCTGTATAAATTCTTCTTGTATAATTTATGCATTTCGAATTTTTTACACGTATATATTGCAGCAACATCACGCATTAGACGATACAAAAAATCCCAATGCGGTAATCCATGTGTACAAACCATACGATTGCGCGGATAATGATATTTAGTGCAAAAAAAATGTTTACAATATGCGCACGCCCGATGTTCAGCAACCGCCGATTTATCATCTTTAATAATTTTCCATTTGTTTTCCATATTATGCCCCATACTTAATTTCGCCACCATGCAGACCATTTGTAAAACTTTTCCAATCCATTGTTTTTTTACCAGACGGTTGAATTTTTAGTATTTTTAATTCACCATTGTCAATTCTGGTTTCCAAAATCTTTACATCAATACCATTTATTTTTGTTCGCCCACACCCCAGCGCACGAATCTGATTATGAATTTGCCGTGGTGTATTATCCCAATTTATAATTTCATCACTTCCGATAAATTTGCGTGTATAAATCACATCGCCAATTTGTGGTTGTGCAACATATTGTTCCGGTTTTTGCAGATATTCATTTAACATTTGTGTTGCCACAGATGACACATGTTTTTCCATTGTGTCATTTGTATCATTTTCACCAATTTCTATATTACGGCGCATATAAACACCACCAGCATCCAATTCACTTGTCATCTGCATCAAACAAACATCCATATTTGTATCACCGTTTAAAATGGCTGTTTTAATTGGGGATGGCCCACGATATTTTGGCAAACTGGATGGATGAATATTGATACATGGCGCAGCATTTAAAACATTATCACGCAATATCACACCATAAGATATAACAACTATCATATCTGGTTTTTCATTAATATTATCAAAATCCCGAATTGTTGTATGAACATCTAAACCACGTGACACAGCCCATTGATGCACCGGCGATGGGGTCAAAATATGCCTGCGCCCCACAGGTTTAGGTGCGCGCGTAAACACAGCGATTATATCATGCTGATTTGCCAGATTATCAAAAATCGGAACAACAAAATCGTTAGTCCCCATTAAAATCAGTTTCATTTATGTCCCCGATTAACTTTTCTCATTAACATTTCACGTTTTACACCACTTAAATAATCAATAAATAAAACACCATCCAAATGGTCTGTTTCGTGTTGAACGATACGCGCAATTGTTCCATCCATTTGTGCAGATTTTGTATTTCCATGTTCATCCATCCATTGAACAACAACAGATTTTGGGCGGCGAACATTTGCATACACTGGTAAATTATCGGCCCCCAGAACAGATAAACAGCCCTCTTCCATAACACAGGTTTCATCACTACGTGATAATATTTGCGGGTTTATCATGCGGTAAATTTCATTAGTATCAGGATTCATCATAACCAGAAATCTTTGCACAATACCAACCTGGGGTGCCGCCAGTCCAACCCCACTTTGAGATTTCATCATTTCAATCATTTCATCCATAGTGTTTAATAATTCAGGCGTTATATCCACCACAGGCGAACATTTTTCCCGCAAAATTAAATCACCACAAAGTTTCATTTGCAACATTTATAAAACCCTTTATAATCATATATATAGATTGTAGCAAAGGAATTTCAAATGACAACTTATATTTTTATACTGTTGGCGATTATCGTTTTTTTATTGTTAATATTGCTGTTTCGCAAACCAAGTATTGATATATCGCCCCTGCGTGAAGATAACGCACGCCTGCGCGAAAGGTTGGCTGAACGTCTGGGTGTATTATCGCAAAACGCGATAGAATTAAAAAATATCAGTTCTGATATTGCAAATTTCAAAGATATCTTGATGGGCAACAAACAGGCACGTGGCACATTTGGCGAACGTCAGTTGGCAGATTTGGTTGCGGACATAATGCCACCAGAAACATATGCCTTTCAAAGCGTTTTATCCACTGGTGTTCGCCCAGATTGTATAATACGCCTGCCGTATCCACCGGGGGATATGATTATCGACAGTAAATTTCCACTGGAAAGTTATAATAGAATTTTAGAAAACAAAAATGATATGGCGGCCCGCAAACAATTCGAATTGGATGTGCGTAAACACATTGACGCAATTGCCGAAAAATATGTTATTCCGGGCGTAACCGCAGACAGCGCGATGATGTTTATCGCATCAGAATCTATATTTTCTGAAATCCATACAATGTTCCCAGACACGATTGAATACGCTGCACACAAACATGTTTTTATCGTATCTCCATCAACATTATGGGCAACATTAAACACAATTCGCGCAGTATTATCAGACATCAAAATCAAACGTGTGGCGACAAAAATAAAACGCGAATTGGATTTATTGTTAACAGATTTGAATCGGTTAAATGAACGCACTGCGCGCGTTTCACAACATTTTGCATCTGCACAAACTGACATAGAACAAATTCAAACATCTATTTCAAAAATATCACCACGTGCTGAAAAATTACGTGACATGGATTTTGGCGAAGATTGATTTGATAATTTATAAATCTGGTCCAGCGACAAAATTACCGGTTCCAGAATTATAGAAAAATTGTCCACTGACTTTGTCATACATGCATGCCACACCAGATAAATCTTTAACCGGTACCATATCACGAATTAACGTCCCATTGTCATAGATTTTAAATGAATAGATACGAATACTATGCTTATCTGGACTGAATAATCTTATCGTAGAATTATTTGGTTGCCCAATATCATAACTACAATAATTATTTTGTACCCCATTTATTGTTGCGTTATTATAATTAACACTGACAACTGTTCGTTCATTTAACGCCACCCCTCCCGAGTTGCAACCATTTCCAGATCTTGGATATGTTGAGTGCGTATTTGTATAAAACAACAAACGGTAGGTATTAGTAATTATTATTCTCCATACATTAGAATTTGCTGGTCCTGGTGTATAAAAAACATAAGTTGTATATGGGTTTACTGGATTTTGATTTATCATAAAATCCACAATAATATTATAATTATCGTTGTCCCCAGGAATACCTGTGTCAATATATTGAATTTCATTTCCATTGGATTGCAAATATTCAATTGGTATGCCGGTGAAAACTTTCCATCCCTTAAACTTATATCCCGGTTTAACCGGATTGGCGGGTAAAGATATTGGTGTGTCGTATGTGCAAGAATTTGATGCGGTTGGAACAGTTATTTGATTATTGCCATTATACCATTTTAAATTTATTACCTCTGGTTCAAATTCTGCACGCAGATTAACAGGCCCCGTATCTGTATTCAAAACATCTGTATCACATGTTTCGCCACCTGTGACATCTGTCGCAAATGATGGCAACGATATAATCATCATCAATAATATCAATATGCGTTTTAACATCCCCTGTCTCCCTTGTGTTTTACATACAAAAAACCACCAGAAATTCGGGTGGTTGGAGGTTAGTTACTATAATAAGGTATAGTGTGCTTATTTTGTCCAAAAGACATTATTCACATCCCTCCAACCGGAACGCTGGAGGCATTTTTCGTCTGCTCTAAGACGCCTTATTCAGAGGTAACTACACCCCACCGTGGCAACACACCACATCACAGACATTATACCACAAAAATAACATTCACAGAATAAAAAAAACGGTTAGAAACCGTTTTTATTTCCTTAACCCTGTTTTTGGATTTATCCACACTTGTTCTTTGGCGATTTCCATGATTGGCATATCGGTTTGACTGTCAGAATATGCACGAACAACATTTGGAATATATTTATGTTCACACGCCCAATTATCCATTGCAACGACCTTGTTTTTACCCCAGCATAAAAATTTATATTTCCATGGTTTGTCTTCTTGCATTTGCGAACATAAAACCGCATCAAATTTCATATCTTTGACCAATTTTTCAACCAAATAATCTGGCGATGCAGAAACCAATATTACTTTATTACCCGCGCTTTTTTCTTTTGCAACCTGCTCCATCGCCCAACCAAAGCGATTTTTTTTATGCATCTTTATAAAATCCGCAGAAAAATCCTTTATCATTTTTGGTGTTATAAAATTACGTATTGTTTGCCGCCACCAAACACCGTTATGATTTAACTTTGCACCAATTACACCCAATAATACGAACGGTAAAAACAACCACGGACGCAATGAATGCTTAAAACAATACTTGAAAAACGCATAATTTGAATCGGGCCACGACAAAGTCCCATCAAAATCGAAAACAACAATATCTTTTCTGGTTAACATAATTCACCCCATAATAACAATTGCCTGACACTTTGTCAGACAAACATATAAATTACTGTGTTTTTTATTGAAAGTAAATAAAAAAGTAAAAACGGTGCTGAACCAGCACCGTCAATCCGAACATTTATTATTTTAATGTTCCCCATGCGGCTTTATATCCACCATCACGGGTTAATATTATCTTGGCATTATTTAATTGCGCAGCGGTCAAACCACGAATAATATAGGTTTCTTGTAAACGATTATCTTGATTATTTTTAATTTGTGGCAAATCAATATTCATCGGTGACATATCACAGCATGTACTGTCGTTGCACGCACCACATTGATAAACCAACGCAGTATAAGACACGCCAGGACGTAAATAAACCAAATCAACGTTCATTTTTAATCCGTCATCGGTTTCTTGGAAATATATAAATCCCATATCCGCTTCACCGCCAGACACAGATTTTGTTGCCATATTTGCCTTTACCTTATGAACATCGTTTGAATCGTATGTTTGATAGAACACTGTCGGTTCAGATTGTTTTTTATGTTTGTGTTTATTTGGTTTATGTTGTTGTTGAACATATGTGCCCTGATTGCAATTTTTGCGTATTCCCATTGGATCATTAGAACATCCAGATGTTAACAACGCAACACCGCATACAGAAGCAATTAAAAACAAATTTTTATTTTTCATAGATATCTCCTTTTCTAGGTTGCAAAGACATTATATAATAAACAAAACAATATATCGTCAGGTTTGATTACCTATATAAAAAACCGGCATAAAGCCGGTTGAATTTTTGGTATAATTACTTTATTCTGCAACAATTTCTTTAACAGATTTGCCTGTTTCTATGGCATCTGTTTTAACCGTATTTGCTGCATCTTTAAATTCTTTTCCAACAGCTTTGGCATTTGCCTTTACAGTTTCTTTTTTAGCTTTGAAATTTTGCTTCATTTCTTCTTTTTGTGTCTTTTTTTCTGCAACGGCATCTTTTACTGTTTGAACCTGTTGATTTGCCGCATTTTCAGCATCATCTTTTTGACCCAAAACCAAATCTTTATTTTCCTTAACAGATTTTTTAACATATTTTGCACATTTTTTTGATAAAGATTTTACATTATCAGACAGACAGCCAGCCAAAGTTTGTTCACCCAACGCAATTCCAGGACAAACTGCTGTTATTTCATCAGTATTACATGCTTCGCTTAATGTTTGTGGTTCTGCTTCTTTTTTGAACAGATTTCCAAACCAACTAGCATCTGCGGTGGACATTGCCCCCATTACACAACATACACTTACCAAAACTATTTTTTTCATATTACATCCTTTTTGTTGAAGATTGTTTTCCTATGTTCATAATCATAGAACTTTATTAAAAGCACGGTCAATAAAAATTATTTATCTTTGTGGTTGCCAACATAAATACAATTCTCGGTCATCTATTC
>CAMOGA010000002.1 GCA_946613885.1 uncultured Pseudomonadota bacterium
TCGCATTAGTACCACACCCAGTGTTGTAATAACCGCATGTCACATTAGAGCAACTGCTGGCACCACCAGTACTGTACTTACCAGCAGCACAAGCACCAGAACCATGACTGGTACAAGCACCAGCAGCACCATAATAACCAGCGGCGATTTGTCCACCAGAATAACTGGTTGAACATACACCTCCTGTCGCATTAGTACCGCATCCGGTATTATAGTACCCTGCTGTCACATTAGAGCAACTGCTGGCACCACCAGTACTGTACTTACCACATGCACATGCCGTTTGACTATTACTTATTCCACTGTAATAACCAGCACTTGTATTTGTACAAACGTTGCTGCTGTTTAAATACATCCCTGCTTTACACAAACAAGCGCTTGTGCTTGTTGAACCTGTACCTGTTGTAGTTGTATTAGCGCGCCAATCAGTACAAGCAGAACAACTGCTTACACCACCTGTACTGTAATAACCCTGACTACATATTCCGCAATTACCACCAGATACATAATCGCTGCTGCTTGTAGGAGATTGTACTTTACATCCACCAGCAGAAAAATAACCTGCACTAACATTACCATTTATACCTTTATCAGTACCATCAAAGGTCCAAGTACCGCCGGTACAATATTTACCAGCAGGACAGTTCTGACATGTTGCGATATTAGTACCACTGCCAACTAAGTATTTACCAGCAGCACATGTATAACTTTTACCCACACACGTTAAATTTGCTGTACCTGTATTTGCTTCTTGATAACCTGTGGGACAAGATGTTTTCAATGTATACGTGACTGCCCCATTGTCAGAAACTGTCAATTGGCAATATGTAGAATCAGTACAATTTTTTGCCCAACGAGCATAAAGTGTCTGTTGTGAATTATATGCTGTTGGTGCCAACACGAATGTTCCTGGATTAGATGAATTACCATTTCTTAATACTGTCTTCACAACGTTCGTTGATGAATCATTTGCACTAACATCACGAGTATTAGCATCAGCAGACGTATAATATCCACGGAATATCCAACCTGTACGTGTTGGTAATTGTACTGTGAACACTTCAGTAGTCGTAGAACATGTATTCGCACTAACGTTAAACGTTGTCCATTTGGTATTAAAATATTCACAAACATATGTATAAGTATCTACATTACTGCCAACAGTATAATTATTCAAACCTGTGACATTAACTACATTTTGTAATGATAATTTGTATGTATTAGTAGTCCAAACTGCATACATAGTACGGGAAGCACTGCTGTTATACGCTGTATTTGGAAATGTATAGCTGCCACCGGCAGAATATTGCGTACCAGACGCACTGCTATCCGCCCACTTAGAAAACGTATGTCCTGTTTTTGTAAATCCATTAGATGCCAATGTACATGTTGAATTACCACTGTTTACACCAACATTAGCCACATAAGTCTGATTACCACATGTCGTATCAGCTGTTGAGCCACCTGTATTACTATTTCCATTATATGAAATTGTCGGTGTACGCGTACAATATTGATACACCCCTGCTGGTGCACTGGCAGGAACAGCAGCACTGTTCCCCGTAACCGACTGCGGGACACCCGTTGGATTTATCATCCATCTAGGACTTGCCCAACCATATGTTGAATTACAATACATAGTATATGATGAAGGGTTTACAGAAGAAACATCTGCAGCTGTTGACGATGTATTATAATAATATTGTGTTTGTGTCGGCACAGGACTTACCAACGATGTTGCACTGGCACTGTTATAATAATAGAACGAGACAGGACGTGACCACACCGCATACAATGTCACAGAACCACCATTAGTTGTACACAGATTACTTATTGTTGCCCCATCATTATGTTCTGTTGTAGAATCTGCACCGGTACTCCAACCTTTGAATGTCCATCCATGACTGGACATCGCGGTTGGTTTATTGTTTAAATTTGCATACGTTGTCAAACTGCCACCATTTGAGAAATTTTGTGTTCCCATCGTTGTATTAGCAGTTTTAAATGTGACTGTGCACGAATATATAGTTTGCGTACAAGAACAACCTGTGGCATTACATGATAAATTACCATATCCAGAATTACATGTTCCGCCACATACAGTAGGATTATTTGACTCAGCAGCCGTTGCATGTGAATACGTACATGTATTCCAATGCGCATATAATGTTTTGTTTGCAGAAGCATTGTAAGATCCACCGTTACCACCAACACGATTTCCACCAGTTGCCGCATCATACCAACCAGCAAACGAATATCCAGTCGGGGCACCTGTAGATGCCAAAATAAACCCAACCTCAGAACTATATTTTGCATACCACGTTCCATTGGCAGTCAATCCCTTACCCGTGCTTAAACCAGTATTGGTTATATATCCAGAACCGTTAACATACTGTGTCGAACCAGTTGTCGAATTGTAATACCCATCAAACATTCTAGTTGCGGTTAATGTACTTTGATCCAATACCGGCATCTGCGCACCACTAGGCAAATTTTGATTAAACGTAAGGGTGATGGTCGGCCCAGTTGGCGCTGTTAACTGATAGGTAGATGTTGTCATTGATTGTGTATGCGTATTGTTCAAATACACACCTGTATTATATATAGTATATAATGTAGATGTTCCACCTGACCCATTATTTTTATTTAATGTAATTGTGAATTCGTTATAAGCCCATACCGCAGTACATGTCACATTTGCCGCAGGCATTGTAAATGACGAACCCGCATTTACATTACCAACACCATTATTACAGCTCCACCTTACAAAATGTTTATTGGCAGGCGCCGTAAACGTATTTGCCCTTGTTGTGATTGTGCTTCCCGCTGTGACACTGGGATGACCAGATGGCGCACTTCCGGTGCCACCACCATTGGCATAGGTCACATCATATGTCTGATTTTTCCATTGTGCTGTACACGTCACATCTGCCGATGGCATTGTAAATGATGAACCCGCACTTACAGGACCAATACCATTATCACAATTCCATTTATCAAATGTCTTACCAGTAGGTGCCATACACGTATTAGTTGCAGCAGTGATAGTATCACCAGAATTCAAACCAGACCCCCCAGCTGGCGCAGAACCAGAACCAGAACCGCAAGTATATGTCAACTGATAGGTACATACTTGCGCCATCTCTAACCAATCAGTCCATGGTTTTGGTGCAGACTCCCCAAAAAAATCCCACCATTCATTCACATTATGTCTCATCTCCCCCATCATTGCATTGGCACACATACTATCACAAAGTTCCTGTCCACAACCTCCTTCTCCAAAATCCCAATAACCAAACCATTCTGGATTAAAACTCATAGGTGGCTCAGTGCTTTCTATATGACACCAACAATAACTGAATGGACTATTTTGACTAGGTTCACCATAATCCTTTACAAGTTCATCATCAGTAAGACGATACACCTCCTCAGGTTCTGCAAAAGGTAAACAATACCCCCTTCCTACTAACTGAATTCCAGCACCATTAAACATCCCAGTAAAACCACCATGACCATCAACAGATGTATCGTCTGCTCTAGAAAACATTCCAGTGTCCAAACCATTACAATCACCACTACCACCTTTGCCGCCACTCCAATTTGCATACAAAGGCATACTTTGACCAGTGGTAGAAACTATCCCTGTTGCCGACCCAGTAAAATTACCATATGCATCAATTACCATTGTCCCCTGACCGTTCTTTTGGGTATAAAAACCGGTAAACGTATAACCAGACATTGTTGGCAACGTTGACAACTTTTTTATTTCCGTTGAACATGATGAATTCGAACACACCTTGGTATTATATTGTGTATAAACACTTGATGGCGACACACCACTGGTCGCGTTAGATATCTTTGAACCATTTGAATCATATAACGAAGCATCCAACGTTATCGCACCAGAAATATTCCCCGTCCATCTGGCATACCATGTCGCCGTTCGACCAGATGTACTTATCTGCTCTGTTGCCTTCGGCAAGAAAGAGCCATTTGAACCCACAACCTGTGTACCATCAGTGGCCTTGGTTGTGTAAAAACCTTGAAATGTATAACCAGTCATCACAGGTCTTGTTGACAAAGACGTAATTGTCGTTGAACATGATGGATCTGAACACACCGATGTATTATAAGATGTGTATACAGTCGCCGGTCTTGCCGCCGTCGACGCGCTTTGCGCGGCAGATGACGCACTATTCGAAGCCCAACGATTACTATTTAATGTAATTGCACCAGATATAATCTCAGAACTTTCTTCACAAAACTCATTAGCATCAAGGGCACTAAACCAATCTACAACAAAAGATTCTTCAGAATTAAAACCATCAGACAATCCCTTTGCACACTTATCCGCACATTCTTTATCACACGTTCTGTAATTCCCCATATCAAACGAACCAAAATATTTTGGGTATGTAAACTCTGGGTCTGTTCCTGTGACATTACACCAACAATATAAACATTCTTTTTCTTTACACCCACCTTTTTCCGGCGCATTTTTACCATCATTTGAACAAATCCCAGAACCACTTATATTGTATGAGGTGGTTTTTGTTTTAAAATCCACCTTCCAAGTATCGGAATCACTATCACTGGATGCATCCGCAAGATTGTCAGGAATAAAAATATCGCCAGGATCCGTACAATTCGCCGCCATTGACGATATCGGCGCAAAGCCCACAAATGCCGAAAAAACAACAAAACATAATGCAAAGATTATCTTTTTCATAATCGCTTCCTTCCTTAATATATATCTTGAGTGTAGAACAAAAAACGAATCGGTGTAAAGCGAAAAATTAGGAAAAAATAAAAATTTTTATACAAATTTTAACACGTTGAAAAAACCGTTTTTTTGAAAGCATATTCCACCATGGGATAACACCCTCCGGCTGCGCCGCACACCCCCATTAGGGCATACCCCCCTCCCGGTCTTCGACCGTACTCCCCCGTTTGGGGAGAATCCTCATAACTCACGAGAATAAATTCGCCCCCACCGGGGGAGAGGGCCACGAAGTGGCGCGGGGGGTATAGCAAAAAATGCCTATCTTTGACAATATCAGGAAATAAAATTAATACATTGTCTGCAATATGTGTTTGCTCTTGTCGATATTGGACAACATTTTTCCACTGCCCAATGCGACACATGCCAACGGATTATCCACCAAAAATGCTGGCAATCCGGTCGCCGCACGAATTGCAGCATCCAAACCACGCAACATTGAACCACCACCAGTCATTGCAATACCCAAATCTGCAATATCCGCAGACAATTCAGGCGGTGTTGATTCCAATGCCAAATGCACAGTGCTGATAATCTTGGCAACTGTTTGTGATAACGCAGTTGCAATTTGTGATTCTGTGACAACTGTTTCACGCGGTGTCCCACTGACCAAATCACGTCCCTTGATTTTCATGGTTAATTCAGACGTTTTGTCTTTGGGCATAATCGCAGAACCAATCTTTTTCTTAATTTCTTCTGCTGTGTTTTCACCAATCAATAAACTTTTGTTTTTACGGACATATTCGATAATATCTTCGTCCATTTGGTCGCCGGCCGTACGAACCGCATTAGAATACACGATTCCACCCAATGACATAACCGCAACCTCTGTCGTGCCACCACCAATATCCAAAACCATTGACCCCAATGGTTTGTCAACTGGCAAACCCGCACCAATTGCCGCCGCAGTTGATTCTTCGACAATATAAACCTTGCGCGCGCCGGCTGCATCAGCCGCCTCTTGAATTGCACGACGTTCCACCTGGGTCGCACATGACGGCACACAAATAATTATCAAAGGCGCAGCCAACGGATTTTTCTTGTGCACTTTGCGGATAAAATATTTAATCATTTCTTCGGCAACTTCGAAATCTGCAATAACCCCATCACGCAACGGTCTGACCGCAGAAATTGTTCCAGGCGTTCTGCCAAACATCTGTTTTGCCTCAACCCCCACAGCCAATATTTCTTTGCGTCCCAATAATTTGTTTTCTGCAACCGCAACAACTGATGGTTCATTCAACACAACACCGCGCCCATTAACGTAAATTAACGTGTTTGCAGTCCCCAAATCTATCGCCATATCTGCAGAGAAAAACTTTAATAGCCAATTATACATGCGTGATTCCTTTGCTTAATATCGTTCGCATTATAAAGCAGGCGTAAAAAAAATCAAGCACACTTAACAAATTTTGATTTTTTATTTGATTTTCAATATATTCTGGTATCATTTACGGTATGAAACGAAAAACCATACGTAATCATAACGATTTTTTAACCCAGCGCACAGACCCGTGTGTCATGAATTTATTTTTCACCGTAAAAATAAAACCTGCTAAAATTCCAGGCGATGCCAGATATGGCATTATCGCACCAAAACGGGTTTTCAAATTGGCAACTATGCGCAATCGTGCTAAACGTATAGTGCGTGATTGGATTGCAGCAAACGAAGATTTAATGCTGGATGAATACGATTACGTTTTTGTTCTGCGCGAACCGATTTTATACCTGCCCAGGGACAAAGGTCGCCGTAAAATGCACTTAAAATTGCGCTATTTGGCAAAACACTATTCACAAAATGTCACACAACAATCATAATTTTTTCGTAAAAACTGGATGTAAATTGATAAATTTTTATCAAATCTGCATATCGCCTTTTATTGGCGGTCGTGCTGCGTGCCGCTTTACCCCAACATGCAGTGAATACACCAAACAATCAATCGAAAAATACGGATTTGTGCGCGGAACATGGATGGGAATTAAACGTATATCACGATGCAGGCCATATGGTGGTTATGGTTATGACCCTGTGCCTTGACATAAAAAATCATTGTGGTAAAATTATAAGGATAGTAACAAACAAAAGGATTTTTAGTTATGACTTCTTTTCGGGCAACCGTAGAAAACATGTCCAAACTGATGGACGAAATGGGAATTACAGAACTAGATTTGGAACGCCAATTATTTCTGGGATTATATCGCAAACATATACACCTGTCTAAACAACAGGCTGTTGCTGCTGCGCCGGTTGGATTTGTGCAACAACCAAAAAATACTGAATCAAAAATATCTGGTCACGCATTAAAATCACCAATGGTTGGTGTTGTATATTTGGCACCAGAACCGGGCGCAAAACCATTTGTTAAGGTTGGCGATACAATTCGTGCCGGCGACACAATCGCTTTGGTCGAAGCAATGAAAACATTTAATCCAATCAAATCTGATATTGACGGTATCGTCAAAGAAATATTGGTAAACGATGGGATGGCTGTCGAATTTGATATGCCAATCGCCGTAATAGAACAGGTTTCAAATAATGACGCAAATTAAAAAGGTCTTAATCGCTAATCGTGGCGAAATTGCACTGCGCATTATTCGTGCGTGTCGCGATATGGGAATAAGAACTGTGGCGGTGTATTCAACCGCAGACAGGGATGCAATGCATGTAAAACTGGCCGATGAATCTGTTTGTATTGGGCCGGCACAATCGTCTGATTCTTATCTGAACGAATCCGCAATTTTAACGGCTGCATTACTGACAAATTCTGATGCAATTCATCCAGGATATGGTTTTTTATCAGAACGTGCCGATTTCGTGGACAAAGTCGAAGAACACGGACTTATCTGGATTGGTCCAAATGCCGATATGATTCGCAAAATGGGCGACAAAGTAAACGCTAAACAAACTGCAATCAAATGTGGTTTGCCGGTCGTTCCGGGTTCTGATGGTGCAATCAAAGATATTGATGATGCGTTAATGTGGGCGGATAAAATCGGTTATCCTGTGATGATCAAGGCGGCATCTGGTGGTGGTGGTCGTGGTATGCGTGCAATTCATAACGCAAATGAATTACGTGAATTTTTCCCAATTGTACGCGCAGAATCTAAATCTGCATTTGGCGATGATACGTTATACATGGAAAAACTGTTATTACATCCACGCCATATTGAATTTCAGGTTCTGGGTGACAAACATGGCAATGTTGTAATCTTTGGCGAACGCGATTGTTCATTGCAACGCAAAAACCAAAAAATTATGGAAGAATGTCCTGCGGCGATATTAACGCAAAAACAACGCGATGATATGATTGAAATCTGCAAAAATGCCGCAAAAAAGATGAAATACGTAAATGCCGGAACATTCGAATTTATGTTTGAAGACGGTAAATTTTATTTTCTGGAAATGAATACCCGCCTGCAGGTTGAACATCCGGTCACTGAAATGGTTTATGGTGTTGATTTGGTACACGAACAAATTCGTATTGCAGCTGGCGAAAAATTGGGTTATACGCAATCTGCCCTGGTTCCGCACGGACACGCGATTGAATTTCGTATAAATGCCGAAGATCCAGAAACATTTATTCCAAATCCTGGAAAAATCGAATTATACGCACCATCTGGCGGTATGGGCGTTCGCGTGGACAGTGCCGTTTATACTGGCTATACAATTCCACCGACATACGATTCGATGATTGCGAAATTAATTGTTCACGCACAATCTCGTCCTGCATGTATCATGCGCGCAGAACGTGCATTGGATGAATTTGTTATCGAAGGAATCAAAACAACAATTCCTTTACAGAAAAAATTATTGCAAAATTCTGATGTTCGCCAATTAAAAACCGACAATCATTGGCTGGAAAGTTTTCTGGAATCTGAAAAAAACAAACCAGAAACAACCACTGACGAACAAAAATAAAAAAACAAATAAAAACACCGGCAAATGCCGGTATTTTTATTTATCTTTATTTTATTTACGCAGACCCAATTTTTTAATCAAATCTTCGTAGTCAGCAACACTGTGTTTTTTGATATAAGCTAACAATCTTTTACGACGGTTAACCATCATCAACAAACCACGTTTTGAATGTTCATCTTTGTGGTTATTCTTCATGTGTTGTGTTAAATTGCGAATACGTTCTGTCAAAACAGCAACCTGAGCCGCCGCAGAACCACCATTATCTTTGTCAGATGTTTTATAAGCGGCAATTAATTCGCTTTTCTTTTCTTTTGTTATGGACATTTATCAATCCTTTGTTTGTTAAATTGTTCTTTTCGGGTGCAGTTTTCCGCCATCTACACATCCAATGCCGATAAAATCTTTACCAACATAAACGCGTTTTAAACCGTCCACTGCATCAGTTTCGATAAATCCGCCATTTTTATAAAATTTTGCATCTTTATCGTTCAAATTGATTACCGGAATGTCCCCCAGCGCACAATCTGATGACATCAAATATTGTTTGATATCGCCCCCATTATTAAACATTTTTTCCAAAAAATCAAGTTTTACAGCATTGTTTATATCAAACCCATTTGTTTTTATTCTGCGAATATACGTTGTTGTTGCAATTGCCCCGCAAAAATTCGCAATATCCCTGACGATAGACCGCACGTACGTTCCACGCGAACAAACTACCCTGAAATTATATTCATTTTCCCGGCCTTTTCCGATAAATTCTATATCAAAAATTTTTATCGGACGTGGCTGCATTTCAACTTCTTTCCCCTGACGTGCCAGTTTATATGCACGCACACCATTTACATGAATCGCAGATAATTTTGGTGGTATTTGTTCTGTCATTTTTGAAATTTTTTCACACGCATCAAATATCTGGCCATCTTCTGGAATAACATTATCTGTTTTTAGTGTTTTTCCGGTTATATCAAACGAATCGGTTTCAACACCAAAACGCAAACCAAATAAATACTCTTTGGTATTATCATTCAGCGATTCGACATACGGTATCATTTTTGTCGCATTTCCAATTGCAATAGTTAAAACACCAGTAGCCATCGGATCCAGTGTCCCAATATGTCCAAATTTCTTTTCTTGGAACATACGCGCAACACGATATCCAGCACTTCTGCTGAACACCCCACTATCTTTATCCAAAATTATTATTCCATCCATATTTATCCAAACAATGATAATTGTGTTTTTTGTTCTGGTTCTTTAACGATTGGTTTTACATCAATTTTAGTATCTGTTTTTTGAACAAAGTGTTTTTCATTTTGATTATTTTCTAAATTTAACAAAACATTTTCCGCGCGCGCCACGATTTTTTCCGGCATTCCGGCCATCTTGGCCACCGCAATTCCATAAGAACGATTTGCAACCCCCGGTATAATTTTATGCAAAAACACAATATCGTTATTATGTTCACGAACATCTATTGTCAAACAAGACACGTTATTTAAATTCTCGTCAGACACTAATCTGGTCAATTCATGATAATGCGTTGCAAACAACGTTCGAACACCCAAAACATTTATGTATTCTAATATTGCCTGAGCGATGGCCATACCGTCAAATGTTGATGTCCCACGCCCTATTTCATCAAAAATTATAAAAGATTTCTTGGTTGCCCGATTTAATATATTTGCCGTCTCAACCATTTCCACCATAAAAGTCGATTGACCCGCCGCCAAATTGTCTGATGCCCCCACACGCGAAAACAATTGGTCGCAAATTCCAATCGTAGCAGCCGTTGCCGGCACAAACGATCCAAGATGAGCCAACACAACCAAAATCGCATTCTGACGCAAATATGTGGATTTACCGGCCATGTTTGGACCTGTCAACAATGCAACAGGTTTTTCGTTTAAATTACAATCGTTTTTTACAAAATTATTTCCACTGTGACGCAAAACATGTTCAATCACAGGATGCCGCCCACCAACAATATCAAATTCGTTGTTATTTGTCATATTTGGACGCACCCAAGAATATAAATCTGCAACATCTGCCAAAGATAACCACACATCCATATCTGCAATTAAATCGGCAATATTCATCAAATCATCTGAAATCTCGCGAATATCCGAAATTAAACCGTCTATAATTTCCGCTTCGATTGCGGCAGATTTTTCAGATGCAGAACGTATATCGTTATCCAAATCAATCAATTTTGACGTTGTAAAACGCATATTTCCAGCCATGGTTTGACGATGTATAAACCCAGATTCTGGATTCATCAAAACGTCTGCACGGGCAGATGGAACCTCGATAAAATAACCTAAAATATTATTATATTTTATTTTTAGCGTATTAATCCCTGTCTGGCTTATATAAGTCGATTGTAAACCCGCAATTGTTTCAATTGCGCCGTTTGATAAATCACGCATATTATCCAGCGCACAATCAAAACCACGTTTGATAACATTTCCATCCCTAAAAAACGTTGGCAAATCATCATTTAATGCGTTTTTCAATTTGTATGTCAATGCATCATGTGTATCAATATTTGCAAATTGCGATGCCAATTTTTCATCTAATTTTTGACCAACAGTCTTAACAGAATCCAGAATCAATAAAAATTCGTACACATTACGCAAATCACGTGGTGTACCACGCCCAGACAACAATCTTGATATTGCACGATTAACGTCTGGTGTTTGTGATAATACCGATGAAATTTCTGCCATCAATGCATGATTAGTCAACAAATGCCCGATATGTGTTTGACGGGATAAAATCACATCCATATCACCAGACAACGTTCGCAAATAAGAACGCAATTTTCGCGCACCAATTGCTGTTTTTGTTTTATCAATAACATCCAGCAAACAAACCCCACCTTCGTTCATCGGCGCATCTATTTCCAAACTTTTCCACGTAGAAGAATCAATAACTAACTGCCGACCTGACTTGAACGAATAAGGCGCACGAAAAGACACGTTTGCGCCACGTTGCGTATTAAACAAATACCCAGCCAGCAAACGTATTGCAGACACATCACAAACATTTTCAGATGGTGCATTTCCGCCAAAAACATGCGACACTATAACGTTTATATCCGAACGCAAATATAATTTTTCATATACTGGCGTAGTTTTATACATATCACGCAAAGTTTTTACCACGCTATTTTCTGCATCTTTTTCTGGATAAATAATTTCCGCAGGATTTATACGAATCATATCATCAATAATTGAATCTGTTTCCCCAATAAAAAATTCACCTGTGGAAATATCACATCCAGCCAAATCAAATTTTTCTGCAGATATTGGTACAATAGAAATTAAAAAATTAGAATTTTTTGGTGTTAATAAATTTTCATCTGTTAACGTTCCAGGTGTTAAGACACGAATAATCTTTCTTTCGATAAACTTATGTCCACGTTGTTTTGCCTGTTGCGGTGTTTCCATTTGTTCCACCAATGCGACCTTGAATCCGGCACGAACCAAACGTCCAAAATAATTATCCGCCGCATGCCAAGGAATTCCACACATCGGCACATCGGCACCAAAACCATCTGTTCCACGATGTGTTAAAACCAAACTGAGCGTTTCACTGATTGTTTTCGCATCTTCAAAAAACGCTTCATAAAAATCACCCAGACGAAACAATAACAACGCATCTGGGTTTTCAGATTTCATATCAACATACTGTTGCATAACAGGCGAAAGTTTATTTTTTTCGGCCATTTTATTCACCAGCATTTGTGATTTTTAATGTTTCAATTTTTAATTCTGCTTCTTTTAACAATTGCTCACAATATGCTTTTAACTTTATTCCCTGTTCATACGCAGCAACAGAATCGGCCAACGACATTTCGCCGCTTTCCATTTTTTTTACCAGTTCTGTCAATTGGTTATACGCATCTTCAAAAGTTAATTTTTCGTTATCCATATTCATCACCCATCTATTTAGCCGGCGCAATTACAATTGATTTTGTTCTTTCGTCTGGTTTAGATTTGGATTCTAACGTTCCACGTTCACCGATTAATTCAACAATACGCGCGAACAATTGTGGAATTGCATCACGACCACGTGCCAAAACCTTTTTGTTTCCGTGCGTCATAACCGCAATTTTAACCTTGTTGCCTTCATCTAAAAACTCAAAAACTTTTTTCAATTTGATATTCAAATCGTTTTCTTCAATAAAAGGTTTTACCCAAACCTCTTTTAATTCGATTGTTTTTTGTTTTTTGCGTGCCTCATTTGCGCGTTTTTTCTGGTCATATTTGTATTTTCCGTAATCCATTATTTTGACCAAAACAGGCGTTGCATTGGCGTTTATTTCAACCAAATCCAATCCCATTTCTGCCGCCATATTCAAAGCGTTACGTGTTTCCATTGTTCCCAGATTTTGACCATCATTACTGATAACCTGGACATTTTTTGCAAATATTTTTTCATTTATGCGTGGTCCCATATCACGGGCCTTGGCGTTATTATTATTTGGTTTAATTGTAATGCTCCTTTAATAACTCATGGGAATTATTAAATATTTTTAAGCATTTTTCAACAAATTTTGAACATGTTGTAATGCAGCCCACGCATCTTTTTTAGCACTGGGTTTTAACATCAAATAATTTGGATGAAACATTGGGACAATCTTGTATCCTGCATCAGACACAATCTCGCTTCCATGTGCATCATTTAGTGATGTTTTTGCAAATTCTGTCGTAGCAATCGTACCAAACGTTATAACAACGCGCGGTGCCAGCATTTCAACAATTTTGTTAACAAACGGCAAAGACAAATCCAATTCTTCGCGAATCGGGCTGCGCCCACCAGGCGTTCTCCAAAACAACAATGGAATAATTGACACATTTTCACGCGACATACCAATCGCCGCCAACATTTTGTCTGTCATTTCCCCCGCCGAACCAGTTAATATTTTACCAGACAAATCGTCATCAGAACTGGGCAAATCTGTAATAATTACCAAACCATTTGGCTTTGTTGCGATATTTGGCACAACAACGTTTGTTGCCCCAATTCGCAAAGGATGATTAAATTCACATATCATACGAATCAGTGAATCTACATCTGTTGGACGTTCAACCATAGATTTTACAGTATCAATTGTGACTGGTGCCATTGCCGGTACAACAATATTTTTTTCATTATTTTGTTTTTGATTTACGAACAAATTTTGTTGAATTTTTGGCTTTTTTATATCGCATAACGCTGGGTTTTCTGTCAATTCCCAACGAACACCAGCCATAACCAAATCTTGCAATACACAATTTCCCATGTTTTATTCCTTGATTTTGCGTAATTATTGTAGTATAATAATGCCCGAGCAACAAAAACTCAAGGGAGTATTTTCATGAAAATATTAAATTTTGCTTTGTTGGCGGGTACTGCTGGATTGCTGGCTGCGTGCGGTGGTTCTAGCGTTGTTGAACCTGCTGATTTGAACGATCAACGTGTTTTCTTTGCTTTTAATTCTGCGGAAATTTCCGAAGAAGCAAATGAAAATTTGTTGGGTCAATCTTTGTATATGAAAAATCACGAAGACGTAAAAATCCAAATTGCTGGTAATTGCGACGAACGTGGTTCAACAGAATACAACTTGGCATTGGGCGCACGTCGTGCAAACGCTGCCAAAGAAGTATTGGTCAAAGATGGTATTGATGCGGCACGTATCTCTACAATCTCTTACGGTAAAGAACGTCCATTGGTCAAAGGTACTGGTGAAGACGTTTGGAAATTCAACCGTAACGCAACGACCACTGTTAAAGAATAAAAATAACTTTTGGTTAAAAAAAATACCGGCAAATGCCGGTATTTTTCTTTACATTTTACTTCGATAATTTATTTATCAAATCTTCCATTTGAACACGATTAGAAAAAGAAATTATAAATTGCCCTGCCCCACCACGTTTTTCACGCAATTTAACCTCTGTATCTAATTTTGCAGATAATCTCGATTCGATTTTTTCAACGTATGCCACGTCCAGATTTGATTGCGTAAAATTACGGCTGGTCTTAGAACGATTCGTTTTTTTAACCCTTTGTTGTGTTTCAGATACAGACAATTTATTGTTTATAATATCTTGCGCCAATTGTTCAGGATTTTCAGACACAGCGATTGTTCGCGCATGGGATGCAGAAATTTGCCCATCTTTTATTAATTCTTTGACTGATTCAGGTAAAGAATTAATTCGCATTAAATTACGAATATAACTTTCTGATTTTCCAATCAATTTTGAAACATCAGTTAATGAATATTGACATTTTTCCATCAGATTTTTATAACCGTCTGCTTCTTCAATTGGATTCAAATTTTCACGTTGAACATTTTCTATTAATGCAATTTCCATTGCATTTTGGTCTGTTAATGTTTTAACCAATGCCGGAATTTCGATTAATCCTGCAATTTGTGCGGCACGATAACGACGTTCACCTGCAACGATTTCATATAAATATGGCTTGTCTTTAACCGCGCGCAAAATTATAGGAACCAAAACACCCTGCTCTTTAATAGATTTTGCCAAATCCTGCAATTCTGTTTCGTTAAATGTTTTGCGTGGCTGGTCAGGATTAGGACTAATTTGCACCAATGGAATTGGTTTTACAACGACACGTTCAACACCGGTTAACACAGAAATATCGGGGATTTGCCCCATTTCTTGATTTAATTCTGCCAATCCTTTGCCTAAAAACTTAGAACTCATTTTATATCCTTTCTTTCCAATGCATTAACCACTTCTGTTGCAACCCGCAAATATGCCTGGGCCCCAGAAGATTTAAAATCATAAAACAGCGCAGGTTTTCCATGACTAGGTGCCTCAGAAACCCGGACATTACGTGGAACAACCGTTTTAAATACTTTATCTCCAAATGTTTTTCTAACATCTTCTTCAACTGCACGTGTTAAGCCCAACTTTCTATCGTACATTGTTAAAACCATACCCAAAATATCTAAATCCGGATTCCATTTTTGCTGAATTGCGTGTATAGAAGACAACAATTGTTGAACACCCTCTAACGCAAAAAATTCGCACTGCAACGGTATAATAATATAATTAGATGCCGTCAGTGCGTTTATAGTCAACATTCCCAACGCAGGCGGACAATCAATTAAAATATAATCATAATTATCTGCAACGCTTTCCAACGCATCACGCAAACGATATTCACGTCTATCCAAATCTAACATATCCAATTCCGCGCCAGCCAATTTCGCAGACGCAGGCAACAAATGCATATTTGGCACCGCCGTTGTTAAAATATTTTCCATCACGGTTGCCGTCCCCATCAAAACACCATAAACACTCTGTTTATGATTTGCACGAACAAAGCCCAAACCGGTTCCGGCATTACCCTGTGAATCTAAATCAATCAACAAAACACGTTTTTTAATTGCCGCCAACGATGCAGCAATATTAACAGCAGTTGTTGTTTTTCCAACACCGCCTTTTTGATTTGCAAACGAGATTATTTTCGCCATTTCCATATATCCTTTTTACGCAAATCAGGATACAAGACAAAATTCAAAAGTCAACACAAATATTAAAATTGCGAAATTACAAAAACTTATACCTTGTTTCACATGAAATATTACATTATTTTAAATTATATACACACACGATATACCCGTCACCTGTTTCAGATTTATACAGTTCATAATCAAATTTATATTTTGTTTTTGCCAGTGTAATTTCGTTTTCAATATCCCGGCCTTTTAATAAAAAAAGCCGACATTTTGTTTTGTGTGTATAATCAAAAATTTTAACCAATGGAGCAAACGCACGCGCGGTAAAAACAATTTTGCCGGCATTTACCGGTGTTTTTGATAAAAAATTTTCAATTCTGTCGTTAACAATCGTTAAATTCGGCAAATCTAGTTTTTGTTTTAATTCATTTAGGAAACTTGTCTTTTTACGAATCGATTCGATACAGACAACATCCCAACCCAAAATCGCCAACACAACCCCCGGAAATCCGGCCCCACTACCCAAATCTATAATCGTCACATCGTTTGGAATATATTTTGCCAATTGCGCGCTGTCCATGATATGTCTAGATTGAATATCGTTTAACGTACTGGGCGCAACCAGGTTCATTTTATTGGACCATTCTTTTAATATATTTTCATATTTAATAAATTTTTCTTTTGTTTTCATAATATTTATTCTAACATACGAAAACCATGAAAGAAATTAAAAAAAATTGCATTACTTCATTTTTAATATCAGCAATCGTATTGATTGCTGGTATAGGTCTTTATAAATTATTAGATTTTTCATATCAGCGTCTGGGACAAAACGAAGATATTATTGATACAGATTTTGGATTGTTTTTGGCATCACAACATGCGTTATATGTCAACGATTTTGATAATGCGTCAAAAATGATACAGCGCGTAAAATCTGATAAAAAAATTGTTAATCAAACAAAAAACATTGCTAGTTTTTTCAATGGAAAATTACCAGAAAATGCTGATTCATTAAAAAATTCCAAAGAATTGGTGGACGGTATGATTTACGATGCATACCTGATACAAAAAGACGATTGGAAAAGTTTATATAATCGTCATGCCAAAGACGAAAGTATTTTGGCTGCACCGTTGCGTATATTTTCTGCAATTAATCAAAAAAGATATACAGAAACATTAAAATACATTGATTCAATGCAAACATCTGATTCGTGGAAATCTTTTGTTCGCGGACAAATCGCTGTATTAAGGGACGATATAGACACCGCAACCAAAGAATTTGCAAATGTGCATCCTGATTTTATGAATATTAATGATTATCTGTATCTGATGTCTTTTTATAAACATTATGACATGACGGCAGATATGGATATTCTGCGAAACGATTTTTTGGCAAAACCTGGTGGTATGTATGCATTTGAATATCCTGATATTCCAGATTGGTCAACATATTCAGGATACAAAAATAATTTAGTATTCAGTATTATTCAAACGATATCACATACACAAATTATGCTGTATACAGATTTATCTTTGATGTTTTTGCGTTTTTCAGAAATCATTTCTGACGGTCAAAACACAGATGCGATAAATTATTATCTGGGACAATATTATTTTTATAATTCTGGTGATTATGAAACCAGTTTTAACAAAATAAATAAACACAACCCGTTATATTTGTTTGGCCAATTAAAAATTGCCGAAAAAAATAACGACATGAAAACAATACAAAAAATCGCCAATGATAATCCATTGTTTGTACCGGCTTTTTTAACAACGGTTCACGAACACATAAAAAACGGAAATAAATCAGCGGCACTACGATTAATTAATCGTGGTCTGAAACACAAACATTTATCAGATTTAGGCCGTATATATTTTTTAAAACAACGTGCACATACATACCTGATGTTTAAAAATCCGTCACGTGCACAACGCGATATATCTGAAATACAGGCAATCAGTGATGAAAAAACACCAGACGTAATATTCTTACAGGCACGAATTTGGGAACAACAAAATAAAAACCTAAACGAAGCATATAATTATACCATGAATTTGATAAAAATAAATAAATCTGATGTTAACGCATGGGATTTATTAGGGTTAATTATTTACAAACGCGAAGGTATTGAAAACGCGCTGGAAATATTGGAACATATCGGCGAAACATCAACAAACACTTCATCGATTTATGAACATCTGGGGGATTTATACGCAATCAAAGGTGACAAAGAACGCGCATTACGTGCATATAATCACGCATTGGATTTATCTGATGATTGTTTGGTGGTTGTGCCACAAATACAGAAGAAAATAAGGAAACTAAAATGAGAATAGGTGTTTTTGGGGCAGGCGCATGGGGAACTGCATTGGCGTATACGTGTGCAAAATCTGGAAACGATGTTATCCATTGGGGGTTTAACGGTGTCTTTGACGGTATTCCAGACATAACACGCCCAGAAAATGTAATTCGCACAGATAATATGACGGATTTAAAAAATTGTGATTACTGGTTAATTGTCACACCCTCTGCGTTTTTCAGAGAAACCACCCAAAAAATGCGCAATGTTTATAATAACCAACCGATTTTAATTTGCACCAAAGGTATGGAGGCAACAACTGGTCAATTTATGTCTGAAATTTTAAATTCTGAAATTCCAGATTGTAAACATTTTGGGGTATTATCTGGCCCACAATTTGCGCACGAGGTTGCAACAGATATTCCAACCGGCTCAACATTGGCTGGCGATAAAGAAATTCACTCAGGCGGCCACATCGCTTTATCAAAAATTTATTTACAAGACAGCAATGATATTATTGGTGCACAAATTTGTGGTGTTGGTAAAAATGCTGTTTCGTTAATATCTGGATTTTTGACCGTAAAATCAAGTGGCGAAAATGAACGCGCATTAATGTTTACCCGTGCATGGAACGAAATTTCTGAAATAGGTGTTAAAATGGGTGCAGAATATAAAACGTTTTTGGGATTATGCGGGGTAGGGGATTTGTTTTTATCCGCCACATCACCAACATCGCGTAATTTTTCTGCGGGTTTATCTATTGCACGTGGCGAACAATACACTGGCACAGTAGAAGGTATTTTTGCATTGCGCGGTTTAATCAAACGCGCACAAGAATTAAATATAAAAACACCCGTATTATGCGAAATGCAAACAAAAATGAAAATTTAAAACATATTTCCCCCACACTGGGGGATTTTTTGTTGCAAAATCATAAATATATTTTATAATTCCGCATGCAGGCGAAGAAAGAATTGTTCTTTCTTGCATTTGTGTTCAAGAGTGCAAAAACGAATAATTTTTCTTCGCAATTAAAAATAACATTTAAAATTAATTATGGAGAAAAAATATGTTTGGAATATTTAAAAAATCAGACGAACACGTCTTGAATAAACCTGTTGTTGTTGAATTTAAATACGGCAATGAAACTGTCAAATTAGAAACAGGTCGTTTTGCAAAACAGGCCACGGGTGCTGTTATGGCAACAATGGGTGAAACAATGGTATTGGCAACTGTGTGTGCTGAAAAAACCGCGGTCGAGGGTCAAGATTTCTTTCCTTTGACTGTCGATTATCAAGAAAAATACGCATCATCCGGTCGTATTCCTGGTTCACGCGACAGACGTGAAGGCAAAGCCAGCACAAACGAAACATTAATCGCACGATTAATCGACAGACCAATACGTCCTTTGTTCCCAGAAACTTTTAAAAACAAAGTTCAAATAATTGCCCAGGTATTTTCTTACGACAAAAAAAATCAACCTGATATTTTGGCAATGATTGCATCCAGTGCCGCATTGGCTATTTCTGGTGTTCCGTTTGCTGGTCCAATTGGCGCAGCACGTGTTGGGTATATGGATGGTCAATATGTTTTAAACCCGTCTAAAAAAGACATTGAAGATTCACAAATGGATTTGGTTGTTGCCGCAACAAAAGATGGTGTGTTGATGGTAGAATCTGAAATCGGTGAATTGGATGAAAAAACAACATTAGGCGCGGTAAAATTTGGTTTTGATCAACAACAAACTGTTATCAACGCAATAAACGAATTGGTTAAAAAAGCGGGTAAAGAACGTTGGGCAATCCCAGAACACAGCGCAGAATACATCGCTATGGAACACGATTTTGAACAATTTGCTGGCGAAATAACTGATGCTTTGTTAATCAAAGAAAAATTGGTTCGTTTGGATACATTATCTGAAATTCATACGAAAGCCAAGGCACGTATTGCGGAATTATTCCCAGAAACAACAACAGCAACATCAACACTGGAATCATGGGCTGATGAAATTGTTGAAAATATTACTGCACGTATTATGCGTGGAAATATTTTGGCTGGCAAACCGCGTATTGATGGCCGCGACACAAAAACAGTTCGTCCAATCGAAATTGAATTGGGTGTATTACCACGTGCACACGGTTCTGCGTTGTTCACACGTGGCGAAACTCAGGCGTTAGTATCGTTGACATTGGGTGGTGGTAAAGACGCTTTGCCAATTGAATCTTTGGACGGCGACAGCGAACGCGATTTCATTTTAAATTATAATTTCCCTGGGTTTTCTGTTGGCGAAGCCAAAGGATTAAAGGCCCCAGGTCGTCGTGAATTGGGACATGGTAATTTGGCATGGCGTGCCGTTCATCCAATGGTTCCAACACGCAGTGAATTTGATTATGTAATTCGTGTATGTTCCGATATTTTGGAATCAAACGGTTCTTCATCAATGGCAACAACATGTGGCGCAACATTGGCAATGATGGACGGGGGTGTTCCAATGAAACGTCCTGTTGCTGGTATCGCTATGGGATTAATCAAAGAAGGCGATGATTACGCAATCTTGACAGATATTCTGGGTGACGAAGACCATTTGGGCGATATGGATTTCAAAGTGACTGGAACAAAAGACGGTATCACTGCATTACAAATGGATATCAAAATCACTTCCATCACATTTGAAATTATGGAACACGCATTAAGTCAGGCAAAAGATGGCCGTATGCACATTTTGGGCAAGATTGAAAAGGCGATTAAAGCGCCACGCAAATCTGTATCTGAATATGCACCACAAACATATACAATGAAAATTAATCCAGACAAAGTGCGCGATGTTATTGGCAAGGGTGGCTCTGTAATTCAGGCATTAACACGTGAAACAAACACCCAAATTGAATTGGAAGACGATGGCAGTGTGAAAATTTTGGCTGTATCCAAAGAAGATGCAGATAACACAATCGCACGTATCAAAGAAATTGTCGCAGAACCAGAAATCGGCGAAATTTACGAAGGTGTTGTTTCTGGAATCAAAGAATTTGGTTTATTCGTCAAAATTTTGAAAAATTTCGAATCCATGGTTCATATTTCTGAAATTACTGGCGAAAGAATCAAAAATATCGAAGATGCCGGATTCAAAGAAGGCGATAAAGTATATGTTCGTTATCTGGGTGCAGACAAACGTGGTAAAACACGTATGTCCATGGTTGGTATTGACCAAAAAACAGGTAAAGAAGTAAAATAAACATATAGGATATTTGTATGTCAGAAACCAATACAAACAGATTACAATGGACAGATAAAGATTGGGCAACCTATTTGGGTTGTCCAATTAAAAAAATCCAAGAATACAAAAATATTCTGGATAAAAATTTTGTGATGGCAATTGAATGTGATAAAAATTCAGGTAAATATTTTATGGCTGTATATCGTTATGATATTGCACCATCTGGATTTCAAAGATTACAATTATTGCTGTCTGGAAAAAAACAATTTGACAATGTCACAACGGCATTACAGGACACAAACAGAATAATTTCGAAAATGGAATTAAATGATTTTTATGCAAAACAACTCAATATGCCAAAACAGGCAATTCAAATGATGTTAATACGTGAAAACTAGGGGGGTACACATGGATATGGAAACATTGATGGCCCAGGCACAAGACCTGCAAACAAAAATATCATCTGCCCAAGACGAATTGGCACAAAAACGTGTCAAAGGAATTGCTGGGGATGGTGCGGTTGTGGTTGATATGACTGGGAAATACGATATTATTTCTGTTAATATTAATCCCAAGGCAATGTCTGTTGATGCCCCAACATTATCACAAATGGTTGCCGATGCATATCGTGATGCCAAAGAAAAAGCAGATATTTTGATTGATAAAACAATGTCTGCAATAACCGGCGAAATGTCAGAATAGGGCAACAATATATTTTTTCTGGACAAAAGAAAAAAATATATTATTATTATACGCACGTTCTGGATGTTTAGCTCAGTTGGCTAGAGCATCTGCTTTACACGCAGAGGGTCAGGGGTTCGAGTCCCTTAACATCCACCAAAAATTAACCACGTTCATCGTGGTTTTATTTTTGGCATGGTATGTTTGGACGAGAACCATGTTCGACAAGCAGTAGATTTCACAAACGCAGTGCAGTGAAATCGTCACGATTGCCGCGCAGGCATTTATGCCGAGCGAGTCCCTTAACATCCACCAAAAATTAACCACGTTCATCGTGGTTTTATTTTTGGCATGGTATGTTTGGACGAGAACCATGTTCGACAAGCAGTAGATTTCACAAACGCAGTGCAGTGAAATCGTCACGATTGCCGCGCAGGCATTTATGCCGAGCGAGTCCCTTAACATCCACCAAAAATTAACCACGTTTATCGTGGTTTTATTTTTAGTAAAAAATGTATTTTTTTCTTGATTTTTGGTAATTTTGATACAATAATACAAATATGTTCTTAAAATAAAATTTTAAGGGCGGGGCGAAAACCCCGCCCTTTCGATAAAAAGGCAAAAACGCTAAGGAGTACAGACATGTCTTTTGAATCTATGCCACGTCAGGATTTATTATTGGCCATTGATGCTTTGGCCCAAGAAAAAATGATAGACCGCGAAACCGTTATTGAATCTTTAGAGGCGGCAATCGCAAAAATTGCAAAACATAAATACGGCGAAGAATTTAACATCGTTGCAAATATTGATCGTAAAAACGGTTCAATTCATGTTAAACGTTTGTTCGAAGTTATTTCTTCCCCAGAAGACAAAGGCGAAGATTACAATCCAAACACTATGTTAACAGTGGAACATGCAAAAAAATATGCCAAAAATCCAAGTGTTGGCGATATCGTTGAAGATATATTGCCAGAACCAGAATTTGGTCGTATGGCTTTCCAAACTGCGCGTCAAATAATGTCTGCACGTGTACGTGACGCTGAAAAAGGTCATCAATATGAAGAATTCAAAGATAATATTGGTGACATCGTCAGTGGTGTTGTAAAACGTATTGAATTTGGCAGTGTTTATGTTGACATCAACGGCAAAGCCGAAGGTTATATTAAAAACACAGAATTAATCCCAGGCGAACGTTTGGCGGTTGGCGATCGTGTTCGTGCATTGATTATGGATGTGACACGTTCTAATTCTGGACCACAAATCTTTTTAACCAGAACACATCCAATGTTCATGGAAAAATTATTTACCCAGGAAGTACCTGAAATTTACGAGGGTGTAATTAAAATTAAATCTGTAGCACGCGCACCTGGTTCACATGCCAAGATTGCTGTTGAAACATCTGACCCATCTATTGATGCAGTTGGTATGACTGTTGGTATCAAAGGAACACGTATTCAACCTGTTATCAACGAATGTCAGGGCGAAAAGATTGATGTTATTTTGTATTCAGAAGATCCAGCGGTATTTATTGTCAACGCAATGCAACCTGCCAAGGTAGCAAAAATCATTGTTGACGAAGACACCCATACTGCGGCGGTGGTTGTCACAGAAGATCAACAATCTTTGGCAATCGGTCGTCGTGGTCAAAATGTTCGTTTGGCATCTCAATTAACTGGATGGAATATTGACGTTATGAGCGAAGCCGAAGAACAAGAACGTCGTGCAAAAGAATTCAAAGAAAAAACTGAATTGTTTACCAGTGCGCTGGATGTTGATGAAACAATTGCTCAATTGTTAATCACAGAAGGTTTCAGAACAATCGAAGAAATTGCATATGTTGAAAAATCAGAATTGGAATCTATCGAAGGATTCAATACCGAATTGGCAACAGAATTACAAAATCGTGCAAAATCATATTTAACAAAAATAGAACAAGATTATTTTGACAATGGACATAAAAATGGAATGTCTGATGATTTGTTGAAATTTGATTTCATCAAACGTCCAATTATTATGAAATTGGGTGAAAATGGAATAAAATCTTTATCTGATTTGGCTGATTTGGCATCTGATGAATTGGTCGAAATTTTGGGTGAAGACAATATGTCTCCACGTCTGGCAGAACGTGTTATAATGAAGGCACGTGAAATCGCATATGGTATTGTCCAGGACGAGGATGCAGAATAAAACATAACAAAGGTTGAAATATGGCAACATTAACATTGGGAAAATCTGTAACTGTCGGTGCAGTGCAAAGTAAAAAGGGTGATGCAGTATTCGTAGAACGCCGTCGGCGCATTGTTGCCCCAGGCAGCAAGGAATTACGTGAAGAACCAAAAAAGGTCGAAACTGTTCACAGTGCTGCTGATGAAAAATTGCGCGCTGTGTTGGCTGCTGCCAAGGCCAGAGAAGAAGAACGCAAAAAACGCGAAGCCGAAGAAGCCGCCGCACGCGCCGCACGCGAGGCAGAAATTGAACGCGAAAACCGCGAATACGAAGCCGTCAAAGAACAATTGGCACAACGTGAAAATGTCCCAGAAGAACAACCACAAAACGTTGAAGAAATTGTTAATGTTGTTCCACGTGAAAATACTCACGATCAACGCAAAAACAATCAAACACAACAAAATCGCAACAATCGTCGTGATAACGATGATGAAATGCGTAGTGTAAAACAAAATCGTTTCAAAAAGGACTTTAAAAAGGGCGGAAAGATTTCTATCCACGATATTGTTATTGGTGGTGGTGAAGATGATGATGACGATGAAATTGGATTGCGTGGTGCAAACCGCAGACGCAGCGAGGCATCTTTAAAACGTTTCCGTGAAAAGGCACGTGCTGTATTTACTGCCCCACAAAAAGTAGAACATATTGTCACATTGGGCGACACGATAACTGTCAAAGATTTGGCGGCTGCGATGGCTGAAAAGGTTGGCAATGTTATCAAAAAATTGATGGAAATGGGCATGATGGCATCACAAAACCAATCTATTGATGCAGATACAGCCGAATTAATCGCAACAGAATTTGGTGCAACTGTAAAACGTGTTGATGTAAAACCTTATGCCAATATTTTGGAAGAACAACCACACCCAGACAGATTACAACCGCGTGCACCTGTGGTGACTGTTGTGGGACACGTTGACCATGGTAAAACATCTTTGTTGGATGCGTTTCGTAACGCAAATGTTGCCGCCGGCGAAGCAGGTGGAATCACTCAACATATTTCATCATACGAAGTTAAAACAAAATCTGGTGCAGTAATCACTTTCTTGGATACACCGGGCCACGAAACATTTACTGCGATGCGTGCGCGTGGTGCACAAATGGCAGATATTGTCGTTTTAGTTGTTGCGGCAAACGATTCAATTATGCCACAAACAATAGAAGCGATTAATCACATCCGCGCTGCACACGTTCCGTTTATTGTTGCAATAAACAAATGCGATTTGCCTGAGGCAGACCCTCAACGTGTAAAAACAGACCTGTTGCAACAAGAAGTCCAGGTTGAAGAAATGGGTGGCGATATTCAATGTGTTGAAATATCTGCAAAAACAAAAATGGGTCTGGATAAATTAGAAGAAGCAATTTTATTACAGGCAGAAATTATGGATTTAAAAGCAGACCCTGATATGTTGGCATCCGCATTTGTAGTAGAGGCAAAAATGGAAAAAGGCCTGGGCGCGGTTGCAACTGTTTTAATGCGTCAGGGAACATTATCTGTTGGTGATGTGTTTGTTGTTGGCGAAACATTTGGACGTGTTCGCGGTTTGATAAATTCAAATGGCGTGCGTGTTAAATCTGTAAAACCGGGTCAACCGGCAATGGTTTTAGGATTGGAATCTGTCCCATCTGCAGGTGATGAATTACACGTTATGGAAAACGAAGCACAAACACGTGAAGTTGCTGCATATCGCGTTCAAAAAGCAAAAGACAAAGCGAACGCAGTTAAACGTTCATCTTTGGAAGAATTGTTTGCAAAACGCGATGAAACAAAAAAATTAACATTGCCAATTATTTTACGTGCAGACGTTCAAGGTTCTGTTGAGGCAATTTCTGATATGTTGCGTGGATTTAACTCTGACAAAGCAGCGGTTGAATTATTGTCTGCCGGTGTCGGTCAAATTACCGAAGGTGATATACGTTTGGCTACTGCATCTGGGGCGGTTATAATTGCGTTTAATGTTCGTGGTGATTCTGCGGTTCGTGATATGGCACGCAAAAATAATGTGGATATTCGTTATCACAGTGTTGTATATCGTATTACAGATGAAATCAAAGAAATATTATCTGGTAAATTGGCACCTGAAAAACGTGAAAACTTTATCGGATATGCCGATGTTATCGCATTATTCACAGTTGGCAAAGGCACACGTGTCGCGGGTTGTCGTGTCAGCGAAGGCACAATTAAAAAATCTGCATTTGTACGTCTGTTGCGCAACAATGTTGTGATTTATGACGGTAAAATTGGTGAATTAAGACGTGAAAAGAACGAAGTTAACGAAGTATCAAACGGTGTTGAATTCGGTATGAGTTTTGATAAATACAATGACTTAAAAGAAGGCGACCGTGTTGAATGTTACGAGGTTCAAGAAGTTCGCGCACAATTATAAACACATAAAAAAACGCCCGTTTGGGCGTTTTTTTTTAACCACGTAATTTTGCATTACATTTTGTTTCAACATTTTTAATTACTTTATCTTGAATTTCTAACAACTCAGAATCAGACATATTATGGTCTGGATAAATTGTAATTGTAAATGCAATTGATTTATTATTATCGCCCATATCAAACGCATCAAATATCACAGCATTTGAAATACGCCCATCGGCAGAAATTGCCGTTGATACAATTTTATCTGATGGAAAATCGTGGGCAACAACAAACGCAAAATCACGTTTGATTGGCATAAATTCGGTCACTGGTATTTTCGCATACTTCGGATTTTGTGGCAAATTATTTATGTCTTCAACAATTGCAACAAACACTTTTGTTTTAATATGCATTTGTTTTGCAACATTTGGATGTAATGCACCAAATTCACCAATCACACGTTTACCCTGGACAATTCTGCCATATTGATATGGATGTGCCCATAATGGCGCATTTGTTGTATCAATTGTATATTTTTGCGCACCAATTAAAGACAACAAATCAGATTTTACATCAAAAATATCAACACTGCGATTACGTTTTTGCCAATGTTTTTGTGATGTTTCACCGCTGCGAATTATGCAAATTGATGTATGTTGTTCATTTGGCATATCGCCATCAAACACAGTTCCCAATTCAAATATATTCAAATCAGAAAAACCACGTTTTTCATTTTTTTCAACAGCAATCAATAAATTCCCTAACAAATTATTACGCGCAGTATCTAAATCTACAATAATTGGATTTGCGATTGGAATTATTGGTTTATCTGTTAAAATCTTTTCAATTTTTGAATTACCGAAACCAAAAGTAATCACCTCGTTCAATCCACGATTTGCCAATTTTTGTTTCAAAGACACGTTCATATCATTATGTGTCACAGATATTGTATTTTCAGACATTTCCTGTAAACCGATTTTTTCATATCCATAAATACGAATCAATTCAGATACTATATTTTCAGGAATCACAACATCTGTTCTTTGTGGATTTGGCACGATTATCCAATCGCCATTTTTATTTTCAGACACATCAAAATGCAAACGTTGCAAAATATCACGTTGTGTTTTTTCATCTAAATCAATACCTGTTTTTTGTTTGAACAGTTTCGGACTATACACCACAGATTCCGGTGTATAGGACGTACGCCCTGCAACAGATACATTAACAATTTCACCGCCACATGTATCTGTAATAATCTTTGCCGCCAAAGATAACGCAGCCAATGTTCCACCTGGGTTTATTCCGCGTTCATAACGATACGAAGAATCCGTAGATATCCCATGTCTTTTTGATGATTTACGAATTGACACTGGGTTAAAGTACGCAGATTCCAATATGATATTTTTTGTCTTGTCACTGGTCATACCACGTGCGCCACCAACAACACCAGCCAAAGCCAAAACGCCTGCATCATCACAAATTACCAAATCTTTATCACATAATTCATGTTCGTTTCCAAACAAATCTGTGAATTTTTCGCCATTTTTCGCCATACGCACAGTTATATCGCCAACAATTTCATCCGCATCAAAACAATGCATTGGTTGTGCCAAATCATAACAAATATAATTCGTTGCATCTATCGGTGCATTTTTTGGGTTTATACCAGCAGACAATAAACGCGATTGAATTGTTTTATTTGACGGGGAATTTTTAATTCCATGAATTTCGCAAAAACGGTATGTTGGACACGCGTCAGGTGCCAATAAATTAACCTTGCGTTCACCTTTGACTTCTTTTAACAAATCAATTTTATTTTCAATATATTTGCCTGCACCCGCTGCAGATAAATCCAGCGCAATTCCACGCACAGCCAAATAATCAGGACGATTTGGTGTAATTGATGTTTCTAAAATTGCAGATGCATTATCACGCAACGCAGATATCGGTTGTCCAATTGTTTCAATTTTTTCATCCAATTCGATAATTCCACTGTGATCTTCACTGATACCTAATTCTTTTGCAGAACACATCATACCATCAGATACAACACCACGCAATTTACCAGATTGAATCACAACATCACCAATTTTACACCCTGGCATCGCCAACGCAGAAACCAAACCAACGCGAACATTTGGCGCACCACATACAACCTGACGCAATTTGCCAGACCCATCATCCACCATTAACACATGCAAATGATCTGAATTTTCATGCGGTTTGCACTCAACAATTTTTGCAGCAATTGGTAAAATAGGGTTGTATAAATCTTCAACCTCTAACCCAATGGCGTTTAATTTATCAGATATTTCTTCTGGGGTTAAATTTGTATCCAGATATTGTTTTAACCAAGAATAAGACCATTTCATTTTATTACCCCTTTATTAAAAACCACTGTTTTTTAACCAGCGCACATCACCGTCATAAAATGCACGTATATCATTTAAACCATATTTCAACATCGCCATACGATCCCATCCAAATCCAAACGCAAATCCCTGATATTCATCTGGATTTATCTTACAATTACGTAAAACATTTGGATGAACCATACCGGCACCACCCAATTCAATCCATTTTCCTTTGTCCCATTTCATATCAAATTCAATAGATGGCTCTGTGAACGGGAAATAAGACGGACGAATACGGATTTCAATTTCACGTTCAAAAAATCGTGACAATAAATTTCTTAACGTAGCAACCAAATCAGACATTGTTATATTTTTATCAACATATAAACCTTCCATTTGACCGAACATCGCAGAATGTGTTGCATCCAATTCTTTACGATAAGTCGAACCAATTGCAAAAATCTTTATTGGTGCGCCAATTTTTTCCATCGCGCGAATTTGAATCGCAGATGTTTGTGTTCTCATAACATTACCGTTTTTCAAAAAGAAAGTATCTTGCATATCACGGGCAGGGTGATATTCCGGGGTATTCAACGCGGTAAAATTATGCCAATCATCTTCTATCTCTGGTCCGGTACACAGTGTAAAACCGAAAGATTCCAAAATCGCAGACAATTCTTTTAATGATTGTGTTAATGGATGCAATGTTCCATGATTTTGCGGTTCATTATCCAACGTCACATCAACATATTCTGTTGCCAACTTTGCATTTAACGCCGCCAATTCTAATTCGTTTTGTTTTTCTTTAAACAATTGACGTAGTTCGCTGTTTTCTGCATTAATTGCCGCGCGTTCATCGTTTGATAAATTCGCCATATTTTTTAATTGCAATGTCATTGTTCCGTTTTTACCGAACGTATCAGAATATAATTTCTGTAAATCTTCCAACGTTTTTGTATTTTTAATTTTATCTTTCATTTTTTCCCCGTTTATTAAAAAAACAGACCGTAATACTTTACGGTCTTTATTTTGACAAAACAAACATCTGCCGTAAAGCACTATTTTGCATTATCGGCAATAAATCGTTTTGCTGTATCAATCAACGTATCGAAGTTTTTATCAGCATCATACGCCATTTGGGCCAACACTTTGCGGTCCAAATTAATACCTGCCTTTTTCAAACCGTTCATAAATTGACTATAAGTCAAACCATTGCCACGTACCGCAGCATTAATACGAACAATCCACAAAGAACGAAAATCGCGTTTCTTTTGACGGCGATCACGATATGCATATTGTCCTGCCTTTTCGGTTTTTTCACGTGCTGCACGATATGTTGAATGATGGCGTCCCAAATAACCTTTGGCACGTTCCAATATCTTGTTATGTTTTTGCTTAACGGTTGTTCCGCGTTTTACTCTTGCCATAATTGCCCCCTTTATTTCAATCCATATGGAGCCAAGATTTTGGCCTGACCCATCATGTTATCGTTCAAATACTGTGGCTTTGTTCCAGCGTTATTTGCGCGTTTGGAATGATGCGACAGACATTTATGGTGAGCATTTCTAGCAACGCGAACCTTTCCCGTTGCAGTCATAGACGCACGCTTTTTCAGGTACGATTTTGTTTTTAATTTTGGCATTTTTAATCCTTTTAGTTAATACCTCGTGGCAATGCCTTGCCATGTCGGATGTGCTTATTTTGACATATTAAAAAGAAAAATCAAGTTTTTATTGAATATTACCTTTTTTGCGTTAAAGTATTACGTATGATACGTGACAAATCAACTTATAAACTAAAACGAATTATACACGCTGCAATTGCTGCGGTTGCTTTTTCTGTATTTATCATATATGTAATGGTTGCAAAACCAAACTATAACATTATGAACGGGGCGGCACACATATTTTTACCAATTGCAAACGGTGTTGGTAATGTTATTACATGGCCTGTACGTGCGGTTGGAAATGGTGTAAAATGGGTCAAAGAAACATCAAATTTACGTACAGAAAACAAAAGATTACGTAAAAAATTGGATGAAATGTTGGCAAATCAAAATGCATGCGATATTGCAATCTTAGAAAACAAAAAATTGGAAAACGAAATAAACATAAAACACGCATCTCCTTATAATACAGTTATCGCAGACATTTTATTTGATGATGCGGCATTTCATCATAACAGTTTCTTGATTAACCGTGGAAAACGGCATGGATTAAATCGTGGGATGGTTGTTGTATCTTTTGATAATCGTCTGGTTGGAACGATATCAGATTGTGGTTCACAATTTTGCCGTGTTCGTGCATTAACCGATTCTGATACTAACATTGCGGTCAGGATTAGTGGTGCGGATATTTCTGGTTTCTTGCGTGGCAATGGCAAATCTGCCGCAGATATTGGTTTTTTCAGTGACACTCAATTTATTGCACGCCCTGGGTTAAAGGTTATAACTTCAAACATCAGTGGTGTTTTACCATCTGGCATATATATCGGCGATACAACAGAAAACAATCGTGTTGATGTGTTAAGACCAAATAATATATCACGTGTTATGGTATTACAATATAACGATATGGATTCTTACCAATAATGTACAAAATTATACCTTTTTTAAAAAAATCGTTGCCATTTTTAATGACATTATTTTTGTGGCGTATGTCTGTGCATTTTTGGAATCCGGCTGGGATATTGGCATTAATACCAATATTTTATTATACGTTTGTCCGGCATACTAAATGGTTTGCATTATTTGGTTTTATTTTTTGTTTTTTAATTGACTATCGTTGTAATTTACCATTATTTTGGTCATGTATTTATTGTCTGTTTTACGCTGCTGATGGATTTCAAAATTACATAGATATTGAACACATGGATAATAACGCCCAATTTGGATTTATGTTTTTTTCTGGTTTGGGAATAATATTGTTAATATTTTCTGGATTGACGTGGTTAAATCTTGTAAATAATATATGGTTGTTTTTATGGTTAAACGTATTATACATACCAATAACACATTTAGATAATTGGGCAAAACAATGATAGATACCGAGGTTGCACGTACCTTTGACAGACGCAGCGCACTGTTTTTAACAGGCGGCGCAGTATTAACATCTGTGTTAATTTTGCGTATGTTGCAGATGCAGGTTTTTGAATACAAAAATTATTTGAAAAAAAGTGAAAACAATTCTTTTCGTATTCAAAACATAATGCCAAAACGTGGCAGTATTTTATCAGAATCTGGGTCTGTTATTTCCAGAGATGCACCAATATATCGCATTTATTTAATACCAGAAGAATCTGATGATATACAATCTGCATTGGATATTATTGAAAAAGATTTAAATTTGCGCAAAAAAACCATTGAACGAATTTGGCGTAATATAAAAAAACAGGCACCTTTTCAACCCGTATTAATCACAGAAAATTCTGATTGGAATACATTGGCACGTTTATCTGCAAAAAATATTCCAGGAATTTACATTGGAAACGGTTTTTCACGTGTTTACGAAATGGGACCTGCTGGGGCCCAGGTTTTTGGTTATGTTGGCGCGCCAAATAAACCGGTTGCAAATACACCATTTTTTACAACAGGTATAAATGGTTTGGAAAAAAGATTTAATGATGATATGGCTGGCACAAACGGTCAAACTGTTCTGGTAACAAATGCTGTTGGTCGTATTACTGGCGAAGACAAAACACAATTTGTTGCGCCAATTGTTGGGCACGATATAAAAACAACTATACGTGATAATATACAAAAAGTATTGTATGATTCTTTGGTAATGAATCATGCGGGTTGCGGTGTTGTATTGGATATTGAAAACGGAAATATTCTGGCAATGGCATCCAGTCCAAGTTTTGATGCAAATAAATTTAAAACAGATGATGGCGAAGAATATATTGCGTCATTAATGGACGATGTTGCAAAACCTTTTATGAATAAAACAATCGAAGGTTTATATCCACCCGGCTCTACATTTAAAATAGTGGTTGCTTTGGCGGCATTGGAAAGTGGTGCAATATCACCAAAAGAAAGTGTATTTTGTCGTGGATTTTGGGAATATGGTAAACATAAATATCACTGTTGGGAAAAACATGGTCATGGACGTGTTGATTTATACGGTGCATTAAAACATTCTTGCGACACATATTTTTATCAACTGGCATTAAAAATAGGAATTGATGCGATAAAAAGTATGGCATTAAAACTGGGGTTAAATCAAAAATATATGGACGATGTTTTGGCACATGAAATGCCAGGTATTATTCCAGACAGACGATGGAAGGAAAAAAATGTTGGTGCATCGTGGGTTCACGGTGATACTGTTATTTCTGGCATTGGTCAGGGTTTTATTTTAACGAACTGTCTGCAATTGGCGGTAATGATGGCACGCGTTGCGTCAAACAAACAAATAAAACCACGTTTGATATATTCTGATGAAAATCCGAACTTTCCAGATTTAGGATTACAAGAAAAAAACATAAAACATGTTTTAACAGGTCTGGAACAGGTCACACAAAAAGGCGGCACCGCATCAGGCAGTGCCATCAATGTTCACGGTAAAAAAATGGGCGGTAAAACTGGTACATCCCAGGTTCGCAATATTTCAAAGAAAGAACGTGCAAGTGGTGTTTTAACAAACAGTCAATTAAAATGGAATATGCGCAATCATGGATTATTTGTTGGATACGCACCAACAGATGCCCCAAAATACGCTGCATGCGTGATAATGGAACATGCCGGTGGTTCTACACCTGCGGCACGCGCTGTATCAAAAATAATGAAGGAATTATTAAAATAAAATGTCAACAACAACACGCGTTTCTAATGCAAACATGATGAATTTCAGTGAAAAATTATCACGTTTTTCATTGGTATTGTTTATACCAATGTGTGTTGTTTTAATGCTATCAATTGTTGTTCTGTTCAGTGCTGGTGGTGGTTCATGGACGCCGTTCGCGATGTCGCAATTATTAAAAATAATTTTTGGATTATTTGTATTCTTTTTTGTATCTTTTTCAAACATCAAGACATGGATAAAATCTGCATATTTTATTTATGCGATTGCTTTAATTTTAGTTATTTTAGTGACTTTTATCGGTGATGTTGGTATGGGTGCACAACGATGGTTATCAATTGGCGGTATAAATATTCAACCATCAGAATTTATAAAAATTGCACTGGTATTGGCATTGGCACGTTATTTTGCATGGCAAAACAGTGTTGAATTATCACAATTCAAAAATTATTTAATACCGATATTTATGCTGTTAGTCCCATTTTTATTGATTTGTGCACAACCAGATTTGGGTACTGGCATATCATTGGGTTTAATTACAGTTGGTATGTTTTATATTGTTGGTGCAAATAAAAAATGGTTTTTAATTGCTGGAATTTTAGGTTTATTGGCGGCACCTGTTATTTGGTATGGTGGCATGCATGATTATCAACGAAATCGTATTATAACTTTTATAAACCCAGAAATGGATGCACGCGGGGCAGGGTACCAAATAAATCAGGCAAAAATAGCATTTGGCTCTGGCGGAATAATTGGCAAAGGATATATGTCTGGAACCCAGGCACAACAATCGTTTTTACCAGAAAAACAAACAGATTTTATATTCACGATGTTGGGTGAAGAATTTGGATTTATTGGTGCATTTATGTTATTAATGATATATACATTTATTGTAATTATGCTGTTTTGGGCGGCAAAAACATGCCGAAACAGATTTGGTCAATTAATATGTTTTGGTTTTATGTTGAACTTTTTCATTTATTATTTTATAAATATATCTATGGTTCTTGGAATATTACCGACAGTTGGTGTTCCATTACCATTAATGTCTTTTGGTGGCAGCAGTTTGATATCATTATTATTTGGTTTTGGTTTATGTCAAAATGCACACATCCACAAAGACCAACAATTATCATCCAGGGGGTTTTAAAATGAATCTGTTAATCGTCGAATCACCATCCAAGGCAAAAACTATTGAAAAATACCTGGGGTCAGGTTGGCGTGTTATTGCATCTGTTGGACATGTTCGTGATTTAGTTCCCGAATCTGGCAGTGTTGATACAGAACATGATTTTGCCCCAAAATGGCAAATTATGCCCGGCAAAGAAAAACAAATTAAATTGATAATTGATGAAATAAAAAAGGCAGATAATATATATCTGGCATCCGATCCGGACCGCGAAGGTGAAGCCATCGCATGGCATATTAATGATATTTTAACTGCACGCAAAGTATTAAATGGTAAAAATATTTATCGTGTCGCATTTCATGAAATAACCAAACATGCAATTGTTGATGCAATTAATCATCCACGTGAAATTGATAAAAATCTGGTTGATGCATATCTGGTTCGCAGAATATTAGATTATTTAATTGGATTTGGAATTTCACCATTGTTATGGAAGAAAAATCTGGGTAAATCTGCGGGTCGTGTTCAAAGTGTTGCCGTCAGATTGGTTATTGACCGTGAAAAAGAAATTGAAAGTTTTAAACCAGTTGAATATTGGAATATAACCGCAAATTGTGAAAAAGATAAAAATAAATTTGATGCAAATTTAATTAAATTTGATGGTCGCAAAATTGAAAAAATGACGTTAGAAAATAAAACCATGGTTGATGATATTTTATCATCATTAAATACCCCAACCATTGGCACAGTTTCAAATATTGATAAAAAGAAAACTCAACGTCATGCATATGCGCCATTTACAACATCAACATTACAACAAGATGCAGCGAATAAATTACATTTTTCATCTAAACGAACTATGGCAACAGCGCAAAAGTTATACGAGGCAGGATTTATCACGTATATGCGAACTGATGCAACAAATTTGTCTGTTGATGCAGTAAATGAAATTCGTGAATACATAAATAAAGAATATGGTGATAAATTTTTACCAAAAACACCAAATGTTTATGTCACAAAATCTAAAAATGCCCAAGAGGCCCACGAAGCAATTCGTCCAACACATTTTACTAATTCAAAAAATGATTTATCTGGGGACGAGGCAAAACTGTATGATTTAATCTGGAAACGTACAATTGCATGTCAAATGACAAACGCAGAATTTGATTCTGTATCTGTTGATATAGATGTAAAAAAATGTGTATTCCATTGTGTCGGGACAACACGTACTTTTGACGGTTTTATGCGTGTTTATGTTGAAGACAATGAAGATAACAAAGACGATAAAAATGTAAAATTACCACCATTAAATATAAACGATGAAATTGAAATAAAATCTGTAAATGGTGAACAACATTTTACACAACCACCCGCACGTTTTACAGAGGCATCATTGGTTAAAAAACTGGAAGAACTGGGTATTGGTCGTCCGTCAACATATGCGACAATTATGTCAACAATCGTTGACAGAAAATATGTTGAGCAAGATAAACAACATCGTTTTCATCCAACACCTGCTGGTTGGGTATTAATTGCATACTTATCAAATTATTTTTCAGATTTAGTTGATGTTAATTTTACCGCAAAAACAGAAGATACTCTGGATGATGTTTCAAACGGAACACGTGATAAATTATCATCATTAAAATCTTTCTGGGAACCAACAAATAAAACGATTGAATCGGCACGTGATGTAAAAACAACCGACATAATAAACAAAATAAATGAATTTATGAATTATCATTTGTTCCATGGTGAAAACGACAAATGTCCAAAATGTGGTGGAAAATTAAGTATAAAATTGGCTAAAAATGGTGCATTTATTGGATGCACAAATTATCCAAAATGTAATTATACAGCAAATTTATCTGATACATCAAAAACACCCGAAAACATCGAAAAAACAGATACACCGACAGAAAAAAAATTGGATGAAAATATCACATTTAAAATCGGTAAATATGGCCCATATGTGACAGATGGAAATAAAAATGTATCTGCAAAAAAATACACAATAGAAACCATAACTTTGGATATTGCACGTGAATTATTAAACGGTGAAAAAAAGAAAATAGAACCATTAAAATTGGGTAAAAATCCAAAAACAGACAAAGAAATTTATTATTATCCAGATGGTCGATATGGTCCGTATATATCATCAAATCGTGTTAACGTTTCTGTTCAGGAACAACCTGATTTAGAAACGGCGATTGATTTAATAAATAATAAAAAATCTGTTCCACGCAAATTCGTCAAAGGTAAAAAATAATTGGCAAAATATGATAATTCTTTCACAGACGAATTAAGACAACGTTTATCATTAGTTGATGTGATTTCCCGTCGTGTACCACTTGTTAAACGTGGTCAAAATTATTGGGGATGTTGCCCGTTTCATAACGAGAAAACACCATCTTTTTCTGTTAATGAAGACAAAGGTTTTTATCATTGTTTTGGATGTCGTGAACATGGTGATATTATATCTTTTGTAATGAAAACTGAAAATATTGACTTCAAAGAAGCAATCAAAGAATTGGCTGATATGGCTGGGTTAAAATTACCAACATATAAACAAAAAACCCAACAACAAATTGATAACGAAGAAAACTATATAAAAATTACAGAATCTGCATGTAAAATTTATCAAGATTTATTATTCCAAGATATTGGTAAACATGCATTGGAATACATCAAAAAACGTGGATTTAGCGATGATATGATAAAAAAATATCGTATCGGTTATGCACCAAAAAATAATATAATATCTGCAAAATTTAATAATGTAAAAATTGATAAATTAACATCAACTGGTCTTGTTCGTGTTGGCGAATATGGACCATACGATTTTTTCCGTGATAAATTAATGTTTCCAATATTCAACGCACACGGGCAAATTGTGGCATTTTCTGGGCGTTCATTGGATGGGTCTGAACCAAAATATATAAATACATCTGACACAGAATTATTTCATAAACGTCAAACTATTTTCGGATTTAATTTTGCACGTGATGCAATACATCGTGCGAATCGCAGCATTGTTGTCGAAGGTCAAATTGATGCGATTCAAATGCAGGTAAATGGATTTGGTGAAACTGTTGCACCACTTGGAACCGCATTAACCGAAGATCATATTGCAATTTTATGTAAATCGAATCGTAATATTACATTTTGTTTTGATGGTGATAATGCTGGGCAAAAGGCGGCTATACGTGCGTGCACATTGGTTTTACCATTTTTACGTGATAATTCTGACGTTCGATTTGCTTTTGTTTCTGGTGGCAAAGATCCAGATGAAATATTAAAAACACATGGTGTATCTGCCATGAAAAAAATTATTGATGATGCCGTTCCATTGATTGACTTTTTATGGGAAACTGTTAATAAAAATTATTTAATAAATACCCCAGGTGGCAGAACCCAGGCAGAAAAATTCTTAAAAGATTGTGTATCAAAAATTACTGATAAAATTTTTCAAAGTGAAATTGAAAATGAATATAACTCTCGAAAATTCAATCAATGGCATAAATGGAAAAAAACAGAATATAAACCAGATATTGAATTACCAGATACAAATCAAATAGATATAAATATCATAAAATCTATTGTTCAAACATATCCTGAAATATCTGAAAAATTTGGTGATTTTTTAATATCATTAAATATATCATTTGATGAAGATGTTCAAAAAACAACCATGTCATTACAGGATGCTGAAAAATTCATTGTGTCGTTTAAATTACAAAAATATATAAAAAAATTAAACGCTGAAAAAATTGAAATTATAAATAATGCATTAAAAAATAATGTTTCTGACCCAGAAATATTAAAAGATATAAACGAAAAAATAAAAAATGCCAACGATAAACTGGAAAATTTAATGGATAAAAAATAAAAAAAATTACCGGCTTTTTTGATAAAAAAATTCAAAAACACCGGGATTTTTATTTTTTTTTGTAATTTATAAAAAATACCGGCTTTTTCCGGTATTTTTTAATTTTTATACATTAAACAAGAAATGACATATATCACCATCTTGCATAACATATTCTTTACCAACCAGACGCATTTTGCCGGCCTCTTTAACTGCAACTTCACCACCATATTCAATATAATCTTTTGGTGAAATTATTTCTGCACGTATAAACCCACGTTCAAAATCAGTATGAATTTTACCAGCCGCCTGTGGTGCAGTCATACCCTTAGTTATTGTCCATGCATGGGCTTCTTTGGGACCGACAGTATAAAAAGTTTGTAATCCCAAAGTATCATACCCAGTATGTATAATTTTATCCAACCCAGATTCATTTAACCCCAGTTCATTTAAAAACATTTTTCGTTCATCTACATCGACAATTTGTGCGATTTCCATTTCAATTTTAGATGAAATAATTAACACTGGTGCAACACTTCCAAATTTTTCACGCACTAAATCTGAATATTTATTTCCATTTGCGGCACTATCTTCTTCAACATTACACACATAAATTACAGGTTTAGATGTTAATAAATTAAAAGGTTTTGAATCTACATCTGTATCACGTGCAGGAATTGATTTTTCCAAATTTGATTTTATCATTTGTGCATCAGATAATAATTTAGCAGCATTTTTATCCAGCCCATGAACTTTTTTTTCTAATTTTTTTATCTGATTATCTAAACTTTCCATATCTGCCAACATTAATTCAGTTTCAATTGTTTCAATATCAGTTATTGGATCAATTTTTCCATTAACATGAACAATATCATCATTTTCAAAACAACGAACAACATGAATAATTGCATCTGTTTCCAAGATATTTGATAAAAATTTATTTCCCAGACCTTCACCTGTTGATGCACCTTTGACAAGACCGGCAATATCAACAATTTCCAATTGTGTTGGTATAATTCTTTCTGCGCCGGCAACACGTGCTAAATTATGCAACGTTGCATCTGGTACAACAACACGACCAGTATTTGGTTCAATTGTACAAAATGGATAATTTTGCGCATCTGCCGCCGCACTTTGTGTTAACGCATTAAATAAAGTAGATTTTCCAACATTTGGTAATCCTACAATTCCACAATTAAATCCCATATCTTTTCACCAATTATATTGTTTTTTGTTTTATTTTTATTTATTATATACACATATAACAGGTTTAAATATGTCATACCTTTGGCAAGAATTCAATATAAAAACGTTTACTGCGGAAACTTTGGTTTTCCGTGATGGTATTTTTTGTAAAGAATTATCTGATTATACGTGTGCAAGTTGTGATAACAACACAATAACTATTAATAAAACAATAAAAATACCGGTACATATTATATATATTGGTGAAATTGCAGATAATATAAATTTAAATATAAATATTATCGCACCAGATACAAAAATCATAATGACAAATAAAACAGTATGTAAAAAACCGGCTTTTTTTAACATTTTTATTAAAAATTTCGGTAAAAACAGTGTGTTTGATGGCAAAATTATTGTTAAAAATCATAATTCATTAAAAATAAGTGTGTTGGCCGAACATTTATGCGAAAATACCGGTATTTTTGTAAAAACACGTGTGGCAGCATATAAAAATTCAGAAACTATATTAACCGGCAGTGCGATAATAGGCAAAAATATCCCCAATTGTGATTCAGATGTTTCTTTTACGGTTATGGCCGATGAAAATGCAAAAATAACGATGAAACCAATGCAGTATATAAAATCTGTTCCAGAATCTGCAAAACATTCTGCATCAGTATATAAACCAAATAATAATCAAATTAATTATTTACGAACATCAGGTTTGGGAACTATTGAAATAAAACAGGTCTTAGAAAACGCATTTTTGGAAGAATAAAAAAAATACCCGAATAAATCGGGTATAAAAAATATTATGCAACAACAGCATTATTTTTTCTTGAAACCCTGTTTTGCCTTTAATTTAGGATTAGAAGGGTCAATCAATATAACCTGTTTTCCACGGCGAATTTGTTTAATGTTTCCACGTTTTTTCCAGGCCTTTAATGAACTTAAAAATTTCATGTCTAAATCCTTTTTACCGAACGATTATAAACCAATTTTATAAAAAATCAAATAATTATTATATTTAATTGTTATTTTTATTGTGCCTGTTGATTATATTAAAAACTTTTTTAAACAAATACTAAACAAATTTTCAACAAAAAAATCCAATATTTCCGGTATTTTTATAAAAATGTTGAATTTTTACGATAAATAATAAACATGTTGAAAAAACACAAATTTTTCATATTTTAAACATTTTTACAGATTTTTACTTTTCACTTGTTGAAAAAAGTTGAAATTGTTATAATTAAAACATCAGGAGGGAATTTTGAAACAAAAAGTCCTAAAAGCTTTGGCAAATCCGCCACGTATATTCTATGTGCCATATACATTGGCGGTGTTAAACTTTTTATTATGGTTTATGGTTTTTGTTGTTTCTATGATTGTTTTTATAATTTTACCACCTCACGAGATACCTATTTGGTTTGCTTTGGCTTTTTTAGGAATTGTATCATTAACACATTCTATATTGGCTTTTTATTCAAAACAAGACCCACAAATATCACAATTAATATTATCTTCGTTTAACGTATTTAAAAATAAAATACCTAAAAGGTTAATCGTATAAAAAATGGAAAAATTATTTAGTTATTTTGCCGGTAATAATGATTCAATGATATTGACATTGACAATAATTGCGATGTCTGTGTTATTGGTGTTTATTGTTTTATTGATATATATTCCAACGATAATAAAGAAAATTTTCCCAAATTTTGGTTATACAAAATATTCAGATTATTTACCTTTTGATAATGTTTTTTCTGACCACAGTTTATCTATCAAAGACGGATCATTGGTTCGTGTATATAAAATACGTGGTATTCAAACAAATATTATGGATAATGAAAATTTAGAAAAAATGTTGGATTTACGTACACAATTATTTAATCGAATCCAAGATCCTGATGTTTATTTAAGATTTTTTACAATTCGTGATTTTGTTGATGAAAAAACAGATTATGAATTTAATCAACCTGTATTACAGAAGATATATGATAAATGGAATAATCAGGGATTAAAAATTTATAATAATTCTTATTATGTTGTGATATCTGTGCATGGACAAAATAATCGTGAAAAATTAAATCAATATTGTAATTATATTGAATCAATATTATCTGCATATAAACCAGAATTATTAAAAAATGAAAACACAGATAATATGGCAACTTTTTTTGGTAGAATTTTATCACCTGTATCAAAACCGGTAATAAAAACATGTGATAATAATATATCTAGTAATGTGACTGTTGACGAGGTTGAATTTCAAAAAAATGGTATTATTGAATATACCAGTGGTGATACAACATATTATGCATCTGCGATGTCTTTTAAAACATCGCCAGATTACATGGATGAAGAATTTTTTGATACAATATCAACTATACAATGTGAAATGATATGTATGAACGGTTTTCATATATTACAATCTGGGGATATTGAAACAGTATTACGGCAACATAAATCAACAATAACTGATGAAAGTGCAGAATCTACATTGGAACAAATTGGTGAGGCACAATCACAAATGGATGAAAATATCACTGGTACGCAAACATTGGTTGATTATTATCCTTTATTTATGTTGTTTGGTAAAGATATAGATGAATTAAATAAATCTGTGGATGAATTTAAAAAGATATGTGCATCTTTTGGTGTATCACCTGTGGTTGAAAGATTTGCGTCACGTGTTTCATTTTTTTCACAATTACCGGGGTTTGACGTATTTCCACGTGTGTTTAAAATGTTATCAAAAACTGCTGCGACCAGTATACCTTTGTCATCGATGCCACATGGTGTTAAAAATTCTGATTGGGGTCCTGGACCATTGGTTGTTTTTCCAACTGCCCAGGGAACACCATATCAATTTCAATTTCATGTATCTGATAAACCGGCTGCGGTTGGACATACATTAACAATTGGTCCAACGGGTGGCGGTAAAACAACATTGTTTTCATTTTTAATATCACAATCTTTGCGTCATCAAAAATTAAAGGCATTTTTCTTTGACAGAAACAAAGGTGCAGAAATATTTACATTGGCAATCGGTGGTAAATATATCACAATGAACGGTAAAGAAAAAGATGCCAGTAAAGATATGTTTTTAACACGATTAAATCCATTAAAAATGCCAGACAGTGCATCAAATCGTGCATTTTTACGTCGGTGGTTTTCAATTATAACCGGACAAAACGATGTTGAATCTATGGATGAAATTGCACGTGCAGTATCTGTTAATTTTGATTATTTATCTGATAAAGACAGATTATTAAAAAATTTGTATGAAAGTTGTTTTTCATCATCTGGTAAAATGCGTGGTGAATTAAAAAAATGGATAGATCCTTTGCAATACGGTGATATATTTAATGAAGAAAATGATACATTGGATTTAAATGCGCGTTTAACAACATTTGATTTTACTGAAATTTTACAAGATGAAATATTGGCACCATCTGTTATATCGTATATTTTACACAGAATAAATAATATTACTGTATCCGGCGGAAATCCGTCATTAATCATGATTGATGAAACTGCGCCTATGTTGGAAAATAAAATGTTCCGTGATAATTTTATCGCAGGATTACAAGAAGGTCGTAAAAATCGTCAGGCATACATGGTTGCATTTCAACGTGCAAATGTTTTGGATAAACTGGGTATTGGTGATGTTGTTCGTGGTCAGGCACAAACTGTTCTGTTTTTCCGCAATCCTGCCGCGGATGTATCTGATTATGAAAAATGGAATTTAAATCCATTGGAAATGGCTTTTATTAAGGGTCAGGCATATCCGAATTTAAAACGTGCAGTATTATTATCACGTCCTGTAAATGGTGAATCTGTAATTTTAAATACAGAACTGGGCGGATTGGGTAATATGTTGCGTTTATTTGAATCAGGACGGTCATCGGTTTTATTGGCCGAAGAATTATATCAAAATTATGGAAATAATTTTGTTGATGAATACCTTAAAAAACAAAAAGAGTAAAAAATGTTAAGAAAAATTTATTTTTTAATTCTTACGATTTTACCAAATGTTTTATTTGCATTTGATTGTTCACAGTTTAAATATGATGCAGATGTTGATATTAAATTAAAAGTTAATGATACTGTTATTCAACAATCTGATGAAAAATTGGTTGGAAAATTGGGATATACCCAACCGCAAATATCTTATAATATTTTCTCACACACAGTCATGATACCAGTGGAAGATGGAAATTGTATATCTTTACGTGGTATGGATATAGAAATTAACGAAGATTATGATATTATTATTGATAAAATATTAAAAGAAAAATCTTGCGCATATAATATTGTTTATGAACACGAACAAGATCATGTTAATGTTTATAAAAATGTTATAAAAGATAATATCGATAGTATAAAAAAATCGATATCAAATGAATTAAAAAACTTTGAACCTATTTTTATAGAAAATAACAGCGAAATACCAGATTATTCTGATATAGTGGTTAATAATAATTTTGTTAGACAAACAATATCAAATATTATGAATAAATTTGAAACAGAAAATAAAAAAATAGATGAACGTGGTGATGTCTATAATATTTGGAAATGTGAAGATTTTTATCAAGATATGAAAAATTCTGATTTGGTCATAGATTAAAAATGAAATATATATTTTCTATTTTTTTATCATTATTTGTTTTTAATGCGTTTGGTATGGATGATTGTTTAAATTATAAATTAAATCCAACAATAAATATAAAAACACCAACATGGCAAAAAAGTGTAGTTCAACCGTTAAAAAAAATGGAAATTTTACATGGCGAAGTTATTGCAACATTGACCGATGAATTTGAAATAACTGGGGATATCACACCAATAGAAGATGGTTTTTGTGTTGCTTTGAAAAACATAGATGCTTTGATTGGTTATTCTGATTTTTTGGTCCAAATAGATATATCACACAAACCTGATAGTTGTTCATACAATGCGATTTTACAACACGAAGACGAACATATTCGTGCATATTTATCGGTTATCGAAGATAATCAATATTTGATTGAACAATCTGTAAAATCTGCGGCTGAATCAATTGTGCCAGTATTTGTTCATAATGAAAAAGATATTGAATCTGCCATTGATAAATTAAACAATGAATTGCAAAACCATCCAGATATTATTTTATTAAAACAACAAATACATGCAGCCGAAGAAATTCGTAATAAACATGTTGATTTAAATGATACAGGCGAAACATTAAAGAAATGTTTTGAACAGATTTGACAATTATACAAATGTAAAAAATCTTAATTAGTTTTTATCCGAAATAAAACCATACCGCAATTGGGGCAATAACGGCAGTCATCAGACCAGATAATACGATTGCCAATGAACTGAAAGAACCTTCTATTTTTCCCATTTCCATGGCTTTGACAGTACCTGCGGCATGTGAAGCGTTTCCGATTGCCAAACCACGTGATATTTGATTTTTTATATTCATCCATTTACATAATTTATCACTGACCGATGCACCCAGAATACCTGTGATAATTACGGCGGACACAGTCAAAGAAACCATACCACCCAATTTTTCAGTAATCCCAATTGCCAGTGCAGTTGTCACAGATATAGATACCAATGATCGTGCAATAACATCTGATAACCCGAACAATATAACCAATATACATATTGATAACACAGATGCCATAACTCCAACCAGCATCGCAAATAAAATTGATAAAATATGTTTTTTTAATAATGGTAATTGACGATACATTGGAACTGCAAAACATACAGTCACAGGAACCAGAAAATAAGTTAAATATTTTGCTGTGTTATTATACGTGTTATATGGAATTTTAAAAGACAATAATATTGCAATAACAAACATTGTTCCTAAAAACAAAGGTGTAGTAAACGGATTTGGCCATTTTTTGTTGATAACAGTTGCCAATATAAACATTGCAATTGTAATAACAATACCAAAGTAAGTTGAATTAGTAATCAAATTAATCATTTTTTATTCCGTTTATTTTTATCCAGAAAATAATCTGCGGTTTTACCAGTTATAACCATTGTCACAAAATAAGCCGCCACTAATAATAAAACTAAATAATACCAAATATCTGAAATTTGTGGCCATATATCAATAACCGCAACCGCAGGCGCAATAAAAAACAAAGCCATAACACTGTGAAACCAATCTGCAACATCTGATACCCACGCCAATTTAACTATACCGGTCCATAACGCAATAAATAATAATAATAACCCATAAATACTGCCAGCGATAGGCAATGGTATAAAATATTCACAAACTTCGCCTAAAAAAACGAAAATCAAAATAATCATAAATTGAAATAAATATTTCATACAATCCCTCGCTGTTTTTGATTATATATAAAAACGTATTTTTTGAAAAGTTTTTTTTAACGATTTTTAGATATTACATTGTTAAAATATTGGATTTCTTTTTTTAAAACATCGCGCCAATTTTTACCGTTATCACAATCACGACCGCAATATAAACAATTTACATAGCCAGGATAATTTTCATCAATATAACAATCATCACGTTGGTTTTTTTCTGGTGGTGGAATTATGTGTCCTTGACGAACAGTCAAAGGAAACATAATACATGCATTTGGTTTGTATGACCATTCGTGTATGTTTTCACGTATAGCAATTTTTTGTAATATACACAAACCATTATCATCTGAAAAAATACATTTTGTTTGATTAAAATGTTTTGGAAAATCATCAGGATATACAAAAGGTCTGGTCTTTGTTTTTCGACCAACAACTATATTTTTCCAATTTCCATTTTCAAAATAAAATTCTGCGTCATGTTCAAAATCATCTGGATGATTTTTTATAATTTGTTTTAATTTTTTTTCTTCATCATCAGATATATACACACCATCATAACAACAGTATCCTGCACATTTTGTCATATCACATTTTTTTAATTTAGGATTACGTTTAATCATATCAGTAGAATCTTTATATAGTTAATTTATTCCAACCAGATGGTATGTTTTTCCATCTGTGTATTCAAAATTAAATGTTCCTGTACCAGATTTTGTAAAAACATAACATGTTGTATTGTTTAATTTTATATACAATTTTGGATTACTGGATGGTTCTAATTCACCGAAAACATCAAAACTTAAACTGGTATCAACCATTAACTTTGTTCCAAAAGAACATAAATTATAACATGCGCCATCATATCTGCCTTGGCCATTTGGGCATGTTAAATCCAGTTCACAAGAAACACGACTATTAAAATAACTTTCAAACCCAGTTGTATATTTTTTATAACCCGATGGGCAAGATGTTAACATGTTTGTTGTGTTAGCAAAGACGTTTGTAAACGCACCATTTGTTCCTGTGACTGCCGGTGTCACATTAATACCTGCAAATAATTCTGGTGGAATAAAACTTGATAATTTTGAGCAATAATTAAAAGTGTTTTGGAATAATCTTTCTTGTTGATTACCCGCAATACCTGCAAACAATTCCCCTGGAATCGAGCCAGTAAGCCCAGAACAATAATAAAACACACCATAAAACAAATTTTCAGTTGGCGTTCCATACAATCCAGAAAATAATTCCCCTGGTATTGAACCAGTTAATTTTTTATCGTTCCAAAACAAAGAACGAAACATTTCATCACGTGGTTGTCCGGTTATACCATCAAATAATTCCCCCGGAATTGTTCCTGCAAGATTTGTATTTTCTGCAAATGTTGCCTTGAATAAAGGTTGTGAACCGTCAGATAATGTTGGAAATAATCTTCCCAACGATCCAGATATTCCGGTTATATATGTATTATCGGCAAAACTGATTGCGGCATCAGATTCTTCACTGCCCGTGCTGTATGCGGTTGCAACACCACCCAGTTTTATAGTTCTGGATGTTGTTGATGTATATCTGTGTGTATAACTGGCCTGATTTGTGTTTGTGCGCGTTATTGTTTGTGTGTTTCCATCACCCCAATCGACATAAAATGTTCCAGCAGCACTTAATTTAAAATATGTAGCAGTCGTATTTCTGGCAGGTGTCACAGTAAATGTAAATTTTGCCTCAAAATTATTTTCATCTTCTGCATAAACAAGACCATGGAAAAAAGCCCCCGTAATAAGAAATACGATAAAAAATATTCGCAATATTTTCAATACTCTTCCTTAATACAGCAAGATTAGCAAAATGTAAAAATTCGCGCAAGAAAAAATCAGTTGAATATCAAAATATTAATAATAAAATGTATCAAAAAGGTTGCTATATGCCAAAAGAAATAAGATTTTGTACACCAACTGGAAAATATTGGTTTTTATCCCCGTTGGCAGATTTTTCAATAAAAATGAACGTTGATGGTGTGGAATACGTTTTTCCTACGGTTGAACATTATTATCAGGCAATGAAATTCTATGCGTATGACAACAGGTTTCATAAAATATTGCAGTTAAAAAATCCAGATGACGCACGTTTATTAACAAAAAAACCAGAATATAAAACAAATCGCAGAACTGATTTTGATAAAAATAAATATGACATTATGGAACGTGCATTATGGGCCAGATATAAACAAAATCCAAAAGCCACAGAATTATTAAAATCTACTGGTGATGCAATATTAATAAAATCATGCCCAGTATGTTATAAATGTGGTTTTGGCATCGGCAGTGGCACAAACCGCATAGGTAAAATTTTGATGCAAATCCGATCCGAATTTCAAAAATAATATATTTAATTGGTTGCGGGAGATGGAATTCCCTCGACACTTCGTGTCTGCGGGGCAACCGTGACGATTTGATTGCGCTATAATCACCCACAAAATTTTTCAAATTTTGCGGGGCCCGATGCTTATCAAATCTACTTGTTGTGAACCAGGCAACTGTGTTGCATGGCACAAACCAACAATCCACAACAAATTAAATAAAAAATGTGCCACTTTGGACACATTTTTTATTTAAACTGGTTGCGGGAGATGGATTTGAACCACCGACCTTCAGGTTATGAGCCTGACGAGCTACCGGACTGCTCTATCCCGCGATAAGTAGAATTTATTATATACTTTTTTATCTATATGTCAAATAAATAAATGTTTTTAATCTTATTTTTTATAGATTTAACCCATGCTTGCATTGTAATTTTTTTATTGCTATGATAAGAACAAAGTTATTTATCATGAAAAAATCAATTAAGAAAAGATTAAAACGATTTTTCAGATTCCTGTACGGATGGGGCGTTGTTCAATGGTTTTTAGCCGTTGTTTACTATGTTCTTATTTGGTTTGTATATTTTACATCTAAAAAGAATATTTCCGGTCTAGAAACTTTGAAAAAATATGCTAAAAAGCCCGCAATTTTTGTGTTTTGGCACGGACGAACAATGATGTTATCGCCGGTGATCGCGTTAAATCGTGTGCGTGGTTATGCAATTGCAGACCCACGTCGTGATGGTCGTGCGATTGCCAAAATGGAAAAGTTATTCGGTTTACGGACATTGTATGGTTCATCTGCACGGGGCGGGGTGTCTGTGTTAAAGCGGGGAATTAATATTTTAAATTCTGGACGATTTTGTTTGGCGTTATCCCCAGATGGTCCACGCGGGCCATCTATGCGGTTTCATGATGGGGCTTTATATTTTGCAAAAATGACCGGTGCGCCGATTATTCCGGTTTGTTATTCATCTTCACGTCCATGGTTTTTAAATCGTTGGGACAGGTATTTATTAACTAAACCTTTTTCGATTATTGCCGGAACGGTGGGCAACCCGATATTTATTGACAGAAAAACCAAGACATCTGAATTTGAAAAAATTCGAAAAACATTGGAAGATATTATGGTAAAACAGGCGTATGATTTAGATAAACGTTTTACAAAATTTCGTGTTGAACAAGATTTAACCGCAGAAAATTTTGAAAAAACAATGGGTGAAATCAAATGAAAACACCACATTGGTTTTTAAAACGAACAATTGTGTCATACCTGTTATGGCCTTTATCTGGTTTATATTTGTTGGGTTCAAATATTGTTTTTAGTTTTCGTAAATTGCACGAATATAAATCGCACAGGCCAATTATTTGTTTTGGAAATATTTTATCTGGCGGTGTTGGTAAAACACCAATTGTGCGCACTGTTGCAAAATTTTTTGATGCCCCGGTTGTAATGCGTGGATATAAAAAATCTGAATCCACGGATGGTATCGGGGACGAGGCAAAGATGTTATCAAATGATAATATTTTGGTTCATGTTGGAAATCGCAAATGTAATTTGATTTTATTAAACAAACAAAAATCAAATACACCAATTATAATGGATGATGGATTTCAAAATTCTTCTATTAAGAAAGATATTTCTGTATTGGTTTTTGACGAAGGTATTGGTTTTGGAAATGGATTTTTATTACCTGCGGGTCCAATGCGTGAAAAAAAATCTGCGATTTTACGTGCAGATGCTATTATTTTAATAAAACGAAAAAATATGGCGCGTGATTTTTCGCTGCCGACAAATATTCCTGTGTTTAATGCACGTAATCGTGAAATTTGTCCGTTTGATAAAAAAACACGTGTGGTTGCGTTTGCTGGTATTGGTTATCCAGATAAATTTTTTAATAATATACCGTGTAATGTTATAGATACTGTCGCGTTTCCTGATCATTATCAATATACAGATACAGATATAAAAAAACTGATAAAACGTGCAGAATCCAACAAAGCAAAACTGTTAACCACAGAAAAAGATTGGGTGCGTTTGCCAATTTGGGCACAACAAGAAATTGCATTTTCTGCGCTGGATACAGAAATAGACGGTAAATTTTTTAATTGGTTAAAGGAAAGGTTACATGACTACGATAACAAACAAGGTTAAAATATCTGGCGTTGGTATTCATTCTGGTAAAACAGTGAATATGGTTATAAAACCGTCAAAAAAAACTGGGATTTTTTTTAACAGGATTGATATACCAAATTCTGAATTGATACCTGCAACATTTAATAATGTTGGCGAAACATTGATGCGCAACACCACAATTGGAAACAAAAATGCTGCACATGTTCAAACGATTGAACATTTAATGGCGGCTTTGTTTGTTTTGGGTATTGATAGTGCGATTATTGATATAGATGGCAACGAAACGCCAATCTTGGATGGCAGTGCGTATGAATTTATAAAACTGTTAGCCCCAGTTGTTGATAAAAAAACTGTTATGAAAAAAATTATTGTTAAGAAAACCATTGTTGCGCATCGTAATGATTTGGTTAAAAATATGCGTGGTTGGAAAAAAATAAAAACTATAATTTTAAATCATACGATTTGGCGGCGTGGTAATGGTTATGTTAAATTATCCCCAAATGAAAACGGTTTAAAAATAGATGCTACATTGGTGTATCCTGACAAGGTTATTGGTACACAATCATATTCTTGCGTACTGGATGGCACGAAAAAATCTGTGGATAATTTTGTAAAAAATATTTCAAAATCACGCACGTTTGGAAAATATTCTGAATGGGAAAAATTAAAGGCGCATGGTATGGCGCACGGCGCAAACGAACATAATGTTATTGTATTAAGTGCAAATGGTGATACAACTTTAAATACATTACATTATGAAAACGAATTTGTTCGTCATAAAATCATAGATGCCGTTGGTGATATGTTCACATCCGGTGGTTTTATTTACGGACATTTGGAATCCATTAAGGGTTCACATGCGTTGAATAATCTGGTTTTACAGAAATTATTCAGCGATACTTCAAATTATGAAATAATCGAAAAATAAAAGGAGAAAGTATGAAAAAAATAACTTTGTGTTGTGCTGTATTGGGTTTGGCGGCATGTGCGACAACTGTAAAACCAGATAATGGTTTAAAAATGGTTGATACAGAACCGACAGATTGTGAATTTTTATATAATTTAAATTCATCAATTACAAATTACAGAATGATGGATAAACGTGAATATATTGAAAAAACAATTTTAGAACAAAAAAATATTGGGGATACATATTACATCGCGTCAGAAGATGTTGTAAATAATCCAGGTGCGGTTTTTGGTCCTGAACAAACATATAAATTCAAAGTAAAAGTATACAAATGCAATAAATAAAAAAACGGTCGTAGAAATACGACCGATTATTATAAATTTCGTCTTTATTTTTTTTATCAGTTTGTGTTATAATATTTTAACAAGAGAGGGAAGTGATAAAACAAATAATAACAATTAACCGTAAAAAATATGCCACGGGGCTGTTTTGGCAACCCATGGGGGTTGGTAATAATGCCAAAAATTATGCTAAACAATTATCTAAAAATAAAAAATATACACTGTATATTGATTATAAATCTATGATTGGTTTGACCAGCAATCGTGACGGTGCAAAATCTGGCATGATGAGTGCTGCGGTGGAAGTAATAAACGCATTGTCTGAATTTGTTTCTTTTCTGGCGGTGTTTCGTGTTGATAATAATTATTATTTGATTGCGGTTAGAAACGGGATTATTATTCGTGATGTTTTACTGGATAATGCAGATACGGCACGTAAATTTTTTATGGAATTATCACAAATTCCAGATTGGGGCGGTTTGTTTGCACCTGCATCATGGGGTATTCCAAAATCCCAAGAAAAATATTTAACAGATTTAATTGGTCGTGGAACTGGTATAAAATTACGTCAAATAAGTGTTGCAAAATCAATCGTGCCAACATTATTTTTCGTGTTTATATTTATTTTATTTGGTTTGTATGTTTTAAAAAATCCAATTTCTGTACAAAAAGTTCATGTTCCAAATATAACTCAGGAAACAATCGATAAATATAGACAACAAATTGAATCTAAAAAACAAAATGTTAATGATGTTAAACAGATTACAGAAACAAAAATTATATATCCGTATGATAATTTGCCAGATATGATGGAACGCGCAAATTTGTGTTATAAAGCGATTGCGTTTGTTATGCAACCAATTATAGGATGGAATCAAACGCACGCGAAATGTGATGGTGAATTTGTGTCTGCGACTTTTTCACGTGATTTTGGAACATTAAATGATTTTTATGAAATAGGCGGTGATTTAATGCCTGGCGCAACGGTTCAACAAATGTCTGATGATGAAATTATTTTGCGGGTCAGATTACCAGAATTAAAAACCGGTTCTGAAATTGATGAACGTGACCAAGAAACAATTATGCGTGATGTTGCAACAATATTCCAACAGGCAAATATTAACGCTGAAATTAATGGTGTCACCGATACCGTTATGAATAACAATAAAACAGAACAATTACACGTGACGGAAATAGCAGTGTCGTCTAAATTAACACCAATGGAATTTATGCAGGCGTTCAAGGGCTTTAATGGTGTTTATATGACGGCTGTGTCATGGCATGCGAATACACGAATTTGGAATTATGAAATAATAATTTATTCTAAATAAAACAAAAGGGTGGAATATGATAAAAAAATTAAACATAGTGATGATGGTTGGTTTAATGATTTTTGGCATGAACAGTTATTCGTATGCTGAAACCATTTATACTGATGACGTATTTGAAGAATACGATGATTCCATTGATAATGAATTTGAAGAACAAGAACAATCGGAAGAATCTGTTTCAGACGATTTAAGTGATGAAGAATTTGCAGATAAAGTTTCATCTCAGGCATTATCTGATTATGATGCATCTGGTTCTTTGTTTGAAAAAATTACCACCCTGGAACAAGAAAAAGTTGTTGCTCAATTAGAAAAAGAACGTGCTCAACTGGATTTGGAATTGGACAGATTAAATGCTGAAAGAATTAAATTACAAATGGAATTGGATACTTTATCTGGCCGTGCAGAACAACAACAGGCAGAATTAGAATCTGCAAAAAAACAGTTAGAAATACAAACAGAAAAATTAATGCGCCAACAGGATTCGATTGATGATGACGAAGATGTTGTTATAAAAACAAAAACACAACAAAACCCAGAAGAAACAGATATCAATAAAAGATATAAATTAATCAATGTTGTTGGTGTTGATAATCAATTACAGGCAACAATTGAAGAAGTGTCTTCGGGACAAAACAAACGTATTTCTGTGGGCAAAGAATTGGATGGTTATATTGTAAAATCTATTTCTTTGAACGATGGAATTGTTTTTGAAAAAGATGGCAACACGGAAAGTTTGAATATCGGAAAATAATCAATGCAAAGTATGGACGATAATTTTGCAAATACACCAGAACAGACATTACCAAATGGTTTGGAAAATGCCGATGTAAAAAAAATACTAGATTACCTGTTTGCCAAAGGAAACAAACTGTTAACCGGTTATACAGGTGAATTGGCTATACCAAAAGATACGCAAAATTTGGTGGCATATTTTTCTGGTGGTGAAATTATTATATCGCGTACCCATCGATATGACGGGCGCGTGTTGGCTTTTATTGATTTATTGCGTCAAAATAATCGTGTTATCAAAGAACCGTATTATTCAGATTTGGGATTGATTTCCAGTATATATAAAACATACGAAGAACGTTTGGGTGTAAATTCACGTTCACGTGTTGATTATGACAACAATATGCAGAAAGATTTTGTTGATATAATTGCACGTGCGGCGGCACAAAAGGTTTCTGATATTCATATTGAGGTTGCAGATCAAACAACAATTTATTTTCGTATTGATGGCAGTATGCAACCGGTTTTTGAATATAATTCTGGATGGGGTGAATCTTTTGTTCGTGCGGCGTTTGCGTCTGCTGATATTTCTAATTCCAGTTATGCACAAAACGAATATCAAACCGCCCAGAAAGACGGTCGTACACCATTACGTGGAACCAAAGATTTATATTTACCATCGGGGGTTTTGGGAATCAGAATGCAATTTAATCCAATTGCGTTTGGGTCTCAGTATGTTGTTATGCGTTTATTATATGATAACCCCAGTGAAGGTATCAAAACAGAACAAGAATTTAATGAATATGAACAAAAAATGTTAATGCGCCTGCGTTCTGCGCCAACCGGTCTGGTTATTGTTGCAGGACCAACATCATCTGGAAAATCAACGACATTGGTTCGCAATATGGCATTAATGTTAAAAGAACGCAGATATGAAATAAATTTAATTACCGTAGAAGACCCGGCAGAACAAAAAATATTTGGTGCACATCAAATGCCTGTGGTTAATGCGATTAACGAAGAACAACGTGAAGAAAAATTTACTGAGGCGCTGGCTGCCGCTTTGCGTAGTGATCCTGATACATTGATGGTCGGTGAAATACGAACATTATCTGCGGCACAATTAACGGTCAAGGGTGCATTGTCTGGGCATAATGTTTGGACAACTTTGCATGCAAACTCTGCAATGGGTGCTTTGACACGTTTGTTGGACATGGGGGTTGAGGCATTTAAGTTAAAAGACGAAACAATGATGCGTGGATTGGTATCTATGCGATTGTTCAAAAAAATATGTCCATATTGTCGTGAACCATTAAATGAACATCATGAACACGGTGCGTATAATCGTGTCAGGGATGCGTTTGGTGATTTAGGATTGAATCAGGTTTATATTCGTGGTGTCGGATGTGAACATTGTAATGGGACGGGTACAATTGGTCGTATCAAGGCTGGCGAAATCATCATGACAAACAGCGAATTTTTAAGTTTAGCATTGGCAGGCGAAACAGAAAACGCATTGAAATATTGGCTGGAAAAAATGAACGGGCGAACATTGAAAGAGGCTGCTACTGAATTAATGTTGCGTGGAATTATTGGTGTGGATGAATTGGAACGTTGGGTTGGATTATTAGACAGACCGTGGGTATATTAAGATATGAATAATTTGGAATTATTATATGCGAAATTTGTGTTTAAAACAGATACTGAAAAACGTATGGCTGTTTCGCGTAAAATCGCATCTTTGTTGCGGAATAATTTCACATTAATGGATGCGTTGCATCGTATAGAAATGATTGAATCAAATAACGGTAAAAAACCAAACGAACCCTTTGCAATTGCGATGCGTGAAATTCAACAAAATTTAGAGCGTGGAATGACTTTTGCCCAGGCAACACAAGATTGGGTTCCAAACGAAGAAACATTGTTGTTAACGTCTGGAAATGTGTCCAGTTTGTTAATATCATTGGAAAACATAGGACATATTGTCGGTGGGATTAACAGAATAAAACGTGCTATGTTATCCGCGGTGGCGTATCCGTTGTTTTTATTTGCGTTAACGGTTGCAATAATAATTATGGTTGGTTTGTATTTGGTTCCCCCATTGGCAGATGCAGCCGGTTCGACAGTTGTATGGCGTGGTACGGCGGCATCTTTGATATTTGTGTCTGGTTTTGCCGGCAAATATTGGCACGTTGTGACCGGTACTTTTATTGTGTTGATATTTATTATATGGGCATCTTTACCGGTGTGGACGGGGCGTTTACGCACGTTTTTTGACAGATTTGCACCATGGAACACATACAAATTACAATTATCGGTCAGTTGGTTAATGTCTTTATCTGCAATGGTATCTGCCGGTGTATCTGTGCCTGATGCAATGCGGTTATTGGCAGATTCATCAAATCGTTATTTATCAGACATCTTGGATGAAACAATGCATTATATCGCAAATGGTGAAAATCTGGGAAATGCGCTGGCAATGACTGGTAAAGAATTTCCCAGTAATGAAATTATCGGCGATTTGATTATATATGCTGATATGAACGATTTTGACAAGAATTTAAAACAGATAGCGGATGATTACATGGAAGAATCTGTCCGTAAAATGGAAAATATATCCAGTGTATTAAACAGTATCGGAATCATTATCGTATCATTAATAATTGGATGGGTTGTAATGGGTACTTTCCAGATGCAGGAACAAATAACATCTGTATTGATGTAAAAAAAACCGGTAAATACCGGTTTTTTTACTATGCCATAAACGGCAGGTTTTCCAAAGTCCCCTCGGTCACACGAACATTTACGTCAATCAACATAAACACAGAATCTGGTGTTCTTTCTGTGTCGCACGGAAAAATATTTGGAGATAACAAATGGCTGGTGTTAACATTTAGTTTTGTCACCAAATGATCATCATCCAATAATGTATAAATTGGACCGATATCACGCGGTGTGTTTTGACCGATTTCGTGTTCATTTTGTGGACAACGTAAACCATCCAAAATTGTTTTAACACGGTTATCAATATCAGAACGCGGAACACCTATAATCTCAGGATGCATTAACAAAATATCCAATTCTGCAATCATTTTTAGGTTTGGGGTAATAATTGGATTCCAATCAATGCCACCAATATGACGTGTTATAATTGGGCTTTTTGTTGCGTCAGGCATCATAAATTTAGTCAAATTATCCCACGGTTTAAATTCAATTAATTTCTTTAATTGCGGATGAAATTGCATACGAATATCGGCAATATGTTGCGCCCGTTTTTTTGGGTTTGTTAATATATCACCATAATATAATAACTTAAATTTCATTATTTTGCCTTTTGTTTATTCAAATAATCTTGAAAAATATCAATTGCCAGCGGATGTAAACGTGGTGTTCCCGTACCCATGTTTACAATAACCGGTGATTTATGACCATTAATCACAAATGTAGCATGTTTAAAAATTAAAGTTTTCATGATACTTTTTGCTTTTTCTGTTGAAATATCAAACCGTTTAGCCACCTTAGCCGGGGTTAAATAATCGTCTTTGGAATATGTTGTTATTGGTTTTGCCAACGAGCCAACAGTTTTCAATCTTTTACAATCTTCTGCTGTTGCAGATTTACCATGAACAGATTTCATTTTTTTATCCTTTTTTACGTTTTTTTCTTATTTTTCCTTGATAATTATATCATAAATTGCTATGTTTTGAACAGCAAAAAGAAAGGATTTTTAAATGACAGTAAATAATGAATATACCGGTGATTCAATTAAAGTTTTAAAAGGTCTGGAAGCGGTTAAAAAAAGACCTGGAATGTATATTGGTGACGTTGGCGAAGGTGGCGATGGTTTGCACCATATGATTTACGAGGTTGTAAATAACTCTATTGACGAAGCAATGGCTGGTTATGCGGATACTGTTATTGTCACATTAAATGCCGATGGTTCGGTCACAATTCGTGATAATGGACGTGGTATGCCATTTGATATTAACCATGAAACAGGACGCAGTGCGCTGGAATTGATTATGTGCGAATTGCATGCTGGGGGTAAATTTGATAACGAAGGTAATGGTGCGTATAAGGTTTCTGGTGGTTTACATGGTGTTGGTGTGTCGGTGGTTAATGCGTTATCAACATGGTTGGAAGTACGTGTTTGGCGCGGTGAAAACGAAGCACAAATGTCTTTTGCCGAAGGTGTTCCAACATCTGATTTGAAAATTACAAAAAATACTAGTGGTATTGAACACGGAACAGAAGTGACTTTCTTGCCATCTCCAAATACGTTTACTGGAACAAAATTTGATTTTGATACATTGGAAGTTTGGTTGCGTGAACAATCTTTCTTAAATGCGAACGTTCATATTGTTTTGGAAGATTTGCGTGGTTCTGAAAAGGTTGAACGCAGTTTTCATTCTGCCGATGGATTAAAGGGCTTTGCAACATATCTGGATAAATCCAAAGAATTATTAAATGCTGACCCAATTCAAATGATTAAAACAATTGATGATTCTTATATTGAAATTGTTTTACAATGGACAACGGCATACACGGAAACATCATTGTGTTTTACTAACAATATTCCAAATCGTGATGGCGGAACACATTTGGCGGGATTCCGTGCAGGTTTAACACGTGCATTGAATAAATACATTGCCGAACAGAATATCAAGAAAGAAATAAATTTGTCTGGTGAAGATTTTAGGGAAGGTTTAACCAGTATTGTTAGTGTAAAAATACCAGACCCGAAATTCGGTTCACAAACCAAAGATAAATTGGTATCCAGTGAGGTTAGACCACTGGTTGAAAATACAGTGACAGATTTGTTGTATGAATATCTGGAAGAAAACCCAACAATTGCAAAAATGATTGTTGATAAAATTGTAGAAGCCGCAACCGCGCGTGAGGCCGCACGTAAAGCACGTGAATTATCACGTAAAAAGACAGGTCCAGAATTGGGCAGTTTGCCTGGTAAATTGGCAAATTGTTCTGAAAAAGACCCTGCTAAATGTGAATTATTTATTGTTGAGGGGGATTCGGCTGGCGGTACCGCAAAGCAGGGACGTGACCGTAAAACTCAGGCGATTTTGCCATTGCGTGGAAAAATTTTAAATGTTGAACGTGTGCGTTTTGATAAAATGTTGTCTTCTGATACGATTGGTGCGTTAATTACAACGTTGGGTGCAGGTATCGGCAAAGACGATTTTGATATTGAAAAATTCAGATATCACAAAGTTATCATTATGACCGATGCTGATGTGGACGGACAACATATTCAAACATTGTTGATGACGTTCTTTTATCGTCATATGCCGGAGGCAATTGAACGTGGATATATTTATGTTGCAAAACCACCACTTTATGGTGTGACACGTGGTAAACAACAAATCTATATCCAAAACGAACGCGAAATGGATGATTATTTATTGGATCAATTGGCAACAGACGGTATGATTGAAACGGCTGATGGTCAACAATTGGCTGGTGCAGATTTCAAACGTTTATTGGAATTGGTTGATGATATGAAAAATAATTTACAGGGATTAAATCATATTGTTCCATTGCGTTTTGTCGAAGCATTGGCATTGAATAAAGTTTTTGAAAATGAAAGTGCGGAAAATTTTGCAAATGCAGAACATATGCTGGATGCTGAAGAATTAGAATTTGAACGTGGTTGGAAAATTTCTTCTGATAATGACGGTATCAAGATTACCCGTACATTACGTTCTGTGACGGAAACACATGTTTTACCACGTGAAAAAATCAACGGGCCAGAAATTCGTTCCTGGCAAAGGATGTCCGGACGTGATGAATTGATTGATACATTTTCAAAACCGACTACGTTGCGTGTGAAAAACAAATCACAAAAAATCTGGGGTGCGTTCGCGTTGTTAAACACTGCCTTTGAATATGCAAAAACAGGATTAAAGATACAGAGATACAAAGGTTTGGGGGAAATGAACGCAGAACAATTGTGGGAAACAACAATGGATCCAAATCACCGCTCTTTATTCCAGGTTAAAATCACAGATGCATCACAGGCAGATGAAGTTATCTCAATGTTAATGGGTGACGTTGTTGAACCACGTCGTGACTTTATCGTTGAAAATGCTCTTAACGCTAATTTGGATGTATAAGTAAAATAAAGGAATCTAATAATGTCTGATAAATTATACAGCATTTTAAAAGAATACAAAAACTTAAAAAAATGTACAGACAAATATAGTGATTTCTATGAAAAATCCCAGGGTAATTACAGTGTTATTCAGGATTTGATAGACGCTGCAAATAATATTTTAAAAAGTGATTTGTTTTCACTTGATTATAAGACATTATTAAAAAAATCGTGCGAATCCATGATTAATGGCACGATGGATATGAATACACGTTTAGAAAAAATAAAGCAATTCAAGGTTGTTGTTGATTCTATGAAACCAGAAATGACCGAAGCGTTATCTTTAACATGTCTTTCAAATATTAAAAACAGTTTTGATGAAATGTATAAAAACATCCAACAAAATGGTTTTTCAGATATTGCATTTAATAAATTTGTCGAAGAATTAAATGTGTATTTATTTACAGATACCAAAGATGCAATTTCGTTATATAATGAATTGAAAGTTCCTGTATTAGGACTGCATCAAATGTATCAGAAAAATAAAAATATCAATCCTGCTGTTTTACAGGGATGTTTGGATGATATAAAAAAATATTTAAATGGGCACATTAATTTTTTTCAAAAACAAATTGGGGTAAATCAATCATCAAAACAAGATGATTGGGCGGACAATATTCTGAAACAGGCAATTACAGAAAAAGAGTAATTATCGTATCAAAGGAAGGAAATATGACAGATTACAAAATAAACCAAAATGGGGAAATTGTTTTTGATAATTCTTCTAGGGATGTTCCAGAATCTGATCCATTATGGGCTGAATTTTCTAAATTACAATACGAAGTGCTTAACAATCATCATAATCCAACCAAAGATCCGAAAAAAATTGCACGTTATAATGAATTAAAAAAACAATTAAATATCGAAGAAAACAATCGTGCATTTGATGAGGCCGTTGAGAAAATAAAAAATGAAATGATTGAATCTGATGAATCGCCGGATAATTCTGTTTTATATACTGCAATTACAAATTTTAAAAAAAGAAATGGATAAATGTTTTCTGCTGCCTGGTTTTTAGATTTAGAAAAACAATTGCGCAATATGGGGTTGGACAGTGATGATAAATCTTTTGATGAAATAAAACAAAATTTATCAAATCCAAAAAAATTATCATCTGATGAATTTGCAAGCGCTGTGTTTTATGTTATTTTGGCAGGCGGTTTTTCACAAAAAACAGCAAAACGTATTCACAAAATAATTATTGATAAAATATATGAAAATCCATCAATTGATGATTTATTAAAAATATTTAATAATAAAAACAAAATAAATGCGATTGTAAAAATTTGGAATAATCGACAAAAATTTTGTGACGATTTTTATAAATGTAAATCATTAGATGAAAAATTATTATATTTACAAAAATTACCACATATTGGAAAAATAACTGCAAATCATCTGGCACGTAATTTAGGGGAAAATGTTGTAAAATATGATATTTGGATTCAGCGTCTGGGTGTTGTATACAGCGGAAACCGCGCATTAGCACAAAAGATAGATAATGGAAATTTAGACGCAGAAATAAAAAAATGTTGTGATAAAATGTTTGAACATTTGGAACAAGAAACCGGTTTGCCACGTGGGTATATTGATGTAGTGTTATGGAAATCATTACAAAATCATTTAATTCCGGGGGTGTAAAATGGATGTAAAAATTGAACAATCTTGGAAGAATATTTTATCTGATGAATTTGAAAAAGATTATTTTAAAAATCTGACAGATTTTGTTCGTGGTGAATATTTGTCTGGTAAAACAATTTATCCGAAACCACAAAATATTTTTAACGCGTTTAATTTATGCCCATTGCCAGATGTCAAGGTTGTTATTATTGGCCAAGACCCATATCATGAACCTGGTCAGGCGCATGGTTTGTGTTTTTCGGTTGAAAACGGAATTGATTTGCCGCCATCGTTGCAAAATATTTATAAAGAAATAGAATCTGATATTGGTCATAAAAGTATTACAAATGGCGATTTATCTGCATGGGCGCGTCAGGGCGTGTTATTGTTAAATTCAACATTAACGGTGCGGGCGCATGTTGCAGCATCGCATTCAGGACACGGTTGGGAAACATTTACAGATGCAGTTATTCGTGCATTGGCAAACAATCGTAAAAATATTGTATATATGTTATGGGGGTCGTTTGCCCAAAAAAAAGCAGAATTTGTTGACGCACAAAATAACTTGATTTTAAAAAGTGCGCATCCGTCACCATTGTCTGCCTATCGTGGTTTTTTTGGAAACCATCATTTTTCACTGGCCAATGAATATTTGGTTAAAAATGGAAAAACACCAATTGATTGGTAATTAGTAATTATACGTCAAACCCAATCCATAAAACGCATAGGAATTATTTTCATCGGCAGTGTTTGCATTTGAAAAATGTTGGATAAAAAATTCCATTCCCCATTTATCATTGAAATTATATCCAAATGTCACTTTGAATTCAAAAATCAATTTTGCGCCCAAACGTGCGTTTTCTTGTGCCTGCAAACCAACACCAGCACCCAATCCTGCATATAAATCATTATACCGGAACAGGGCGATATCTTCATCTACGTATATCATCGGTATAGAAAAATCTTGCCATTTCCAGCCATTTTTTTCATACAGCCCAATTGTTTGTGATAAATTCAAAGAACGTCTGGCGGGTATTCTGAAAAAATCCGTTGGTTGTGAATATCGTATGGATGCAATATAGAACGGGACAGGACGTACCGGTGGCGGCAATAAAATACCAGTATCGAAACCTTGACCGATACCAAAAGCAATTTGATTTCTGTATTCACCCATAAAAGGGTCTTTTTCTGGCAAAATAGAACACTCTGCCACAGCAGTCATTGGCATAGCCAGAGCATATAAAACGATAAATTTTTTCAGCATGGTATATATTATAAATAAAAATGAATATTGTTGCAAAGCAAAAATTTTCTGTTATAATGACACCACATTGGCGGCGTAGCTCAGTGGTAGAGCAGAGGAATCATAATCCTTTGGTCAGGGGTCCGAATCCCTTCGCCGCTACCAAAATAACAAACGACCCAAGGTGGTCGTTTTTTATTTTGGTATCTGGGATTTGGAGACCGGCACAGGGGTCCGACCCGCAGCAAAAAGGCGGAATAACGCCGGTCCACCGAAGTTTTAACGAAGGTGGATTTTGCAAGGTGGCGAAGCGCAGCGAAACAATCCCGAGCCGCGTAGTCGCGAAAGATGAGGACCCCTGGTCCGACCCGCAGCAAAAAGGCAGATGTAAATTTTTTACAAATTCTACACATCGACTATACGGCGGTTTACATGAAATTTTTTATTGCGAATTGTTTTGTTAAATTGTAGCATAAAACTTGGTTTATCAAGGAGAATACTATGTATAAATTTATTTGGGCTTTGATGATTGGTTTGCTAGTTTGCGTGTGTATTATTGTGTTTTTTAACAATAGAAAAAAAGGTTCTGCTAATGGGGTAACTGGCGAATGGTATTGGGAAAAATTTAGTGAAGAAGAAATTCAGGCTTGGTCAAAAATGTTTATGATTGAAACAGGCGAAATTATGCAAAAATGGAAAGATGCTGGTGTCAAACATGTATTGGATGTCGGAGCCGGTCAAGGACATTATTCTATGCGTTTTGCACGCAGTGGTTTTGATGTTGATGCATTGGATATAAATGATTTTAGTATGCAACGGTTAAGTCGTTTAGCTGGCGAGCAAAATATCAACATTAAAACGGTAACCGCGGATGCCAGAAAAATGCCTTATGCTGATAATACATTTGATGCGGTGTTTGCTATTCAAGTTGTGAATTTATTAGGATGCGATAATGTTGTGCCAATGCTTAATGAAATTTGTCGTGTTGTAAAACCAAACGGCCAAATTTGGTTTACATTGGATGCTGTAGAAAATATGGAAAAACATGATATCAGCAAAAGTTCTGCATCATTACCCGAAGACAGATATAATATGGAATATTGTTTGTTTGATAATAAAAAAATACGCGAAATGATTATGCCGCTTATTGATGTCAACAACATATTCAAAACAACATATATATCCCCACAAACAATGGATACTTTTATGACAAAATATGGCATAGTCGGGACTTGTAAAAAATAAAATTTTGTATTTAATAAACAACCGGTCAAACGACCGGTTTTTACCTTGTTTTAGTGAAGATTATTTTTTATCCATTCGCTAACCTTGTTATCCAAGCTTTTCCACGTAGCCGGTGCGGAAGCCTTCATTATAAGTATTTTATCGTTACTATCAAGATATCTTGATAAATAATCATAAATATCCGATGAAGATTGTTCAGTTTTTATCAACCAACAAGATTCCAAAGCATGACACCAAACACCGTACGATTTTATCGCAAGTATAAGATCGTTATAGTTTTGGCCTGGGTTAACAAGGTCATAGTTTATAGAATATATAGCCATAGTTTACTCCTTTTGTTAAGAGTCCGGAGAAAAACCTTTTACAAATCTTTTTTGTATGTTATAATACAACTGTTCTTAGTATGTAATCGGTTTTCTCCGGTTCATATTTTCCCACCGATTTATCGGTGGGTGTTCTTTAATAAAAACCACATGTTGTAATGATTTTTATTAACCATACACAATATATAGTTGTTTTTTTATTTTTTTAAGAAAAAAATTTTTTATTTTTTCACTTTTCTGCTTGCAATTTTGTAAAGCCCGATAACAGTGCTTTGTAGGCACTGATTTGCTGCAGAAATCAGCAGTTTTTTTGTACAAAATACTCTGAAGTGTGGGATTTTTAAACAATTTTTGTTAAAAATAATTATTTTTGCCCAGAAAACCGATTCGTTTGGGCTATTTCTTCGTTATCTTTTTCAACTCTTTGGCATTGCGACCAGTTAAAACAGGTTTGCCAGTTTTTGATTCAATATTTTTTCTGGCATCACCGGCTACGCTTGCGCCTTCATGTGCAACACGAAGATTTTCTGACAAACCGTATGGCTTTTCTTTTTTTGCGATTTCTGTTATTGTGGCTTCGGCTAGCATATTCAGAACCAATTCCAAATTGCTCATATTATCACGCAGGTTTTCTTTGTATAAACCCTTTAACTTTTTATATTGGCGGGTATTCATCCCAGTCCAGCCTTTATAAATTTCATCTGTTAAAATAGCGTATTCTACACCTTTTTTGACACCACCACGGTCCCATTCGTCAGTAAGTAATTTTCGAACTTCGATTGTTTTTAATCTTTGATTTATCCAATCAAGAGAATAACCTTTTTTGGCATATGTTTCCAATGCGCGATTTATAGCAATTTCGGGGTCTGCAATTTCATCTAATCTTTCAGAACCAACACGTGCCAGCCATTGTTTAAAAGGTTCTGCTTTTTTGCTTGGGATAGATTGTACTAAGCGTAAAATCTGTTCTGCATCCCCAACATCTGTTTCGCGCATTTTGCCATCTGGGGCAAGCATTTTCAACTGGTTACAATTTGTAACCGTTTCGTTACCCTCTGATTTAAGGCGATTTTTTAATACTTTCCAATAATTTCGTGCCTGTTGATAATTGGAATCTGTAAGCACACTTATGATATCCACAACAGAAAAATACCATTTTTCTACTTTATCATCCCAAAGGGTTCGAATATTTTTATCTTCAAATAATTTTATATTGGTCGATTGTGTCATTTTTACTTCCTTCGTATTGATTATAGACGTAAAAAATTTGTAATTCCAGTTTTATGTTATTCGGTGTATTGGCTTAACAGAAAATTCAAAAATAAAGTTTTGGTCTAGTCGCGAAAGAAGAGGACCCCTGGTCCGCCCCACAGCAAAAAGGCGGAATAATGTCGGTTTGCCGTCAGATAAATTTTTTACGGCGGTTTACACAATTTTTTTTACTTTTGATAAATTTTTATAAAATTCATTTAGCATAAACATATTATCTGTATCTTTTATACCAATAGCATTTAATGCCGCCCGTTGCATTTTGGTCGCATTTTCTGGCACCCAATATCCGGCAATTTCGGGAAATAATTCTTGGAATTTTGGATAAATATCGTTGCGTTCTTGTGATAAAGCAGTAATAAAATCATAATATTTTTTTGGAATTCCTTTTATTTTTTTTAGTGCCAGCAAATCAGCAAATGTTGCACCAGCCAGGTGTAATTTTTGTGCGGTTTCATAATACAGTTGATAAAGTGCGATTGCACGAGGAAATATGACGTCCAATATTATGTATTGTGCAACAACATTTTCACTGTAATATAATCTGGTTGCGGCATTTGTAGTGTTTTGTGCCAAAGAAATATATTTTTTTGCAGTATTTATACAAGATTTATAAAAACGGTGAACGGCGGATGCAGACATAGATTTTGCGACATTATATGCTTTGTTTAGTGCCGCAGAATAGCCGGGTAATTTTTTATGGTTTCTGTCTTCAAACCAAGAAAAGAATTTCTGGCTGTATTGGGAATCGCCACGGATGATGTTTGGTGCAACACCAAATTTTTTACGGATGAATAAATTTAAATCTGAAACATCTTTAGATTCCATCAATGGTGCATAAACATTTAATCGATTTGGTAATGATTCTACCAAGACACAGTCACTGTTATATGGTATGCGTTTTATATTATCAAACAACCATGCTTCATCCATCCAGGCGGTTTCATTTGATTGTATAAATTCGATATCTTCTTTGATTTGACCGGTGGTTGCATTCATTGTGATTATATCACCATTTTTAAATTTTTTTGTTGCGTTTGGATAATTTACAATGCATGGAATACCCAGTTCGCGTGATAATATAGCCGCATGGCTTAATACACCGCCTTGTTCGGTAATAATACCAGATGCGCGTTTCATAATTGGGACAAAGTCAACTTCGGTATATAATGCAACCAATATTGCCCCGTCTGGAAATTCCGCAAAACGTTTTTTCATAATTTCCGGGGACGTATGTGCCCCCAGTTCTGGTATCACAAAAACAGGCGCGGTCACAGTTCCACCAACAACAGGTATTGCGGAATTTGTGGTTCTGGGTTTGATAAATACCGGTTGTGTTATTGGACGTGCCTGGACGAACCAGACATTATTATCAGAATCGATACACCATTCTGTATCCAATTTTGTCTTGGATTTATTGCGTAGAATTTGTATTTGTTTAATCAAATTATTTATTAAATCAATACCCGGCAATAATTTTCCAGAAATAAAAATATTATCTTGGTCTAAAATATCATCGTGTATAGGAACCTTGATTTGTGTCGGTGTCACCAATCCTGACACCAATTTATCGCCCAGACCATATGTTGCTTCTATCAACACAACATCTGAACCATCTGTATCTATTGCGCCGGTAAAAGCGACACCAGAAATAATAGGCTTTATCATTTTTTGAATCACGATACCCATATTGTTATTGCCACCATCGTATTCGTTTACACGTAATGATGTGCCACTGGCAATAACAGAGGAAATAGCATTGCGTAAATCATTTTTTGTTGTCGGTACGTTTAATTTGCTTTCAAACATACCGGCAAAGGATTTTTGTGTGCCGTCTTCGTTATCGGCAGATGAACGAACGGCAACTAAATTGTCGGAACCAAAATATTCGATTATTTTATCAAGCAGTTTATCAGATATGTTTGATGCTTGGGACCAATTCAAGGCAATCCATTGTGGAACCGGCATTTTCATTTTGTTTAATAGTGCCAGTCCCGTGGCCTTGCCACCACAGGTATTTGAGTTGTCGTTATTAAATTTATTTGTTTTCTTGGTCATATATAATGCCTTTATTTTTTTGTTAATTTTACAATCCTGTCAAAGTCGCTTTCTATGTTTTGTGTTTTGTTAAATTCATCGTATATTGCTTCGGCATACTGTTTTGCATCGGTGGCACTAATTTTAACCGTTCAATTTAATAGTGCCATAATCATCTTTATATAAAAATATTTCACCATTTATTGGTTTTAATCCTGCAGCCACAATAATCACCTTTTATTATGTCTTATATGCTTGCATAAACTTGGATAAAATACAATGAAAATAGGTGTAATCAGGTCAAAAGAAAATTCAAAAATTAAAGTTTTGGTCTAGTCGCGAAAGAAGAGGACCCCAGGTCCGCAAACGTTGCGATTTGGAAAGGGGTCTACGAATAAAATTAAAATCTGAAATAAATAAATGGATTGTAAGTGGATGCGGCAATTGCTGATACTGATACCACAAACAATGTCATTATCCATGTGTTGATTGCAATATGTTTATATTTGTTTGTTATTGGCAAAGTGATATTTTTAAATATTGGCATTGCGCATAACACCGCAACAGCAAAAGTTAATATTTCAATATTATCGATATAGTATCCCAGTGTATATGTTATGTTGTGGTTTTTGACCAATCCCAGCATGTTTTTGAAATATTGCCACGCATATGTGATATTGTCAGCGCGGAACAACACCCAACCGAAAACGAACACTAACATTGTATATAAGTGTTGAGATACGGACAATCCAATACCACCTTCCTTTTTATGCCAACCTGTCCATTTTTCCATAATGATAAAGAACCCATGCCACAATCCCCAAATAATAAATGTCCATTCTGCGCCATGCCAAATACCAGTTGCCAAAAACACCAAAAACAGATTTAAATACATACGTGATTTAGCAACACGATTTCCACCCAGTGGTATATATAAATATTCTTTGAACCACGTGGACAGTGATATATGCCATCTGCGCCAAAATTCCGTAATAGATTTAGAAATATACGGGTAATTAAAGTTTTCCAAGAATTTAAAACCGAATATAGATCCCAAACCAATTGCCATATCTGAATATCCTGAAAAATCATAGAATATCTGGAAAGTATATGCCAATGCACCAACCCACGCAGTTAATGTTGAAAATTCATTAACGGGCAGGGCGAATATTTTATCAGCAACCGCGCCCATAGTGTTCGCAATCAGCATCTTTTTTGCCAAACCAATAATGAATCTTTTGATACCATAGACAACTTTATCAAATGTTTCTTCACGTTTATCAATTTGATCTTTGACATCATGATATTTAACAATTGGTCCAGCAATCAGTTGTGGAAACAAACAGATATATAATGCCAGTTTATCAATATGTTTTTGAACGGCAACATCACCACGATAAACATCAACAACATACGACAATGCCTGGAATGTATAGAAAGAAATACCAATAGGCATAATAACATCCAAGAACGGAATATCGGCACCAAATGCAGTATTTATATTTGTCATCACAAAATTAAAGTATTTGAAATAGAACAAAAATCCCAAATCAGACACAATAGTCCCAATTAAAATCCATTTTTTGTGTTGTTTATATTTATCAATTAATAATGCACCAAAATAATTAACCACAATAGTAGTCAACATAATTGCCAAATATTTTGGTTCACCCCATGCATAGAATAAAATACTGGCCGCCAATAAAACATAGTTTCGATACTCATGACGCGTCAACCAGTATAAACCGCATACAATCGGTAAAAACAATCCAATAAAAGTCATAGATGAAAATAACATTGTTTACTCCTTTGGAAAACTTTTATTATATAATTTCGGGATGAAACGTTCTACTTGTTCCAATATGATAATATCAGAATTATTTTTTATATACTGTAAATCATCTTTGGTTATATCATAACGCCATTCATATTTAACAGTATTAAATGTATTATTAAAATATCTTACCGGGGCTTCAAAAAAAGAATCGCGTAATATAAAAACATTTAATTTTTTATTTTTATTATAACATATAAAACCATTTCTTTGGTTTTTATCATCGGTTTTATATTTGCATTTGGCATTATCTTTTATTATTGGGTGAATATATTCAGTCAAATCTTTTTTACCAGAATTACCCAACATCTTTGTTAAATCACCATATTCATGTGAATTTTTGTCCGTTTCCGTATAAACAACAGGTATAATTTGTTTATGTTTTTTCTTTATCTGGTTTATAATTTCTTGATATCCAATATACGCACCAAAATCATTCCAATGTGTATCATTTTTGTAATAAAGTAAACCATTGTCTTTATTTTGCATAATAACATCATACAGGTATATTACCGTGACATTTGTGTTTGTGTGTAAATATTTTACTAATTGATTGGTTCTGCTGTCTGTGTCGGGACGAAACTTTTTCAATACAGTTATATTTTCACCATATATTTTATTTTTATCTGGGGCAATAACATAATAAAAACTTTTACCATTTTTTATTGCCCAATTATTTATATCAGAAAGGTATTCGGCAAAATGTTTTAATTGTTCATCGGAAAATAAATTTTTGTTTTGGAAATTTTCCAAAGATTTATCGCCTTTGTAAAACAACCAATCGTCTTTGCCTTGCAAAACTTTATCGTTATCAACAGACATTGATTTTTTGATATGTGAATAAAGGCGTATAAAATGTTTTCTGCCAAAAAACCTGTCATTAAACCAATCATTAAATTGTATGCCGTATTTATTGTTTATATCGTCATCAACAAATAAATCAGGACTTTTGGCCAACATTCTATTTTCTTGTTCTGATTTTTCAGCATTTGAAATATGCAACATTGGGATACAAATTAATATTCCAAACAACAAAACAAATATCGCATCTGTTTTATTGTTTTTGTTTGATACAAACGAAACCAATACCCATGACAAAGCCAACCAAAAACATAGCAACATTATCAATATAGGATAATTTATTAAAACAGTAGTATTTGTTTCGTTTACATCTGTTTTGTACACCAAATATGGATCGTTTTTATCAGATTTTATAATCATTTTATTGTTTTCAACAATTAACGATTCAACATCTTTGCTTTTGCTAAACTTATTCAAATCTAATGATTTGCTGTTTATTTTTAAATCAGATATTTCAACTATTCCTGGTTTGACACCGATATCTAACCTAAACAATTTTATTTCATTTTCAAAAACTTTGATTTTTACATTTTTATTATTTGTTTTATATTTTACAGATTGTTTTTCTGTGACTTTATATGTTCCATCATTTACATAAAAAACCTGATATTCTATTGGTTGGCTTGCCTTTTGGTTGAACGATACAGATATATAATTTGTTGTAAACCATGGTTTTGACAGTAATAATAAAAACAATGTCAAAATTATTATAAAAAATTTTTTATATTTTATAAAAAACATATCTTTCACCATATTATACGTTATTTTCCCCACATGTTTTTTAAATGATTTAAAAAACTAGAATCAATAACAAACAGCAATACCCGTGGTTTAATTTTCAAAATATCTTTTTCCCATCGTGACATGTTTAAATCTTTACCATCGTAATTGTTTGCACGATATTTATAAACATGTTTAAAATCATGTGCAAAAAATTGCACAATATTTTCTGTCATAGAATTTCCGATTATAATAATATCGCCATAATTACCATCAGGATTTGTGTATTTAGCAAACAGTTCTTTTGGAGAATTATTTCGCATAATTTTTGTCCCGTTTGGTAAATCAAAATATTTATATTCGTATGATAAAGGGCACGTCCAAGACATATTCATTTGTTGGCACAGGCTGCCGTAGGTATATTCACGTTGATATTCTGCACGAACCATTTTGTTACGACTGATTCTGTAAAAAGATTCATCTGTTGACAATGTTATTTTGGCGTCTTGTTTTAATCTGTCTGCAACTGCTTTATATCCAATCCATGCGCCATAATCGGTCCAATGGTGGTCTGTTTTGAAAAACACAGGTTCGGCTTTGTTTGCCGATAATAATTGTGAAGTTATATCTAAGAACACAGAATTTTTATTGTCTTTCAGATTATCTGATAATACAGATGAGTATGTAAAATATGGTTGCGGTAATGTATCTGCATCAGGCAGAAATAATTCTCTTTCTGGTACCGATAAAAAATAGCATTTTATTTTATTATCACGACAGAAATTTGATAAATTTATCAAAGCATGTTTATCTTTTTGTATTTCTTCTATGTCTGGAATATTTCTCTTTGGGTTTTCTCTATCAAAATTTTTGATAAAATCTTTATTAATCAAGCAATTGTTTTTCATACAATATTTATTGCTTAAAAAGGCATATTTTGTGGTTGTATCAATGTTCATTGCAAGATTGCGTCCAAAAAACCTGTCATTAAACCAATCATTAAATTGTGTGCCGTATTTATTGTTTATATCGTCATCAACAAATAAATCAGGACTTTTGGCCAACATTCTATTTTCTTGTTCTGATTTTTCAGCATTTGAAATATGCAACATTGGGATACAAATTAATATTCCAAACAACAAAACAAATATCGCATCTGTTTTATTGTTTTTGTTTGATACAAACGAAACCAATACCCATGACAAAGCCAACCAAAAACACAGTAATATTATAAATATCGGATAATTTATCGATAAACTACCATTGGCATTAATAATATCTTTATAAACAATATACGGGTCATGTTTATTTGATGTTATTATCATTTTGCCGTTTTTAACAACAAAAGATTCCACGTCTGCGCTTTTATTGAAATTATTTAAATCCAATGATTTACCATTTATTTTCAAATCAGAAATTTCAACCACACCCGGCTCAATACCAGTATCTAATCTGAAATTTTTTATTTTTTTGTTGGGAATCCGGATATAAACATTTGTTTGATTATTTTTTGTTGTAAGTTTCTTTTGTGCATGTTCGGAAAATTTTTCGTGGTTATCATCTGTCCAAAAAACCTGATATTCTATTGGTTGTGTTGTATTTTGATTAAATGAAACAGATACACAATTAGAGATAAATAATGATTTGGATAAAAATAATCCAAATAATGTTATAATCAGCACAAAATATTTTTTCATATTTTTTATCATTTATAGGAATAACTATAATGTATAATAAAATAAAAACAATTGATTTTTTATCGTTTTTATGATATAATTTAACCACATCAGCGGGTTGTTTTTGCGCCCGTTTTTTATTACCCACAATTTTTTGTGGGCTTTTTTGTTATAACAAAAGGAGTTATCATGCAAAAAGTATCATATATGGGTGATGGTACAACAACAGAATTTACTTTTAATTTCCCATATTTTGAAAATTCAAATATTATTGTGACCAAAAATGGTGAAATCACCACAGGATATACTATTATTGGAACGTCTGCCGCGCCTGATGCAGATATTCCGTATACAGGGGGCAAAGTCGTTTTTGAAACTGCGCCGACAAATTTAGACAGTATAACAATTGCACGCCATTTACCATTGATTAGAAACGTAGATTATCAACCAACTGAAAACATAGATCCAACCATATTAAATCAAGACCTGAATTATTTAATGGAGGTTATCAAAGACCGTAAAGACGAATTAAACGATTTAATTGAAAAATACGCAGAAATTACAAACAAAGAATTACTTGAAACTGTTCTGGCACGCATAGATGCGATTCATGGCGAAATTGTTAATATAGATGAAAAAATAACGGAATTGGGCGATATTTCGCAAATTAACAATGATATAACATCTTTAAAAAATGCTGAAAATTTTACCACAACAGGCAAAAATACAATAACACACCAATCTATGCCCGGCGACAGTTCTGTTGAATTAACATTGGGGGCAGATGGTTCAGCATATACAATGCCTGCAGATGGGTATTTATATTTGGCAAAAACTTCATCGGCATCTGGTCAGCGTGTTAAATTTACAAATATTTCATCAGTAAATATGGCTGTTTCAACATGGAGTTCTGGCGTGCAAAATCTTGAAATTATAATGCCGGTGTCCAAAGATAATGTTGTGTATGTATATTACAACGCAGGCGGATTAACAAATCAGTTTAGGTTTATTTATGCAAATGGAACAAAATAAAAGGATATAATATGTTTTTAGGAATACAGAACGATTTAATTGCTATGATTGCAGAAACTCGTGAAGAATTGGAAAATATGCCATGTATGGAATTTACAGAAATTATTGAAACAAACGAACCGGTAGAAATGATAAACTGTAAATATTATGTTGGTGTTCAAAATATTCAAGATGCAAAAATGGGGTTAACAGAATAAAGCGAACAATCCCCAGGTATTTATATGCCTGGGGAAAACAATTATTTTGATTCTTTAAATTGTTTTTTATCCAAATCATAAATTTTTGATGGCAATTTAATTAAATCTCCAAATTTTTTATTTATATTTTCATCGTTCCATTTTGAAACACCTGATGCAGAACTGAACGTCATTTCACCGAAATATAATTTTCCATCATTCATTCTGTAAAAATCTACACGAACATGACTAAACCCTGTTGATAATTTTTCAGCCAATTTTATCATGTCATCTAAATTATCTGGTTTTTCGATATTTTTGACATCCAATGGATAATCATACACAAAATTTTGTTTGTTCCATTTTTTATCATAAAAAGCCATTTTTAAACCATCTAAATTTCTTTCAGATAAAAATTGAATATAATAAACTTTGCCATCAAAACACCAAAATTTATAATCGTATAAATCATTTGTTCCCTGATTTTCAATATATTTTTCAATGATAATTTTGGGTTCTATGTCACGATAGTGTAATTCATAACCATAACGATATGCAAAATTTTCACGCATCCATTTGTTAATTTTATTTTTTACATCATCGATGTTAATTTGCGATTTATCTTTGACGATAATATTATATCCCGAACCGTGATTGCATTTTATCACAAATTGGTTTGGTAATTTATCGAAATCAATATCTTCAAATTTATTATAAACACCAATAATTGGCACCAAATATTCTTTACCAATTTTTTCTGCGACCCAATCACGAACCAAATACTTGTCTGCCAGACGTGTTTTTTCGGGTGTGGAATCATACAGTTTTAACCATTGAATTTTTTCATTATAAGTTGTTGGGTTGTCCAGATTTAACAAACAACCTGTTTTTGAACGGTACCAAATTTCAAGTGCTTTCTTAAAATCTGTGACTGACAATAATCGTTCTTGAATCACTGTGAAATTATTATTCGCTTCTGTACGAACCATGGAAAGATTTTTTTGAACAGATTTCACCAAATTAATTTGATTATCAGAATTTTTAATCAATTCGTTTTGTGTATGGTTTTGGTTTTCCAAAATATCCCTAATTTTAATCAATTCGTTTTGTGTATGGTTTTGGTTTTCCAAAATATCCTTAATTTTAATCAATTCATTTTGTGTACGGCTTTGGTTTTCTAAAATATCCTTAATTTTAATCAATTCATTTTGTATACGGCTTTGGTTTTCTAAGATATCCTTAATTTTAATCAATTCATTTTGTATATGGTTTTGGTTTTCTAAGATATCTTTACGTGTTTGCGTTAATGTATTGGTTAAATCTTTTTGTGTTTGTTGTAATTGATTGTTTGTTTGTGATAGCTTGGCACAAAGTTTTTTATATTTATTTGTGTGTTGAATTTTTATTCCACAAAACTTAACAACCTTTTTTATACCATCTGATTTGTAAGAAAAAAATCGTGAAAGTTTGAACGTTTTATCTGACATTTTTTAATTCCTTATATTGATTTTTTCCATTGAACAAATTTGCGAATACCTTCTTTAAATGATGTTTTTGGTGTATAGCCCAATAATTTTTGTGCCTTGGACCAATCGCATACTGTTTTATCAACATCGCCCGGTTGCATAGGCATTTGATTGATTGTTGCTTTTTTGCCAGAAACATCTTCTATTGTGGCAATCATATCTTTTAATGTGATTGGTTCGCCACCACCCAGATTAATTATTTCATAGCCAGTTTTATCATAATTTATTGCCCCACATATTCCAGCCACAATATCGTCAATATATGTATAATCACGTTTTGTTGAACCGTCACCATACATATCTATTGGTTTATCTGACATTATCAATCTGGTAAATTTGTTTATTGCCAAATCAGGACGTTGACGCGGGCCGTATACAGTGAAAAACCGCAAAGCAACAACATTTATTCCATATAAATGATGCCATGTATATAATAATTGTTCACACGCAGATTTTGTTGCTGCATATGGGGAAATTGGTTCTGTGACCTTTAAATCTTCGCTAAAAATATTTTCTTTACAGTTTCCATATACAGATGAAGAAGATGCAAAAACAATCTTTTTAATATTTTTTTCACGCATACATTCCAATATATTAACTGTCCCCATAATATTGGTTTTTACATAGTCCACAGGTCTTTCCAAAGATGGACGAACCCCAGCACGTGCAGCCAAATGAACAACAACGTCTATATCATTTTCATTAAAAACCTTTTTTAAATCGTCTATGTTTTCAATGTCAAAACGATAAAGTTTATAATTAGGGTTGTTCAGGTTATGTTTGATATTACGTTCTTTGACAGAAATATCATAATAATCATTAAAATTATCAACAACAATAACACGATGATTGTCTGATAATAATTTATCTGCTAATGAAGAACCTATGAATCCGGCACCGCCTGTTATTAAAAAAGTTTTCATTTCAATATCCTTTATTTATACCAATTTTTAAAAAGTGGTGTATATGTATTATGTTGTATATCGCTGGCATATTGTATTTTTTGCATGTAATATTTATCATTATCCGTTGGGTAAGAATTTAACAATGAAACCCAAACAGAAACCATCTCGATATCATAATCTATTGTGGTGTCAGGAAAATATTTTTTCATATCCTGATTAAATGCCACACATCCATCAGAAATACATGGATAAATTTTCACACGGAATATTTCTGATTCGTTATCGGTTTTTTTGTACACAGGTTTTCCATTTTGTAAATCACGAATTGGATATTCTGGGGCGGTGAACAACAATTCTATAAAATCGTATGGTTTTAATAAAGAAAGGGATGTCCCATCTTTGTCAAAAACAAATTCTTTGGATTTTTGATTAGTGTTCAATCGCCAATAAAATCCAACAATATCTTTGTTTGGATATATAGATTCAAATAATTTTTGGGATGTATATCCAATGGTCGCAGAATCCACAACCGCGAACTTTTTAGATTTGTAATTAAATTGTCCCAGATATTTCAGATATTCTTTCTTTTTTATTTCAGAATATTTTTTGATATTTGTTTTATTTTGTTTAATAAACAGCAAATCGTTTTCATAAGATTCTGTTAAATCTGACGATTTTTTTGCATTTTGTAAATTTGCCCTGTAATAATCAGCAATAGATTTTACCTGGTCATGATTTTTTTCGTTATAGTGTAAAGAAATAATATGGCTTAATAATCTGGGGGCATAAACATAATGTGCGTTTAAACCAGATTTATTTATCAAATCAAATACACGCACAAAAGAATAACCGTCGCGTGCAACCATGGCAATATCTTTGATATTGTTTTTTACACAATTAGAATAAACATAATTCATAAATTGATATGCAATTGGGCCACCATATACATATCCCAGATTATAATAATAATCTGTTTCGGTGATATTGTTTGTTTTTATTGTGTGTAATGCCAAAATGCTTAAAAATATAGACGTTTCTAAATTATCTTTTTTGTAATCATATAACATTTTGGTTCGAATATCTGTATTGAACAAATTATCGATAATTTTCGGTATAACCAAACTGTTCAAATGTTTTTTATCTGCCTGGTCACCGTCTTTTGTTTGGTTGTCGCCTATGTGAATAATGTCCTGGGGATTACATTTCATATGTTTTATAATATAATCATATAGTGTCCCATCACGTTTGCTGGCACCACATTCATTAGATATAAAAACTTCGTGGAATTTATTATATTTGTTTTTGTGCAGCATTTTTACCAGTAATGATTTTGGCAAATACATATCTGATACGGCAATAATGGTTTTCCCAGAATCAACCGCATAATCATACAGTTCTTTAATAATCGGGTGTTGTATAGAACGCGTGTATTCAAAATCCATTTCCTTATCACGCATAGATAAAAATTTTTTTGGCATAAACTTATAAATCATATCTAAAGTGACATCACCATCAAACGGCATCGCAAAAGCAGTTTTTTCGGCATTTATTCTGGCATTTGCAAAATCCGGCTTGTTAAAGATTTTTTCCATGTGTACAAATAAATCTGTTGGTTTAACATACGGACGACATAACAGAGTATCAAATATATCAAACGAGACAATTTTACATGCATCTATTTTTTTCTTGTATTCTTGTATTTTCTTTGCAGAAAACGCATTTTCTTTTGTTATATCATTATCAAAAGATATAGCGCGACCTTCGCGTTTGCCATACAGTTCGTAATGCAACAATGGACAAACTTTCCCATTTTTTACATCTTTGTTAAGTAATAAATACATAAAAGAATCAAATTTTGGCGATGGGTTGCGACCTTCCTTCCATCCGTATTTCAAATAGTGTTCTGCCGGATTTACATTTGCTGTTTTTACATCAGGATTTTGATTTAAATACCATTTTTTATCAAAATATTTAGAATGTTTGATAACTTTTAACGGGTTCGCCCGTTTGTTATCGCGTCTTTTATCCAATCTGGCTTTTAATTTTTTATACAGTGTCCCAACAGTATGAACACCAACAGTTTTATATCCACAATCATGAACCAAAATACCAAACATCGTTTCGCAAGAATGTGCCAGTGACCCACCATCACCAGTTTGGTTTGCAGAAACAAATTCAATTGCTTCAAATTTTGTTTTCTGAAAAGGTTTTAATAATTGTGCACGAATCATGAACATTGTTCCAGAGATAAAATCTGCCGTGCAATATTCTATCCCCATTTTTTTACATAATTTTTCCGTGTTAGGAATTTGCGGCTTATATTCAATTTTTCTTAATAAATTTGCACAACCAACCATACCAACCTTAGGTTGTTGAAATTTACGTAATGCACGATTAAACAAGAATTTATTGCCTATCAAAGGATTTATTAAATCATTTCGCCAATCTGGACCACGGTATAATATATCTTTGAATTTCCATGGTTGGGTATCTCTGTCTGCTTTTGTGTGTATTTTTAATACACAATCATAATCATCCAGATTTACATTTTGTAATACCTGATAAAACGGATAAACATCATAGCCCATATTGCCTACTTGCGTTATATGCGCGTCATTTTTAAATTGTTTTATTTTTTGAACAATATTTTCGTTTTTATCAACAACTGTCACATATAAATCGTAATTTACTGTTATATTTTTTAATTTTTTTAAAAACCAATCCAATTGATTTTGATAATATAAATGTAAATGAACCAATAATTTAATATCTTTTTTATTTTTTGGAAAATCATCATTAATATTGTTTGCTGTTGATTTTTCTATCACAGATTGAACATGTTTAAAATATGCATCTTCGGTAAAATATTGTTTATACAATTTGTATGATAAATTACCCATTTTTGCCAAATCATATTTTTTTTCTATGATATTGCTGAAACATTTTTTTAAACTGGCCAGATTGCCGGCTTTTACGATAAATCCATCCTTGTTATTTGTTATATAATCTGCCTGGCCACAACAATCGGATACAATGCATGCCTTGTGCATCATCATGCCTTCCATAACAACCTGAGGATTTGGGTCATCCAATGATGGACATAATAAAATATCACATGAATTTAAAACATCATATTTTTCTTTGCCTTGTAATATACCATGATAAAACAAATTATCATTTTTTATAATGTTTTTTGATGTTGCACCAATAAAGTGAATTTCAATTTTATTTTGATATTCATTTGGTAGTTCTTGAAACGCCTTTATAATTAAATTTTGAGCTTTGCGGGCGCAAAAATTACCGATTACACAAAAACGCACTTTGCCGTCATTGGAATATGTTGGTACATATTCATTTGATAAATCTTTAACACCATATAATAATAATTTGGTATGCTTATTTAAATTTGCAATACAACGTTGGGTATATTTACTGACCGCGTAAACATTTGAATCGTTTGATAATGTTTCCAATAACCCTGTTTTGTGACCAAATGTTTCGTGAACGTTTTTACCTTCGGCTATACGCCACATATGCGGAACACGTTTTATCGACTGTATAAATGGATACGTTAAAACTGTATTACAGAAAACAAAATCAAAATTATTTATTCCCGCTTCAATATCATCGTTGGTCCAGTGAAAATTGGTAAAACAATCTATGTTTTCTGCCTGGTATTGTTTAACTAATTCATCATTGTCGCCACCAATAACAGTCACATGATATCCACATGATTTTAAATATTTTGCCGTATTAAACACCGCCAATGGCGCACCTGTTATATTAAAAGAATGTGTAATTAACAATATATTTTTTGTATCGTGTTTTAAACGTTCGCTGTATCGTTTAAAACGTCTGGTATATTTGTTTGACGGAAAATAGGGTGTGCGTCCCAGTTCATGACAACCATATTTTAAATAATGCAATAATGGATTTATGCCCGCCTGTTTAACATCGGCATTAAAATTTAAATATTCATTTGTATTAAAATATTTGGATGGATTGCGTCCTTCCTTCCAACCATAATTCATATAATGTTTTATTGGGTTTGCTTTCGTTGTTTTTACATCAGGATATGTTTTCAAATACCATCTTTTGTTGAAAAGTTTTGATTTTGCAATAATTTTATAATCTTCACTGTGATTGGTAAATAAATGCATTTATGTTCCCTTTTGTTTAATAATTATTATCTGTATTTACTATATTTTTTAGTTTGTTCATATAAAAATCAGAATTTAATAAATACGAACGAACCTGTCTGCGCCATTTTGCAACCGGAATACAACAGGCGATAATGTTAATCAATGTTTTTTGAATTTTCAGTTTCTTATATAACATATTCACATGTTTTTTATGTTTAATGGATGTGAACGGATCAACTATTTTCATACCGCATTTATATACAGCCGCCCCAATAGTGCGTTCAACAACATGTGCAAATTGTGTTTTATGATCTGCGGTTGATTTATCAAACAAATCAATAGAAATATTCAAATTTTTTATTAACTGAATTGGTTTTATCTTTGATATAAACATTGTGCCGGCAACGAAATTAAAATCATCCAATTCAAAAATATATTGCGGATATAGTTTTTTTGCATCATCCATAATACCGCCAATGTTTGGTTTGTTGTGTATCAAATTATATCTGGTACACATACCAATCTGTGGATTTTGTAATGCATCCAGGCATTTTTGTAAATTTTGTTTTGTTGATATAAAATCTAATAAATTATCACGCCACGTTGAACCATTATTCATGAAATATCCGTTGCCCAAATTTACCAACCCGTTGACACCCAGATCTTCTGGTTTCATATCGCGTTTTGTGTGTAATTTTATTAAATAATCATATTTTGATAAATCAATATCGGTTATTACTTTGATAAATGGCCATATATCATATCCAACATTTTCAACAGATATAAAATTAAAATCTGGTTTTTGTTGCGATATTGTTTTTGATATTAAATCTTGGTTTTTATCATCACTGGTCACATACAAATCGTAATCATATGGTATATTTTTCAAACAATCAACCAACAGATTTAATTGATCTGTATAATAAATATGCATAACAACTAAAATCCTGGGATTTTTTGACACTATTATTTCCACCTTAATTTTGCGATTGGTATAAATTCAAACAAATAAATTTTATTGTTTTTTAACTTAAGCAGTGGGATTATTCCAAACAAGCGAACACGCCAGTGGGTGTGATTATCGAAATGTTTCATGTATTCTATGTGATACGCAGGAAACATATTTCTGATTTCATAAGATACTTTGTCGTGCATTATCGCCATTTCTTGTTTTTTTTGAACAGATGTCATTGTTTTATCTAATCTGTATTTAACCAGAACTTCTTGGATATTATGGAAAGATGTTTTATTCATCAAACGTTCCCACAAACGATAATCTTCGGCTGGAAAATATTCTGGTTCATATTTTATATCATTATCAACCAATACAGATTTTCTTATCATTGCGGCAGTATGCATAACGTAGTTATTTTCAGTTAAAAACATTTTTATCAAAATATCTGATTTTGGTGTTTTGTATATAAAATTTTTATCGCCGAATTTTTCAACCCAACTGCTGACCACGCCAACATTTGGATTGGCATCCAGATAGGCAACCTGTTTTTCCAGACGTGTTGGCTCAGATATATCATCATGATCAAATATTGCCAAATATTCACCATTTGCCATCTGTAATAATTTATTGCGGGAATTTGATATTCCAATATTTTTGTTGTTTTTTAGATATTTAATACGTTTGTCTTTATATGATTTAACAATTTTTTCAATTTCTGTGTTTTCAGGACTGTCGTTCAAAATTAAAAATTCAAAATCAGTAAATGTTTGTGTCAACACAGATTCAATCATTTCACGCAGATACACAGGATTTGTGTTATAAATTGGCGTTAAAACAGAAACACGTGGCTTTGTCGTCATATTATGTTTTTCCGTGTATTTGTTTGATTTAACAAAAAAACAACTGATTAATAGTTGTCATTTGGATGATTGAACAAAATCTGGTGTAAATCAAGCAATATTTCGGTTTTTTCGTAAAATAATTTGTTTTTATATTGATTTTTGTGTGAACAACGTTATAATACGTGAACGATTGCCCTAATAGTCTAGTGGTAAAACACGTCCTTGGTAAGGACGAGTCGCAAGTCCGATTCTTGCTTAGGGCACCATCCGCTTTCATTGTTTTTCGTGATAAATATGCAAACTTATTTCGTTTTGGGAAATTTATTTTCGTTTGTTGCGGCAATTTGCCTGGCGGTATCAGTATTCAAAAAAAACACCAAAGATTTATTATTGTGGCAGGTGATGGAGGTTGTTTTTTGTATTCTGTCAAATATTGCGTTGGTGACATATTCTGCGTTAACAACAAATTCTGTTGCGTTGGTTCGTGATATATTGGCGTTCAAAAATAAATTAACAAAAAACATAACAATTATTTTGGTGCTGTTAAGTGTTTTTATCGGATTAATGGTAAACAATCGTGGTGTAATCGGATTCTTTCCAATGGCTGCATCGGTCGTTTATACTGTGTTTTTATACGCAACCAGAAATGAACAACAAATCCGTTTTGCTTTGATTATCAATTTAATGTTATGGTTTGTGCATGATTTTTATGTTGGTGCATATCCATCTGCCTTGATGGATGCAGGTTTAAGTGTTTGGACTTTGTTTAACATATTTAAAAACATAAAACATGATGAAAAATAATGTATTAAATTTGCTGTATACAGCACAAGATACAGCGTATAAAGATTTTTCAAAACGATTAATTCCAAATTTATCGTCCAATGTTTTTATTGGTGTGCGGACACCGATATTAAAGCAAATTGCGCGCGATATGGTAAAAAATAATACTTACCAAGATTTTATATTCGATTTGCCACACAAATATTTTGAAGAAAACCAATTACATGCGTTTATCATATCGCAAATTCGTGATTTTGATATTGCGTTGCGTGAAACAGAACGATTTTTACCGTATATAGATAATTGGGCAACATGTGATCAAATGTCGCCACAGATATTCAAAAAACAACCAGATACATTATTTACACACGTTTGTAATTGGATAAAATCAGATGATGTTTATACGGTTCGTTTTGGAATAAAAACATTGATGCAATATTGGCTGGATGATAATTTTGATAAAAAATATGCCGATATGGTGGCAGATATAAAATCTGATGAATATTATATAAATATGATGCGTGCATGGTATTTTGCCACGGGCGCAGCTAAACATTTTGATGTATTTATACCTTATTTTAGATATGGGCGAATTGACGATTGGACACGTTTGCGCGCAATTCAAAAGGCCATTGAATCTTTACGTGTGCCAATTAAAAATAAAGAGTTTTTAAAATCTTTGCGAAATAGTTGATAAAATTATATTGACACTTTTATTTTTTGGTATATATTTACAGTTTGTTAGAAATATGGAGTGTTTACATGCTGCTTACAGAATTAGAACGTCAAGAAATTGTAAAAATGATTAAAGAATACAAAAGTGCACATAAAAAATTGGCAGATAATTACAAATCACGCCGTGCACGTACTGTTGTAAATAGTGTAAACAAACGTGTTGAACGTTATTTTGAAATGATGAATTATAAATCAGATGAAATTACATCTGACGATGTTAAATATTTTTCCTTGATTGTGGATATTTTTGAACCAATGCGTCGCAATTCTTTGTTAAAAGAATTGCAAAAACATGCGGATTTTGACGTGTTTTTATATGTAGAAAATTATAACAACGGTTTGGTTAAACGTATTTCGAACAGTGTAAAAAATGATTTAAATGATTTGTCTCCGAAACAAATGGACAAGATATGTGTTAAATATAAAACAGCACGGGCAAATTTGAAAAAAGGCAGAAATATACACAAAAATACAGCATTTATTGAACAGTGTCGTTTGGGTGCATATGCGTATGCGCGTGCAATAATTAATGGTAATGTAAGTATAGATTCAATAGATGTAAATTCTGCATATGCATATTTGACACAAATATGTCCTTCGTGTGTTGATGGTGATGAAATGGAAAGTGCGCAAAATTTGTTGGCACAAAAAATCCAAGAAAATAAAGAAAACAATATTAATGCAGAAGAATTAAAACGTCAGCAGGAACAAGAACGTGCACAGCAAAAACGTCAGCAAGAGCAAGAACGTGCACAGCAAGAACGTCAGCAAGAGCAAGAACGTGCACAGCAAAAACGTCAGCAAGAACAAGAACGTGCACAACAAAAACAACTGCGCAAACAAGAACGTCAGCAAAATCGTCAAATCTTTTTTGGCGGTATCAGACAAAAATTTAGAGATTTTATAAATAATGCCAGAACCACATTTGCAAACGATACAACGGTTGAACATGCTGATTTTGAACCTTTGTATGAACAGGCAGATGTCGCTGAAACAAATCAACGTATGGTTGAAAATCATACCCAAAACACAGAACCGGTTGTTGAAGAAAAACAACGTAAAGAAAAAACTAAAATACATCGTTCTATATTTACACGTGTTGCGGCGGTTGCTGCTGTGGCGGCTGTTATTACCGCAGGTATTGCGATGTTCAAATCTGATAGTAATAAAAACACTAAATCGCAACCAGAACCAATAAAAAAAGAAGTAAAACATACACCTGTTATGCAAAAACAAACAATTAATCAAACAAACAATGAAACCATTGCGCCATTGGATACGGCATATGCACGTGCATTAAAGAATTATTATAATTCTGCGCTGGATATTATCGCAGGCAACAAAAAATCAGATGTTTTGAATAAAATTGAAAATCAGGTTAAATCTGGAAACGTTGCATTGTCAGATTCTATTACGGTTGAACGTATTGCGTATGCGTATTTTATATATCGTGAATACGGATTCAATATTGATATATTAAATCTGGCTGTAAATGGTAATCAACAATTAACCAAATCTCAACAACAAGAATTAATTCGGGTTATCAAAGATGCCGGCGAACGTGGAACAGGTGTTCAAAAAATGGCAAAACAACGCCTTGAATCACGTGGGGGACAATTAAGTTCGCACAGTAAATTTAAAAACGCATCTAAACAACAACAGCGTCAACATTTGGTGAATCTGGGGTTGTTGAAAAAAGCACATGTAAGATAATATCTGCTTGCAAAAAAAATATTTGGTTATAAAATAATGTATTATTTTATGGGTGCGGGGCTGATGATATGACCGACAACCATGTAGGCACCAAAACCCAACAAAAGTGATAAATTCGGGTGGCACCGCGCGCCATTAATTTATAAATGTTCGCGCCCCGGAAATAACAAAATAATGGTGCCGATTTTTTATTGGCACCCATAAAACAAAAGGGTGTAAAAATGTTATCTTTGAAATCAAAATACAGAACGCACACATGCGGCGAATTAAACGAAACAAATGTTGGCGAAACTGTCACTTTATCTGGATGGGTTCATCGTAAACGTGATCACGGATCTTTGTTGTTTGTCGATTTGCGCGATAATTATGGTATCACACAGTGTGTGTTTGATGGTGGGGACGAAAATCTGGAAAAAATTCGTCCAGAATCTGTTATAAAAATTACAGGTAAGGTTGTTGCACGTGATAAAGATGCAATCAATGATAAAATTCCTACTGGTCATATTGAAATTCAATCTGGTAAATGGGAAGTATTAACAAATTCAGAAGTTTTGCCGTTCCAAGTGTTTGGTGATGAAGATACCGGTGAAGAATTGCGTTATCAATATCGTTTCTTGGATTTGCGTCGTGAAAAATTACATCATAATATTTTAATGCGTAATAAAATGATAAAGTGGATGCGTGACAAGATGTGGGAATTGGGATTTTCTGAATTTCAAACACCGTTGTTAACGGCTGATTCGCCCGAAGGTGCGCGCTGTTTCTTGGTTCCATCACGTTTGAATCATGGAAAATTTTATGCGCTGCCCCAGGCACCACAAATGTTTAAACAATTATTACAGGTTGCTGGTTTCGACAGATATTTCCAAATTGCACCATGTTTTCGTGATGAAGATTTACGTTCAGACAGATTGTTGGAATTTTATCAATTAGACGTTGAAATGTCATTTGTTGATTTGCCTGAAATTCAACGTGTAGGCGAGGTTGTAATTCCTGAATTAATAAAAACATTTGCGCCAGATGCCAATGTATATCCAGAAATTCCGCATATATCTTTTGATGATGCAATGTTAAAATATGGTTGCGATAAACCAGATTTACGCAATCCGATTTTAATCAGCGATGTGACAGAAATATTCCGCGGTTCTGATTTTGGAATTTTTGCAAATGCAATTGAAAATGGGGCTGTTGTACGTGCGATACCTGCACCGGATACTGCCGAAAAACCACGTTCTTGGTTTGATAAATTGGTCGAATATGCCACAAAAGAATTAGGATTGGGTGGTTTGGCTTATATCGTTTTTGCCGATGAACCAAAGGGTCCTGTTGCAAAAAAATTGGATGCCGACAGAATTGAACAATTGCACAAAATCGCAGGTGATAAATCTACATTATTCTTTGTTTGTGATACAGAAGAAGTCGCAGCCAAGGCGGCCGGTAAATTGCGCAATAAATTGGGTGCAGATTTGGGTTTGGTAAATCCACGTGATTTTGCAATTTGTTGGGTTGATAATTTCCCATTTTTTGAACCAGATGAAGACAGGGGCGGTGCACCAATGTTCACTCATAATCCGTTCTCTTATCCGTTGGCAACATTGGAAGAATTGTCAACCAAAGATCCATTTACAATCAAGGCGGCACAATTTGATATGGTTATAAATGGTATTGAAATGTGCAGTGGTGGTCTGCGTAATTATAACCCAGATGTCATGAAAAAATGTTTTGATATTGCGGGTTATCCAATCGAGGCCGTAGAAAAGAACTTTAACGCATTGTACACAGCGTTTAAATACGGTGCACCACCACATGGCGGTTTTGCATTTGGTATTGACCGTTTGATTTCTGAGATTTTGGGAACAGGTGAAAGTTTACGTGAAACTGTTGCTTTCCCGGCAAATCAACGTGGTCAAGATTTATTAATGGGATCACCAAATGAAGTTAGTGAACAACAATTAAGGGATGTTCATATTAAAATCCGCGATAAAAATTAATAAAATATAAAATCCCCGCATGGCGGGGATTTTTTTATTTAAAATTTATTATGATTTTGAATAAATGTCCGCATGTATTCTGCATCAAAATGCATCATGATTTGCGATAGTGAAAATTCACGTTTATTGTTCGCATATATTGTTAAATCTATTGGTTCTACACCACTGGATGTTCCGCGTAAAACCAATTGTATTTGTGCGAACATTTCGTTGTCATCTATTTCCAAAGCGCCAGATGCATCAACATGTTTCATTGATAATGTTAATGGTCGTATTGTTTTTATATCGCCATTATTATATATTCCCATTATGTGCATTTTCTTTATGTTTGTTGTTCCATAATTTAATGCAGCTGATAAACGTTGTTCTGCGTTTAAACTTGTTATGTCATTGGCGGTTGCATAAAAATTATCAAGTCCCAGACCGTATATTATTCCGCCGTCAAAAGATGCATCAAATGTTCCATGCATATTATCAATAATATCACGTGCTATCAATCCAGATGTGTCCAAATTAATTTCCGCTGTTATATCGGTGTCAGAGATATTTAACGGGGTGTTTTCAGGCAATAATTTTTCATTGAAAACAAATTTGTTTAATTGAATATTTAAAGCATACTTTGTTTTATTTTTATTAATTGTTGCCAATAAATTTCCACGATTTGAATCTGATATTGAAAAATTTTGGGTATTATCGCGTTTCGAATAAATGAAATTATCATATGTTTGTTTATTGTAAATCAAAGCATCGGCAGATAATGCAATATTTGATTTTAATTCAAAAGGTATTGTTAATGGGTGTGCAACAAAGAAGGCTAATTCTTCATAATTATCGAAAAATTCGGCATTAATAACAGAATCTATATCCAAAACATCTGTTTTTAGAGTAATTGATTTATTTGATGCAGAACCGGTAAATTTAAAACCGTCTATTTCAATTGTTAAATTTGAAATATTATTTTTACGATATTTTCCAGATATCATATACGGCATATCGCGTAAAAATTGTAAATCAACCCCATTAAACCATTGCTTAAAATTATTACCATGAATTGTAAAGAAATCATTTTTTGTTGCGATTTGCCATGTTTCTGATTTAGGTATAAAAATCATAGAATCGTATTCCCACACAAAATCACCGTCTTCTTTTAACATAGTTTCTGGTAAAAACGGTAAATCAATATTTGCCCATAACAAATTTTTATCATGCACAAATTCATACTTTATGTCATATGTATCGCGATTTATTTTTATTGTGCCGGCCATATCAGGAAAATCAAATTTTATAATTCCGATATTTCCAAAGCGTTTTGCAGAATTTATAATTGCTTTTATATCTGATATTTTTTCTGTGGAATAAACATTAGTGATAAATGTTTTTTTATCAACAGATATATTTCCATACAAAGATTGCCCATATGAAAATTTATCGCAAGACCATTTTGTGGGGGAACCATTAAATATACATGTTGTGTTAACACCGTTTTCTGGCAAAGATACGTATAAATTATGTGCGCCATACGCATCAATTGTTCCGCCAGTAATTCGCATCTCGTCTGCAATAATTGTATTGATTTTTATTTCTTGTTCTGTCCCGACAGTCATAATTTTTACATGATGAAATTTTTTATCAACAAATCGCAAATCGCCATAAAAATCTAAATTAAATGTCGCATTTTTTAATATGTCCGGATTATATAGAAAAAAAGATAAATCATAATTCGCATTTCTGGATTTTAATTTCACTGTTTTATATCCATTGTTATGAAATTCCACATCACCTGTGACACCGTTCGCAGATATATTATAAAAATTGACACCATATTTACCATCCCATGTCATGTCTGCAACAACAGGAAATTGTCCAGTAATACGCGGTTTATCAAATTCAAACCATCGATTTATGTTTTGTGCGATTATTTCAATGTGTGCGGTTGCTGTCCCGTCATCAAACAATTCACCAGATAAATGTAAATCATTATTTTTATTTTTGATTACAAACGAATTATTGTGTGATTTTATTTCGTATTTATGTTGGTCTGTTCGAACAATAGCATTAACGTCACTGTCAGACATTTCTGCGTATATGATATTGTATTCTTTGTTTAAAAATTGTATTGCTGAATTATTCACAATAATTTTTGTATTTATTGTAAAAGGAACGATTTTTTCAATTAATAACGATGCACCATTTACGATAATATCGCCAGATATATTTGCGTTTTGAATATCAAAAATATCGAAAAAGGGGATTGAAAATTCGGCAGATTCAACCATACCATTTGGAACAGATATATTATGTGCGATAATGCGCGCTGTTCCAACCAAAGAAAAATTTATATTCCCATTTATTTTTGCCGATACACCTGTTTTATTTGTAATAATATTTTCAATTTTTGGTTTGATATAATTTAAATTTATCATTGGTGGTACAATCATAACAGCCAATACAATCAAAGCCAAAATTGAACTAATCAGCCAAACAAATTTGTTCTTAAAAATATTTTTGATGGACATTATTCTCTTTCCTTGTAATTTCATTATAATGAATTATACTGTGCTATGTGAATAAAAAAATGAAAAAAACGAAAAGTATTTTTTCTTTGGAATCTGATTATGCGCCGATGGGGGATCAACCAACGGCGATTGCTGAATTGGTAAACGGGGTAAAATCCGGTCAAAAATCTCAGGTTTTATTAGGTGTGACCGGGTCTGGAAAAACTTTTACAATGGCAAATGTGATTGCCGAATTATCACGTCCAGCAATGATTATGGCACCGAACAAGATTCTGGCGGCGCAATTATATACAGAAATGAAATCTTTTTTTCCGCATAATCATGTTGAATATTTTGTGTCTTTTTATGATTATTATCAACCAGAAGCCTATGTTCCAACAACAGATACGTATATTGATAAAGATGCTGCAATAAATGAACAATTGGATCGGATGCGTCATTCTGCAACACGTGCCATGTTGGAAGAAAGAGATGTTGTTGTGGTTTCGTCTGTTTCGTCAATTTACGGTATCGGTTCGCCAGAACAATATTCTGAAATGAAAATGGTTTTAAAATCTGGGGACAAAATATCTGAAAAAGAGATTATGCGTGCATTGGTTGATATTCAATACAAACGAAATGATGTTGGTTTTGCGCGTGGTGATTTTCGTGTACGTGGCGATACATTGGATATATTCCCATCTCATTCCCAAGACAGGGCATGGAAATTATCTTTTTTTGGTGATGAAATTGATGAAATATGGGAATTTGATACGTTAACTGGTGGAAAATTATGTAAACTGGATCGTATTGTCGTGTATCCAAATACCCATTATGCAACACCGATGCCATCTGTGATGCAGGCAATTGGTAATATTCGTGCAGATTTAGAAGAACGGTTGAAATATTTTCATGATAACATGAAATATGTCGAAGAACAAAGATTACGTGAACGTGTAAATTTTGATATTGAAATGATGGAATCAACAGGGACATGTCGTGGAATTGAAAACTATTCACGATATTTAACTGGGCGTTTGCCTGGGCAACCCCCACCAACATTGTTTGAATATTTACCACGTGATGCGATTTTATTTCTGGATGAAAGCCATGTGACTGTTCCGCAAATTGGCGCAATGTCACGTGGGGACAGGGCGCGTAAAGAAACATTGGCTCAATATGGATTTCGTTTGCCATCATGTGTCGATAATCGTCCGTTAACATTTGAAGAATGGGATGCTTTGCGCCCCCAGACAATATTTGTGTCTGCGACACCTGCACAATGGGAATTGGAACAATCTGGTGGTGTTGTTTCAGAACAGGTTATACGTCCAACTGGATTATTAGACCCAATTTGTGATGTTCGACCAATTGAACATCAGGTTGATGATTTATTAGATGAAGTAAAAAAGACATCAGGCCGTGTTATTGTCACAACATTAACAAAAAAAATGGCGGAACAATTAACTGATTATTTTGTTGAAAATGGTGTTCGTGCACGGTATTTACATTCTGATATTGAAACATTGGAACGTATAGATTTACTGCGTGATTTGCGTTTGGGTAAATATGATGTTTTGGTTGGAATCAATTTATTACGCGAAGGTCTGGATGTGCCAGAATGTGAATTGGTTGCAATTATGGATGCAGATAAAGAAGGTTTTTTACGTTCCACGCGTTCGCTGATTCAAACGATTGGACGTGCGGCACGCAATGCCAAAGGACGCGTGATTTTATACGCAGATACAATTACTGAATCTATGCGTGCAGCATTGGACGAAACCGCACGCAGACGTGAAAAACAAGAAAAATACAATCAAGAACATGGAATTGTTCCAAAAACAATTTCTAAATCGATATTTGAAGAGGTCAGAGAAACAGAAGAAAAAACTGACAAAACACGTAAATTTGTTTATAATAAAGATGGCGGCGTGATGGATGCAGAATCTTTGCGTAAAGAGATTAAGGCACTGACAAAAACTATGCAGAAACATGCTGAAAATTTAGAATTTGAACAGGCGGCACAGGTGCGTGATTTAATTCATGCGCTGGAAGACGATTTATTATTGGTGGAATAAAATGAAAGAATATATTTTGAATAATCTGGATGAAACACATAAATGGGCGCATGAATTTGCTAAAACATTGCATGCACCAATTACTGTTGCTTTGCATGGTGATTTGGGCATGGGAAAAAGCGAGATAGCACGAGAGATAATAAAAACATTACGTGGTGCAGATACTGTTGTGCCATCACCAACATTTACACTGGTGCAAAATTATGATGGTATTTCACATTTTGATTTATATCGAATCAACGATGAATCTGAATTGGCAGAGATAGGATTGCAATACGCAATCGATAACGATATTACATTAATTGAATGGCCAGATATTGCGAAAAATATTTTACCAAAAAATACTGTTCATATTTATATCACACAAAACGGCGATGGTAGAAAATTAGTGATTCAATAAAATTTATTTTATGCTTTTACTGATTTTGTTTTGATGTAATTTTGTTTACTAGATTAGGTATATCTTGTTTGAACATATGTCTTATTTTGTTTTTTGCAATTTTCATTTTATCCCGTTTGTCAAAAATATCTTTATCACCAATAACAACATCATATAATTTCTTGTTATTGGATAAAAAACCAGTCATCGCTTTTTGCAGGTTTGGTGCATAAAACTTTTCAAGTTTTTCGTTGTTGGATAAAAAGTTTGAAAAAACGGTTTTTAAACTTGGCAGTTCTAGGTTTGTTAATTCTTTATTAAGATATAAAAAATCATCATTAACTTTTTCAAGATTTGGCGCGTTAAATTTTTTTAGTGTTCTATTACAGTATAAGAAATCGGATCCAATTGTTTTTACATTCGGCAAGTTTAATTCTGTTAATTCAGCGGTATCTAAAAACTGATTGCCAATAGATTCTAAATTTGGTGCATTAAATTTTCTGAGTTTTTTGTTGCTGTGTAAGAATCCATTACCAATTTTTTTTATGTTTGGTAAATTTAATTCTGTCACTTCCCCATTTTCTACGCTTAATACATGAACACTGTCTGCATAAATCATTCGTTCGTGTTTGTTGTTTGGGTTTGTTTTTACAACAATTTTTTTATTTTTTAATTCTTCGTTTATGACATTTATTGTGTCTTCAGATATATTTTCAATTTGATTACGAATTTCGCCTGTTCTGGTATCTAATATAAAATAATCCAACATGATTTCATAATCTTTGTTTAACTTGGTGATTGTGCTGCCAGAAAAATAATAATCAGGGCCAAAATACATATTGTTAACTTCGTAATTGAAATATACTAATTGGTCGTTTACCATACGGAAATTATCTGGCAGTGAATTTTCTGTTGTGTTAAATTCAACGTCAAAATATTTCTTTAACGAATAAGATAAACCACGAATAATATTATCTGGATTATTATTAAACGTTGCATCAGGATTGTTTACTGTATGATTATAACGATTTTTGATTGAAATAAATCCACCTGTCTTGGCTATTTGAATTGATATTACCGATGTTCCATATTCGTCTTCGCGTTCTGGATGATTGGACGGTTTAATTTTATCTGCCCCACGTTTTATTGCATGAATTATGTAATAATTTTCATGACGATTTGGATCGTTAAATGTACATAATTTTTCATTTGTTCTGTAATATTTTGCTATGGAATTTTTTTGTTTTTCTGTTTTAACAACAAAAGCATCATACCCGGCATCATTTAATAATTCCAGTGGGTTTTTATTCGTTTGATATTCAGGTGTTTTTTGTGTTTTATAAATTTCCCTTATAACTGGCACCAATTGTTTTATTTGTTCAGAATCATTACCAGCAAATTCTAGAACATGTGCAATGTTTGGGATGTCCAGTAATATTTCGCTGCGTAAAATTTTAGCGACCGCTTCGCCATTTTGTTTTTTTATTTTTTTATACATATCATCTGTGTTTATTTCTGGCATTTTATTTCCTTAATAAACTTTGTACTGCCAATGGAAAATCGGCGGATTTTGCCAGATAAGAACCACTAACTAACAAATCAGCCCCTGCATCCCAACATAATTTTGCGGTTTCAGGATTTATTCCGCCATCAACACTGATTAAATATTTCAAACCGTGTTTTTTGCGTGTATGATTTAAAATTTTAATTTTTTGAATTACGCGTTCATCGAATTGTTGACCGGCAGCACCAGGTTTTACCGCCATAACCATAATTTCGTCAACCTGGGTTAAAATCGGTTTTAATATTTCAATATTTGAATCTGGATTTAATGCAATTCCACAACGTTTTCCGGCGGATTTTACAATATTTATTGCATCACGAACACCGGATGTGTTTGTTGATATAATCACAGTATCTGCACCGGCATTTATTGCATCACGTGCCCAAACAGATGGGCTTTCTGTCATTAAATGCACATGCAGGTGTGATTTTGTGTTGCGTCTTATTTCTGACAACTCTTTTATACCGCCTGCAATTTTATCAACATAAAACCCGTCCATTATATCAACATGTATCATTGAAATTCCAGCGGATGCAAACATTGTATATGTTGATATATCGTTCATGTTAAAACACAGTGTGCTGGGCATAACAGGAATAAATTTCTTTCTAACAACACGTTTTTTACGATGAAAAATTCTGGTTATTTTTTCAATTAAATTTTCAATTCTTTCTTGTCTTTGTAAATATGTATTACGTTCAGGTAAATGTGATGCCCATATATATTCAGACAGAGCATTTAATGTCGCATTATCGCCCAAATTTTCCACAGGTAATTTAAATACACTTTCAACAAATGCATTAATATTGTTAATTGATGCACCACCACCGGTCAGAATAATTTTTTCCGGTTTATATTGATTGATATATTTTGCAGATTCTTGCACAACCATATTTAACAATTCTGTTAATTTTGGAATAAAAATATCATTTATGTCTGCACGTGAAAAAGATGCGAATCTTTCTGCGGAATCCGCCGGTGTAAATCTATCCATTTCATTTGGAATTGCGTTTGAAACCGATATTTTTAATGTATCTGCATCGTGTGTATCAATTCTTAGCCCCTCAGATATTGCATTTGTAATATCGGATTGACCGAATTTGATTTTATTCATATACAATGGGCCACGCATTGTCCAAATTGATACTGTTGTAAATTCATTACCTAAATCCAAGAATAATATTTTTTCTTTATCTTTTTTATATATTGCACTTTGTAGAAAAGTCGCATCGAAAAAACCACCAGATTGTATATGGGCACGGCGTAAAATATCAGATATTTCACGTGTACGTGCTTCTTCGTATGAAATAACACTGAATATAGATTTTAATTCTGTGTCAATATGACCAATTGGTGTATTTGAAATATTTTTTATATGTGGCGTTCCATAAAACACAGGTACAATATGCATGGCATAAAAACCGTCTGGTGTTGGAATTTTTGCAACCTGGTGCTTTAAATCTAAATCAGATATTTTATGTTCATCGCGCCAAGAAATAGTATCTGAAAAATTACAAAAATCCATTTCTCCGAAATTACCGGTAATAAATGCAGAACTAAAACGAGTGTTTAATTCTTGTTCTAATTCATCAATAACAGTTTTTAATGCAAATAATGTATTTTCATTTTTTACAAAATACATCGCAGAACGAACAATTTTTGCATTTTTTATGCTGTGTGCCAACCCACGAACACCATACGTGCCGATATCTAAACATAAAAAAGACGCAGCAGATAATTTCATTTTCTTTCTTTGACTAAAATTCTGGCATTATCACGCATATCTATAATATCCAGTTTTCGTGATAACAACTTGTGTGTATGATTTAGCGTATTTATTTTATTTATCGCTATTTCTGGATTTTGTTCTGGTAAATATATAACAGTTCCATTTTTAGTGTGTAAATTCCATCGCCGGGATTCAATATAATCAATATAGTCAATATCTTTGGATATAACCGATACGTGGTTTATAATATCTGTTAAATTTTCAGGTAATTCCCCACGAAAAACAATTGAATTATTATTTCGTTCTGTGGACGGGGTGTTAATTTTTGTCCCATCGGCAGACAGCGGATAAAAATATTCTCCATCAGACCATGTTGCAACAATGCGATATTTTTGAATTTTTATTGCAATATCGCCATTAGGTAAACGGCGCACAGCGGATTTTTTTACACCTGGGATATTGGCAACCCTGTTATTTAATTGATGTAAATCAATCGAGCGTAAATTTGTTCCATCAGACACGCCCACAGACATTTTTATGATTTCTGCATCTTTGGCAGATGTTCCGCGGGTAATAATGTTTTGAACATTTGATATTGGACCACGCCCCATTTGCCCAGTTATAATGCGGACAGAAAAATACACCGCCAACACAATGGATAAAACAAAATACAGCCAAAATAATATGGATTTTTTCATGCGATATATTATATCACATTTTTAATAAATATCCAATAACAGAATATTTTTATTTGCCACGCAACAAATAACCGCGTCTTAACATACATTTACGGTAATAACCAACGGTTTTTGACGATTTGTTTGGCGGTACAGACAACAAAGCACGTTGTCCAACATCGCGATATTCATTTGATTGAAACGTCACCCACAAACCATCCCAATCAGGCATTTGTGCGCTTTGATTTGGTGATAATAATTTTGCAATTCTGGAACGTGGTACATAATTTTCATCTTTTATTCCCAGACATGATTTATGGTCACGAACAAATTGTTCTGTGGTCACCGCATCGTTTTCCCAGTTCAAAATAGTTGCATCATCAATCGAGCCACGATTGGCAGATGCGCATCCAATTAATCCTAATAATAAAAATAAATATTTTATTTTCATAATTTATATTATAATTTAATTGCGTTCGTGTGGCAATAGTTTTTATAATGTAAAAAACACAGGGGAAAATAATATGGCAATAAATATTCAAAATTATGTAAAAATTGCCAATTTTTACAATGAAATGGCAACGATATTATCTGCGATTTGTGTGGCTAAGGGCGGAATTGCATTGGAAAATTATGTGGGGCGATTTTTTGCGGCAGATGTCTTGGAATATATTGTTGAATATGGAAACAGATTAAAAAAATCTGGTGAAAAAATTACACCAGAAATACAATCTGTGATGGATTTATTTGAAAAACAATTTGAAAAGGTAAAAACTTTGGTTACACCAAATCAAAAACCAATACACGAAATGACACTGGAAGAATTTGAAAAAATTATGAATATATAGTATAAACAGATTAATTAAAAGAAAAGGAATGCACCATGGCACAAAATAAAACAAAACACATCTGGACTATATTGATTGGTCTTTGCGCGTTTGCAATATATGGATGTTCACAAATGCCACGTCAAGATATACAACAATACGATGATGTTAATGTTATTGAAAATACTGTCATAGATGAAAATTCTGTGCCAATTTTCCCTAAAAAGGCGGCTTTGACAACCGATATGGCACAACATTTTGCATTGGATTTGCCAAAAAGATGTACGGTTGATTGGAATAATCAAAGTGTTGTTTCTGTTGTACCCGAAGAAAAAATAGAAATTGTTCGTCTGGATACGGGTGATGCTTTGCCTGAATTAAAGGTTTCAGATTATGATTTTAAACGTATGTATGTCAAAGATGCACTGGAAAAATTATTGGCAGATACAGATATTTCTGTTATAGAAGATCAGGCAACATTTGAAAAAATTTCTGGGACAATTTCAACCAGTTCATTATCGGATGCGGTTGATTTAATGACTAAATTGGGTCGTGTTTATTATTCTTATGATGCGGCGTTTGGCGAAATTCATTTAACAGGTCATGGCAAATGGATGATAAAGATGCCCAAAGATGAAACAATGATAATGGCAATACTGGATGCAATGCGTGGTGCAGATGTTCATAATTTGTTGGTTAATTGGCAAGAAAAAACATTGGTGTTCGAAGGCGATTATCAAACAGAGCGCGAGGTTTCTCGTTTAATCACAGATGTGGCATCAAAAAAATATGTTTTAGCATGGGATATTGATGTTTATCGTGTGTATCCTAAAAATGATACAGCGATTGTTTGGATGAATATGTTGCCTGCGTTTGGTGATAAAAATATACGTATGTCTGTGCCAGGTGTTGTTGGACGTGCGTTGGTCGTAAGTCCTGAAATAAACACACGTACTTTACAGGAATTTATATCGCGTCAGGCAAATTTGGTATTGGTATCCCAGGGAACATTTGCAATACCAAACGGTTGGCAATCACGGTTTGATGTTGGTCAGTGTGGCAAAGAAGACAGATTAGAAACAGATTTGATTATCGGTGCAACCGGTAAATACGGTAATTATGGCGGCTATAAAAAAATTGATGCTAAAATTGTATTATCAACAACAAATGGCGAATTAACTTCATTTAATATTCCATCGAACATAGGGGATAATTATGTTATTGTTGGTATTCCAACACATGCATTTGTGACAACCCCAGAAACCTTGATATCACCATTTGCTGAATTGGTTGTATTTATGTCGCCACGTTTAATATCAATTGTTGATGCAGACGATGTCAAACAAATTACACCATTGTCTGGTGATAAATTACGTGATTTTTTAAATAAATAAGGAACGAGTTATGTTGTTTACACCTTTGGAAAAAAAGATTGCTTTTAGATATATGGCCGCTAAAAAACGCGGATTTGGTTCTGTGGTTTCGTGGGTGTCGTTGATTGGTATCATGTTGGGTGTTGCAACATTAATTGTTGTTATGTCTGTGATGGGTGGTTTTCATGATACATTGTTATCACGTATTATCGGTATGAACGGGCATGTTGTCGTATATCATCAAAACGGTACAATATCGGATTATGATTTTTTAATGGATAAAATGCGTCAAAATAAAGTTATTGAAAAATACGTTGTGTCCATGGTCCCCATTGCCGAAGGTCAGGTTATGGTGTCTGCGCATGGGAATAATTCTGGGGCGATAGTTCGTGGAATTCGTATGCCTGATTTGATTTCCAAAACAACACACGGAACACGTTTATATGGAAAAAATTTAGATGCAATATCTGATGGTGAATTGGTAATTGGTTCGGTTTTATCACGTAATTTACATGTGACATCTGGGGACAAGGTTTCTTTGATATCTGCAAATGGCGGAACTGCAACACCGTTTGGAACAATGCCACGAATAATGTCTTATCCAGTTGTGTCATCGTTCTTTGTTGGTATGTATGAATACGATAATGGATATATTTTTATGCCATTAGAAACCGCGCAAAAATATTTGAATATTGAAAATTCTGTCACACATATTGATTTGTTTTTAACAAATGCCGAAGACAGTGAACGTGTCGTAAAGGCGCTGGATAATTTATTGCCAGATGGTTTTATTGTGCGTGATTGGCGTGATTTAAATCGCGGTTTTGTCGGTGCATTACAGGTTGAATCTAATGTTATGTTTTTAATATTAATGTTGATAGTTATTGTTGCTGCATTTAATATTATTTCATCACTGGTTATGTTGGTCAAAGATAAAAATAAAGATATTGCTGTGTTGCGGACGTTTGGTGTATCGCGCAAATCAATGATGAAGATATTTATTTTATCTGGTACATCAATCGGGATAATAGGCGCATCGTTTGGAACATTGTTGGGTGTAGTTGTTGCGGTATATATTGAACCAATACGTCATTTTGTACAATATATCACAGGTCATGATTTGTTTCCTGCGCAATTATATTCTTTGTCTGAATTACCGTCCAAGGTTGTTCCTACAACTGTAATAGGTATCGCATTGATTGCTGTTGCGTTGGCTTTCTTGGCGACATTGTATCCGGCATGGCGTGCTGCAAACACAGATCCGGTAGAGGTTTTAAGAAATGAATAAAGATTTAGATAAAAAATTACAATTTTATATTGTTAATATGGCTGCGCCTGATTTGCCGTTTGGGTCTGTTTGGGATTCTAGTGCAAAAAAACTGTCAGATACTTTGTATGCGCGTGGAATTAAATTACCAAAAAAAATATATTATGAATATAAATTGCCAGACAATATAAAAGCATCAGATTTTTTAGCCAGATTGATAAAGGATTATTTTGTATCTAATTTTTTTTCTAGTTATGCTAAACGTGTTTTGACTGATAAAAAACTAACGATGTCTGACAAGGCGAAAATATTCAAATATGTTTGGAATAATCGTGCTTCGTATGAAAAAATGACCAAACAGTATGAAATAGAAATAAAAAAACTAAATCCAGAACTATCACATATACCCGTAAAAAATTCACGCAGTATTGTGTACGGGGCAACATTTGGGTTTGCGCCTGATGAAATTGAATATTTTTCTGATTCAGACAATCGTGATACCGATGCAGAAAATAAAGTCATAGAATTATTAGATAAAAAATATGGTATAAAATTAACCTATGTTTTGGCACCACAAACTGCAAAAATAATAATTGATGCATTGGAACAAAATGTGCATTATAATAACATCGCAAAGGAAAGATAGATGGCTGGCATATTAGATTCTTTATCAAAAATATCCCGTAAAGACATCGTGATGTCTGTGCGTGATATTAAAAAAACTTTTATCGAAGGTGGACAGCCATTAAAGGTTTTACGTGGCGGCGGATTTGATTTGTATCGTGGCGAAATTGTTGCATTGGTCGGGCAGAGTGGTTCTGGAAAATCTACATTATTACAATGTGTTGGATTGTTAGATAAACCAACAGGCGGCGATATATTTATTAATGGTGCGCCAATTGATAAAATCAGTGAGGAAACCAGAACAAAATTACGTCGTGAAAAAATTGGCTTTGTATATCAAAAACATAATTTATTGTCAGATTTTACCGCATTAGAAAATGTTGTTTTGCCGATGATGTCAAATGGTATTGATGAAAACGTTGCATGTTCGCGTGCAATGAAATTATTAAAGATGGCAAATGTTGCACATCGTGCATCACACTATCCATCTGAAATGTCTGGTGGTGAACAACAGCGTGTCGCAATTGCACGTGCGATTGCGAATAATCCAGAAATTTTATTGGCAGACGAACCAACCGGCAGTTTAGATCCAGAACATGCAACCATAGTTTTTGATTTATTGTTAGAATTGGTTCGTAAAAATAAAATGTCTTTATTGTTTGTGACACATGATATGAATCTGGCAAAGCGGGCAGACAGAATTATCACCATTAAAAACGGTGTTGTAAAATAATAATATAAATATAAAGGAGAGAGAAACATGACAGAAAACAAAAAATCAACGATATACGGGATAATTGGTGCGGTTGCATTAATTGTCATTGGAATAATGATTGGATATATTATTAATGGTTCAAACCGTGTTAATCGTTCCACAATGAGCAAGCAAGATTGTCGTAATCTGGCTGACGAGATTGTATTGGCGGCACGAAATAATAAACCAGATTTAATTGAACAATTAAACAAAGTTTATTCTGAAAATTGTTTAAATCGTGAATTTGAACAACCAAAACCACAACCAAAACCACAGGTTAAAGAACAGAAATTACCAGAAACAACATGTGCAGCAATCGAAGAATTATTGAAACAAAATTTGCTGGATGAAAATGATAATTCTTGGGAAGTGCATGATAATAATGCCAGTATATATCAAAAATTAGCAGACAATGGTTGTGAAGAAAATCATGAAAAATATTTGCAATTAAGTCGACGTGAATCTGATATTGCACGTGCTTTAAGAAATCAAACAACTGAAGTTAAGTCAGATGCGCCAACTTGTAAACAAATTGAAATGTTATTGACGGAAAAATTATATCATGATGGTAATCCAGATGCCGAAGCACATATTGATAATGCAAAAATTTATGCGAATTTATCTGAACGTGGATGTGCTGAAAATTCACAAAAATATAAAGAATTGGCAAAAAAAGAATTAGAAATTGCACGTGCATTGAACGATGATAATTTAGATGACAAACATGATTCAATTGAAATCGTTGAAACTTATAAACGTTTGCAAATGCAGGCCGAAGCCGAACGTATGATTGAAAAGGCAAAAAAATTAACCAATCCTGCAATTGATTTTATAATGGAACTGGAAAGGATTATTGAAGAATAGGGGGTAATCGTGAAACAAAAATCTGTAAAAAAATTATCAAACAAAAAAACAATTGTGCAACCCAAATGTCGTTTGTGGGTTTGGGTTGTATGTGCATTTTTGTTGGGGGGCGCAATTGGTTATATCACACATTATACAATTATAAATTGGCATGGTTTTTTTGCAACATGTCCAAATGGTATTAGTCCCGATAAAAACGGATGCTGTGGTGATGAAGTATACACTGATGCAGGTGACGGTTGGATGGTGTGTTGTCCCCCAGAAGGCGATAATTGTTTTCCGCCAATAAAATAAGAATATAAACCGGAATTTTTTTTATTCCGGTTTTTTATAATCAAAACATTTATTATTGAAAAACATCATTTTTTATAATACATTTTCAATACATTAAATTAAAAGGAGAAAATATGAAATCATCTTTAATTTTTTTATTGGCCGGTATCATAATCGGTGGTGCAATTGCGTGCTTTTATGCCGGACATGATGGCGTGCACATCACGCATTCGTGGGATAAAGTTTTTGCAAAAAATGACAACGTTAAATCGTCTAAGGTTAAATTTAAAAATCGTTATGGCATAACATTGGTTGGTGATTTATATATGCCCAAAGATTTAAATAAAAACGACAAATATTCTGCGATTGCGGTGGCTGGACCATTTGGTGCAGTAAAAGAACAATCTTCTGGCCTGTATGCCCAAGAAATGGCAAATCGTGGTTTTGTGACTTTGGCGTTTGATCCGTCTTTTACTGGTGAAAGTGGTGGCAATGTTCGTTATGTTGCATCCCCAGATATAAATACAGAAGATTTTTCGGCGGCTGTTGATTATTTATCAAATCTGCCATATGTTGATGAAAATAAAATTGGAATTATCGGTATCTGTGGTTGGGGTGGCATGGCGATTAATGCCGCTGCGATGGATACACGTATCAAGGCAACGGTTGCATCAACAATGTATGATATGACGCGCGTGACGGCTAATGGATATTTTGATTCAGAAAACAGTGCCGAAAAACGTTATGAAAAAAAAGTCGCAATGAACGCGCAACGTAATATTGATTATAAAAATGGCAAATACGCATTGGCTGGTGGGGTTGTTGATCCGTTGCCAGATGATGCACCACAATTTGTTCGTGATTATTATGCGTATTATAAAACACCACGTGGATATCATAAACGTTCATTAAATTCTAATGGTGGTTGGAACGTGACCAGTGCATTATCTTTTATGAATATGCCATTGTTGCAATACGCAGATGAAATAAAAAATCCTGTATTGATAATTCATGGCGAAAATGCGCACAGTCGTTATTTTAGTGAAGATGCGTTCAAAAAATTAACAGGCGATAACAAAGAATTGTTAATTATACCGGGTGCAAACCATGTTGATTTATATGACAATATGGAAAAAATTCCATTTGATAAATTGGAACAATTTTTCAATACTAATTTAAACAGATAAAGGAGTAAAAAATGAAAAGATTATTATATGTTTTATTTGCGATTATTGCGATTGTTGTTGTGTCTTTGATTTTGTGGCCAACAAAAACAAATGCGGTAATGGGTGATAAAACACTGGTTGCGTATTTCAGCGCAACTGGAAACACTCGCGGTGTGGCTGAAAAATTATCAAACGCGATTGGTGCAGATTTATTTGAAATTGTTCCAGAACAATTGTACAGCGCAGACGATTTGAATTGGCAAAATGATGCCAGTCGTTCATCTGTGGAAATGAAAGATGCCGCATCTCGTCCGGTTGTTGCGTCAAAAATTGAAGATATGTCACAATACAAAATCGTATTTGTCGGTTTCCCAATTTGGTGGGGACGTGAACCATCAATCATAGATACATTTATGGAATCTTATGATTTTGCCGGCAAAACAGTTATTCCTTTTGCCACATCGGGCAGCAGTGATATCGGCAATACGTATGAAAACCTGAAAAAATTGGCACCAAATGCAAACGTGTTGCCAGGAAAGCGTTTTGCCTCAGATGTATCTGTGGAAGATTTAAAATCATGGGCAGACACAGAAATCGCAAAATAATAAAAACATAATTTAATAAAACACCCATTATTTTATGGGTGTTTTTTATTCAAATATTTTTATTAATATTATCATAGGGCGTTGGATATGGTGTAATCCATCACGTTTATAAGGTTTAAATGTTGTCCGTTTTAAATTAATTTGTGGGTAAAAATAACTGTCAAATAATTTTAAAATATTTGATGTCTGGCGTTGTGCAACAGTCCAATGGTCGCCCAATGCAGTATTATGTAATCTCAAAATTGTTGATGTGTTTGGTTCACGTAAATATCGTTGGATATATATCCATAAATTTTTATCGGGTAAATCTGAAAAACTAAGTAATTTTTTATAATGCAATTTTAATCTATATTGTTTAAACAGATATTTTTTTGTTTCCGCCAATAATTCATACATTAATTGATAAGATGTCCCATGATGTAATACCTTTAAAAATTTTTCGTTTTTATATAAAAACTTTATTAAGTGTTGAAAAAACAGACATCCTTCGTGATATGTAAAATTATGCACAGGTTGTGCCGCAATCCTGACGGCATTTATAATTGCATACACGCCACAGAAATAATCTATTTCGCCTTGATAATATGCCTTCATAATATAACGCTTTGTCTTATTACTGTGTAATTATGCCATAAATTGATAAAAAATATAACATTTTTATTAATATATGATAATATTCAATATTATGTTCTTTGTTATTTATATTTTATTAGCATTTGTTGTGATTGGTTATATCTTTTTGATGTTCAAATTTTTTGAATATTTTTATTGTGCGTGTGTGCGACATCAGCCACCTTTTGTTGCCAGTCCTGATTTATCCAGAAAATTGGTTGTTTCTGAAATAATTAAAAATTATCCAAATGCAAAAAATATATGTGAAATTGGCTCAGGTTTTGGTGGACTGGCACGTGCGGTTGCACGTAATACAAATGCAAATGTGTATGCATTGGAAAATATGCCTTTTAGCGCATTTGTGTCAAAATTATTTGATAAGATATCGTTTTGTAAAAACAATAAAACCATTTGGTGCGATGCATTTGAATTTTTGGATAATACAGATATTAAATTTGATGTTGCAATTGCATTTCTTGGGCCAAAATTGACACCCTGTATACAAAAATACACCGATAAAATAAAAGTGTTAATTTCGTTAGATTTTGAAATAGGTTGTATAAAACCGACACGAATTATAGAAATTGGACATGGCGCAACAATTTATCAAAATATTGAATACCCCCACAGATTATTTGTATATGAATTTTAAAAAACACCCCCAAAAGGTGGTGTTTTTATTTTGGTGGAACATCGTTTGCATTAATCGAACAGAAAACAAACAAGAGTTTAGTGATTTGATGAAACTGGTAAAAGAGTTTAAAGATAAATGGCTAATTTCATCCGAAGGTGAAAATTGAAAATATATTATATGTATGATACAATTAACGCGAATACAGAGAGCAAAGTTATGGAAAAAATTATAAGATTGTTTCAACGCAACTTGAAAACACCGCATTTGGAACTGCGGACAATAAAACCAACGAAAGAACTTGCTGCAAATTTTTGGGATATAATAAAAAACGAAAATCCCGATGATTTTAAGTACATGTCTTTTTCAACCGATTACTTAAAACCTCTGCCACAATCGGAACAAGAAACTTTTGACACATTGATAAAAGAAAATAACAAGTCAAATGCAGTTAGTTATGCTGTTTATAACAATAATAATTTAATCGGTTTTTTCCAAATTAAATATTGGGAAGATAATGCCACACTGGAAATGGCTGAAATGTGGTTTATTAAATCTGCACGCAGCAAAGGTTTTGCCAATGAAATTGATGAAGCAATAGAGAAAATTGCTTTTGCCGAACCAGGCATATCACGCATTGGGTGGCAGTGTTTTGAACCAAATATTCAATCTAAAAATGCGGCTTTGCGTAATGGATATAAAATTTTGAAAAGTATCAACGATTCCATAAGAAAAGATACAGTTAGATTAGTATTGGTAAAAACACCACCTGTTCGACAATAGGTAAAAATTGGTCTTTCTTAAAATTATAATTATCGAACTCGCAGAATTATTAGAATTCTAAAGAAAAACCGCACTGTTTAAGTGCGGTGTATCTTTTGGTGGAAGTGGGTGCGCCTTGATAAACGATAAATAAAATTAAAAAAATTTTGTGAACTTCAATTTTTTAACATTTTCTTAATTATTTATCTATGTAGTCGCTCGCTCGGCACTTTGTGCCGGCTGCGCGGCAATCGTGACGATTTCACTGTGTTATCACTTATGAAATCTACTGCTTGTCGAACGATGGATTCGCGCATTGCCATATCTAGCAAAAACATAAACACCCCAAAAAAGGGGGGGGGTGTTTTGGTGGGAGTATGCTTGCGTTAATCGAGCAGAAAACAAACAACGGTTTGCTGATTTAATGAAACAGGTAAAAGAGTTTAAAGAGAAATGGTTAATTTCACCCGATGGTGAAAATTGATATAATATATTGAAAATTAAATAATGATTGTTTAGCATGTTGGTATAACCAAAGGGGCCATATATGAAAAAATTATTGTTATTATCTTTATGTTTAGTTGTTGCAGCTTGTGACAATGGTGGTTTTATTGGGAAATGTTTACCAAACGAAAGAACCATAACAACAACAGAAGAAAATGGGCAGGTTGTTGAAGTTAGTAAGACACATTTATTGTTATGTGGTTGTTTCGATAATAATGAATTAGATACTCCTAATTTTATGATTTCAAAAGAAGAATTTAGTTTTGAATCTGAACTTGAATCTAATAAAATTTGTGACAGCCAGTGTTCAAAATTGTGTAAAAAACGCAATATTGTTCGAAAATAAGTAAAATTTAATTATTTTTAAAAACGCCTTCTTCGAACCTGTGTAAATATTGAAATCTAAAGAAAAACCGCACTTTTATAGTGCGGTGTATCTTTTGGTGGTAGTCAGCTTGCATTAATCGAGCAAAAAACAAACAAGAATTTTCTGATTTGATGAAACGGGCAAAAGAGTTTTAAAAACATCTAAATTAATTAAGTTTACAAAAATTTTCTATGGCTTTGTTTCTTTTTTCTAAAAACACCATTTGTTTTTCAAGCAATTGTTCCCATTCTGCCTGTTTCCATGCAAATGGAGAATGATTAAAAATATCATCATTATATGTACCAAAGAAGAAATCTACTTTTCCATCTTTAACCAAATCATCAAGGAAGAAAAAGTTTACATATTTTTCAAAACCTCTAACCCCAGTACCAAATAAACCAAAAAATTCTTTATCCATTAATAATATTTTTTCTAGTGGGTTTGGTTGTATATGTTCATAAAACCTTTTTATACACTCCAAAGTTAAATCAAATCTGTCCTTAATTTGTCTATAAACACCACGACATTGGTTTATAGAATATCTATGTTTAGGGAATATTATTTCGCCACCAATAGTACGTGCTGTATCAAGGTATTCTTGATAAAGTTTTTTATAATAGTTAGAGCAAATGGAAAAATATTTTTCGTGTGTTTCTTTGTATTCTTTATACATTTCATTCATGTTTATAATACAATCACTAGCAAATCGTATATTTTTTTCTTTATAAATTAAGTAATCATAATCCATACGATTACCAAAATCTAAGCATAATTTTTCTCTGCTGTATAATTCTTTTTGATAAATTCTTAAGGTGTTATTGAATATATCAGGATCCCCTTTTATATTGTTTTTAACGGAATCTTTAGTAAAATCTAAATGTATATTTATATCTGATTTTTCCATATTAAATAACCTTTGATTGTTTTGAAAAATTATATCATACAAATTAGTATATAACAAACTAAACCGCCTTTGTAGATTCGAACAGGGCAAACACTTGGAAATCTGGGCTGTTCGAAGATTGGTAAAATTTGGTGTTTTTTGAATGCGCTGTTTTCGAATCTTTAAAAGTATT
>CAMOGA010000003.1 GCA_946613885.1 uncultured Pseudomonadota bacterium
GCAATAATGCCTGCAGACCTGTGATTTTCTTTTCAGAAACCAAAATTTCTGCATTATCCAATTCAGCCAACATTTTTTCACTGTTTGTGACGAAATAGGGCGACATGAAACCCTGGTCAAATTGCATACCTTCAACCACATCAATCTCAGTATCCAGTCCCTTGGCCTCTTGAACAGTGATAACACCTTCTTTACCAACACGTTCCATCGCATCAGCAATCTTTTGTCCTATATCGGCATCATTATTTGCAGAAATTGTTGCAACCTGTGCAATTTCCGCAGAATCTTTCACTGGGCGTGCATGTTTTTCAATATCATGCACAATCGCATCCACAGCAATATCAATTCCGCGTTTAACATCCATTGGATTCATGCCGGCTGCGATAACACGGCGACCTTCGCGGAACAAATTTTGCGCCAATACTGTTGCGGTTGTTGTTCCGTCTCCGGCGGTATCGCCCGCACGTTTTGCAACTTCTTGAATCATTTTCGCCCCAATATTTTCAGCTGGGTCTTTTAATGATACTTCTTTGGCAACGGTCACACCGTCTTTTGTTGCAATTGGTGCCCCGTACGCGCGTTCAATAACAACTGTGCGACCCTTAGGTCCCATAGTGATTTTTACGGCGTTAGCCAATTTATCAACACCATTTGCTAATTTATCAGTATTAAAAACAATATCTTTTGCCATAATAAAATCCTTTGATTATAAAATTCCTAAAATATCAGATTCTTTGATTAAAACATAATCTTTACCATCAATTTTAACTTCGTTCACACTGGATGCCCATTTTGCAAACAATATCATATCGCCAACATTTACAGACATTGGTATTTTTTGTCCGTTTTCAATCAGTCCATCACCAACAGCGATTACACGCCCACGGGATGGCTTTTCGCGTGCATTATCGGGTATAATAATTCCACCAGCAGTTTTGTTTTCTTCTTCAATTCTTTCCAGCAATACATAGTTATGTAATGGTTTAAACATAATAAAACTCCTTTGGTTTTGCTGTGATAGAAATATAGTACGAAAAAATGGCTTTTCAAGTGTCTTGATTTTATTTGTATTTTTGGTATATAATCTGGCTGACTAGAAACAAAGGAAATAAATTATGTATGATAAAAATAATGTGTTTGCAAAAATTTTACGTGGGGAAATCCCGAACAAGACGGTTTACAGCGATGATAATGTTTTGGCGTTTTATGACGTTGCGCCACGTGCGCGTGTGCATGTGTTGGTAATTCCACGTGGTGAATACACAGATATTTTTGATTTTACAAAAAATGCACCGGCGGATGTTCAGCTTGCTTTCTGGAACGGGGTGCGCAATACGGTTGAAAAATTGGGATTGCGGGATAATTTCCGAACAGTTGCCAATACTGGTCGTGGGGCGGGTCAATCGGTAATGCATTTTCATATTCATATTATGAGTGATGAACGATTCTCAGAAGATTTTTAATATTCGTGTCACGCCACACGCAAAACAAAACAAAGTCGTTGAGAACGATGGTGTTTTGCGTGTTTATACAACTGTTGCGCCAGAAAACGGACGTGCAAATGAAGCCGTGGTAAAATTATTATCTGAATATTTTGATGTTCCAAAATCGTCAATCAAGATATTACGCGGATTAACGGGACGTGATAAAATTGTCTCCATCGATTAGTTTTTTGATTAATTCGTCTGGGTCATTTACCACATGTAAATTGTAATCATCCAATGAAGGCATAAAACCTTCGTTTTGCATATGGGTTAAAACAAGACCGAAAATTTCCCAATATTTTGCGGTATTTAACATATATATTGGTTTACAAGATTCGCCGACCTGTTGTTTTGTCATGATATCGGTCATTTCATCCAACGTTCCGATTCCGCCCGGTAAAATAATAAAAGCATCAGATAATTCAAACATTTCTTCTTTGCGGGCAGACAACCCGTCTACAATCTTAACATCAATTTCTTCGTGTGCAGGTTCCTGTAATGATACAACGTGGGTTGTTGAAATACCGATTACATTCCCGCCGTTTTCAATTGCAGCCGTTGCAACCGTTCCCATTAAACCGACATTGCCACCACCAAAAACCAGTGTCATTTTATTACGCGCCAATAATTCGCCAACACGATGGGCATCACGCGCATATTCAGGGTTGTTTCCAAACTCGTGGCCGCAATATACAGCCACAGATTTTATTTTTTTATTCATTTCTTTTTTCCTTTATTTTTTGAAATTATACCATAAAATAGTTCCATGATGAACAAAAACTTTATTGATTTTATGAATAAATATCGTGATGCCAAAATGGCCGTGGGGGTCAGTGGTGGTATTGATTCCATGTGTTTATTATATTGGTTGCATGAAATGGGGTTGAATATTACGTGTTTGCACGTAAACCATAAATTGCGGGATGTGGCAGATATTGAAACAGAATATGTGGCGGATGTTTGCAACCAATTAAATATCCCATGTAAAATTTTTTATTGGGAAGATGAAAAACCAAAAACAGGACTGGAAGCCGCCGCGCGCGAGGCACGTTATAAAATGATGACTGATTTTTGTCATGAAAATAATATTGAATATTTATTAACAGCACACCAAAGCGACGATCAAATTGAAACATTTTTAATGAATCTGTCACGGGGCAGTGGTTTATACGGATTGTCCGCAATGCTGCCTAAATCAATGCGGGACGGGATTACTATTTTACGTCCGTTGTTAAATGTTCCGCGCCATGAATTAAAACAATATTGTGACGATAACAATATTAAATATTTTGTTGATTCTATGAATTCTGATGAACACTATACACGCGTGAAAATACGTCAAAATCGTCATTTGTTAAATGATAAATTGGGGATTAGTGATACGCGAATTTTATTAGCAATCCAAAATCTGGGGCGAACACGCGAATGGATGGATAAATATGTAGAAAACAGAATTGAAATGGTAATTCGTTCATGGGGTGCGATGTTTATGTCCTCTTTTTTATTTGACGAAGAGGAAGAATTTAGATTAAAATTTCTGGGTCTGTTAATTCAGAAAATTGGGGGGAATGATTATCCGGTACGGTTGAATTCTTTACAAAATGCACTATTTAATTTGCAACACGATTGTAAATTCACGTTGGGGCATTGTACAATTCGTCGCCTGAATGACCGAATTTTAATCGTTCCCGAAGGAAAAAGAACAAGTTTTAGGAAAAGACATGAAAAAAGAAAAAAATGTATTTAATAAAAAAGATGGTTCAAAATTTTATCTGATTGCGTTTGCGATTTTGTTTGTCGCGTTAATTGCTCGCATTATATTTACAGGTATTACAAATGATGTTCCAGTCAAAGATGGTTTGGTTGCAAACAACGTTGCAAATAACACACAAAAGGCACCAATTGAATTGTCTTTTTCTGATGTTTTGCGTCGTGTAAATGATATAAAAACAATGGATATTGGCAAAGATAATGTTGCAATTGGAACATTAAAAGACGGAACACCATATCGTGCAACGATTACTTATAATCCTGAATTATTAGAAAAAATTTCTGCGAACGGTGCAACTGTATCAATAAATAACACAGATACAATGTGGGATGGTATTGCAAAATGGTTGCCAATTTTGGTCAGTGCGTTGTTTCTGATTTGGTTATTGCGTTTAATGCGTGGGGGCAGTGGTGGTGCCGGTGGTATCACGCGCAGTTTGATTGGTCAAAACCCGACCAAGATTACCACAGGTAAAACAAAAACAACCTTTAAAGATGTCGCAGGAATCGATGCCGAAAAACAAGAATTGATGGAAGTTGTAGAATTTTTGAAAAACAAAGACAAATTTAAATCTTTGGGTGCGCGTATACCACGTGGAATTTTGTTGTCTGGTGAACCTGGAACTGGTAAGACATTATTGGCACGTGCTGTCGCGGGTGAGGCAAATGTTCCGTTCTTTGCCACATCAGGCAGTGATTTTTCCGGTATCATCGTTGGTTTGGGTGTTGCGAAAATCAAAGAAATCTTTGAATTGGCAAAACGCAATGCACCGTGTATTTTATTCATAGACGAAATAGATGCCATCGGTCAAAGCCGCAGTCGTCATTCGTTTAATGATAATGACCGCGAACAGACATTAAATCAATTATTGATTGAAATGGATGGGTTTGCAAATGATACAGGTATTATCGTGATTGCGGCAACCAATCGTCCAGATATGTTGGATGCTGCATTGTTAAGACCTGGGCGTTTCGATCGCCAGATAAATATAGAATTGCCAAATCTGGAGGGTCGTCGTGATATATTGGATTTGCATGCAAAAAAATTCAAGATAAATGAAAACGTTTCTATGATGGATGTTGCACGTGGAACGACTGGTTTTTCAGGGGCGGATTTGGAAAATTTATTGAACGAGGCCGCTTTGCATGCTGTTCGTGCAGACCATAAATCTGTGGAACAAAGCGATATCGAAGAAGCACGCGATAAAATTTTAATGGGTCCAAAAAAGAAACGTAAAATGCGCCCAGAAGATATAAAATTGACCGCGTATCACGAGGCCGGACATGCCTTTGTTGGTTTGCATTATGATGGCATTGTTGACCCAATTCACAAGGCGACAATTATTCCACGTGGACGTGCGCTGGGTATGGTGCAACATGTGCCAGTGGACGATAAAGTGTCAATGACAATCGAAGAAGTTCGTGCAGATTTGTCTGTGGATTTGGCAGGTCGCGCATCCGAAGAAATCTTTTTCGGTAAAAACAAAATCACAACTGGTGCCGCCAGTGATATTGAAATGGCAACACGTTTGGCGCGCCGTTCAATCACAATGGCTGGGTTGTCTGATAAAATCGGTATGGTCGCAATCAATCAGGCAAATACTTTCGGTCAACGCGTGGCATTGGAAAATGCATCTGAAAAGACAGCGCAAATGGTTGATGATGAAATTAAAAATTGGATAGACGTTGCGTATCGTGATGCGAAAAATTTGATTTCTAAAAATAAATCAAGCGTGGAAAAATTAGCCAAGGCATTATTAGACAAAGAAACATTGTCTGCAGACGAAATCCGTGAAATCGTTTATGGAAAACGCGGGGCAAAAAAATCTGCGCCCAAAACAACAACCAAGAAATCTAATGCAAAAAAATAATGCTGTAAAATTTGAAGTTTTACATATGCCACCAGAAAACACCGTTTCGTTTTTGGTGGCACATGGAAACGATTGTGTGATTTTTGATGCGTGGGGACGGGCGGCAGATTGGAAACGGGCATTGGAAGAACGCGGATTAAATTTGCGTGCGATATATTCTACACATGGACATCCTGATCATATTTCTGCTGCGCCAACATTGGCACAAGATTTTGGTGTTGATTGGTTTTTAAATAATGATGACAATTTTTTAATTCAATGGGGTAATGGTCTGTTGGATATGTTTCAATTACCACATATTCAAAATGATTATAAAAAGCCTAAAAATATATCAATTGGTTCGGTTGAAATATTACCAGATATTAAAATGGAAATTTTTAACAGCCCTGGCCATACTCCGGGCGGATTAATGTTTTATTTTCCAAAATATAAAATTTTATTGGTTGGTGATACATTGTTCCAGGAAAGTTATGGACGGACAGATTTTCCAGGTGGCAATAAAGATAAACTGTTTGAATCTATTCGTAATTTATATGATAAAAATTTAGATAACGGAACATGGGTTATTCATGGACATGGTATGGAAACTTCAATTGGATGGTTAAAACGCAACAATCCGTTTTTTAGGCATTAAATACAACAACGCGATTGATTCCTGATAAATCTGGAACAACCCGATTAAATTTCCATCCAAAAAATTCAAATATCTTAATCACTTGATTGGATTGGCCGACACCAATTTCCAGATATATTTTTCCATTTGGTTTTATAAGTTTAATTGCATTTTTTGCAATTGCTTCAAATGCAGCCAATCCATCGTTTTTTGCGTATAACGCAACAGGTGGGTCGAATTTTGCACCGTCATTAACACGTGTGTCGCCATATTTTATGTACGGTGGATTTGAAACAATAATATCAAATTTTTCATTATACTTGAAATTTGCAAAATCATCGTGTTTTAATTTTATCTGATTTTGTAATCCAAATTTTTTTATGTTTTTACGTGCCACACGTAATGCCAACCTTGATTTGTCAATTCCGACCCCTGTGGCATTAGGAATATTTTTGCACAATGCACATATTATACATCCTGAACCTGTTCCCAAATCTAAGATTTTACGTGTATCGTTCGTTTGACAATCGCTGATAACAGATTCAACCAGTGTTTCTGTATCTGGGCGTGGGTCAAGTGTATGTTTATTTGTGTAAAAATCCATCCCATAAAACCATTTAGAATGTATTATTTTTGCAACCGGCATTCCGCGTTTTAATTGATATTTATACAACAAAACCCGCCACAAAGACATCTTTTTATAACGATTTGTGATAATGCGTGCAATATGTGCATCGCTGGAAGATTTTAATAATTCAAATGCTTGATTTATATTCATAATTCTATTATAATGTCGTTCATGAAAAAAGCAAAAGATATATTAAAAAAGATAAAATCATTATTGATTCAATCTGGTAAAAAAATTAAAAACACACTTATACATATAAATGTACATGTTTTGTCGCGCATTGTTTTGTGGATTGCGGCTGTCATGGTGATTATTGCGTTGTGTGTGGTGTGTTTTTATAAACCGGCGCGCAATGCGGTGTTGGTTGCGGTATCACCCGAACATCATACGATTGTTGATGTGAAATCTGGCGACACGTTATCTAAGATATTGTCAGCTCAGGGATTTTCGATTCGTGATATAAACACATTATCTGCGAATTTGAAAAAAGATGCTGATTTTGTGACATTACGTGCGGGTCGTGATAAATTTGATTTTATTCGTCCATCTGAACATGAACCGATTTCTAAGATAATTATTGAAAACGGCCCATGGAATCGTATTGAAATTGATTGCGGAACACCGGATACATGGCAATGCCAAAAGATTGAAATTGAACGCGATACGCGTGTCGCATATAAACAGGGCGAGATTGCTAAGGGCAGCAGTTTTTACCTGTCTGCGTTGGATGCTGGTATTCCAGAAGGAATTATATTAGATGTGTATGATTTATTGGCATTTGAAATGGATTTTGAACGTGATATTCGCGCAGGACAAAAATTCTATGTTTTATACGAAGAAAATTTTGCATCTGATAAAAAGGTTGATAATGGACGCGTTTTGGCGGTGTCTTTTGATGCGTTGCGTGGAAATGTAAAAATGTATCGTTATGTTAAACCAAATGGACATGCGGGATATTATGATGAACATGGAAATGGTGCGATAAAATCATTAAAAAGAACCCCGATTAACAATGCAAAAATAACATCTAAATTTTCGGGTGGTCGTAAACACCCAGTGTTGGGATTTACACGTGCGCACAAAGGTGTAGATTTTCGTGCGCCAACAGGCACACCGATTCCTGCCGCTGGGGCAGGGCGCGTCATCGCACGCAGTTTTAATCGTGGACACGGTAATTTTGTAAAAATACGTCATAATGGAACGTATGAAACATTGTATGCCCATATGTCCAAATTTGCCAAAGGTGTTAACGTTGGAACCACTGTGCGTCAGGGACAAATTATCGGATATTCTGGTTCTACTGGTTTATCTACTGGTCCGCATTTACATTATGAAATTATTAAAAATGGTGTTCATGTAAATCCAATGACTGTGAAATTACCTGCGATAGACAATTTAGATGCAGCCAATAAAAAAATGTTCATGGAACGTAAGGCACAATTGGATGCAACAATCAATTCTTTGCACGCAAACCCGAAACAAATTGTTCGGTTAACCGACGAAGAAAAAACTCAAAATCAAACTCAAAAGGAGAAAAAATGAAAAAAGCATTATTATTAACATCCGTATTGGCGTTGGCTGCATGCGGAAACGATGTCGCAAAATACGACGCAGTTTTTACAGGTTGTGAACGCGTTGACACAAACAAAACACATTTGGTTTACAAATGTCCTGCAGATATGGAACGTTTCGCATCTGTTAAAACAATGGCGGCAGATTCAATGTTCCAAGAAGGTGGTGCATTGGTTTGGGATGAAGTTAACGCAGATACAGCAAACCTGTATGTCGAGGTTGTATTGGCTGGCGATAACGAATGCCGTGTAATGGTAAAACCAACAAATGGTGAAGAAATGTATGCAGTTGTCACACCTTGTGAAACACCAGCACCAGCGGCAGAAGAACAAAAAACAGAAGAAGCTGCAAAATAAAATTATAAAGAAAAATATACACCGCCCAAACGGGCGGTGTATTTATATTAATGTGAACATCGGTTTATTTTTTTGCCGAAAAAAACAGTGCAAATATCCAACCGACAAACGACCATCCAAATAACCACGAACCAACGCGGGCGCGCATGCGATTGTCTTTGGATGCATCGTTGGCACACGCCAAATATGCGGGTGCCAACACAATGCATACAAAAATACACACAACTAATATATATTTTAATAAATACAAAATATCATTTGTTAATATCATTTTTTAGATTCCATATTTTGCGGCATTACCCAATTCTTCGGCTATACGAATTAATTGGTTGTATTTTGCCATACGATCTGTGCGTGACATAGAACCAGTTTTAATTTGTCCGGCATTTGTTGCCACCGCCAAATCAGCAATTGTGGTATCTTCGGTTTCGCCACTGCGGTGCGAAATAACAACCCCATAATTTGCATCTTGAGCCATTTTTATCGCACGTAATGTTTCAGTCAAAGAACCAATTTGGTTAACTTTGATAAGAATAGCATTTGCTGCGCCGTTTTCAATACCTTTTTTCAATCTGGTTGGATTTGTCACAAATAAATCATCGCCGACCAATTGACACTGTTTGCCGATTGCATCGTTCAATTTTTTCCAAGATGCCCAATCTTCTTCTGCCAATCCGTCTTCGATAGAGATTATTGGGTATTTTGAAATCAAATTGCGATAATATTCAATCATATCGTCAGATGTCATATCTTTGCCTTCAAAATGATAAATTCCATCACGATAAAATTCAGAAGACGCGACATCTAAACCAATTGAAACCTCTTCGCCAGGTTTGTATCCTGCGGCACGAATCGCATCAACAATGGTGTCTAATGCTTCGTTGCATGTGTTAAAGTTTGGCGCAAAACCGCCTTCGTCCCCAACATTTGTTGAATGTTTTGATTTTTTCAAAATAGATTTCAAATTATGGAAAATCTCAGACCCCATACGAATCGCTTCCACTTCATTTTTTGCGCCGTTTGGAATTATCATAAATTCTTGGGCATCTAAACCATTATCGGCGTGCGCACCACCATTTATAATATTCATCATTGGACGCGGTAAAACGCATGGATTTGAATTGCCAAAGATATTTGCCAAATGTTTATACAATGGAATTTTTTTCGCCGTGGCAACCGCGTGTGCCACCGCCAAAGATACAGATAAAATCGCATTAGCACCCAATTTGTCTTTGTTTTGTGTGCCGTCAATTTTTAACATTTTTTCATCAATTTCTGTTTGATTGTCAGCATTCATACCAATCAATTCTGGTGCAATAATTTCGTTCACATTATTAACGGCCTTTGATACACCTTTGCCCATATAAGCATTTCCACCATCACGTAATTCTAGTGCTTCAAAAGACCCAGTTGATGCCCCCGATGGCACAGACGCACGTCCCAATGTTCCATCAGATAAAACTACATCACATTCGATTGTTGGATTTCCGCGTGAATCCATAATTTGGCGCGCGTGAACATGTTTAATGTCAAACATTTTTTGTCTTCCTTTATTTGTTATTTTGATTGTTTTTGTTACATAGTGAAATTTTCGCCCAGATAAACCTTTTTAACCATTTTATCCATGACGATTTCATGCGAAGTGCCGTGTTTCAAAATTTGCCCATCGTGCAATACATAACTGCGATCTGTGATACCCAGCGTTTCGCGAACATTGTGGTCTGTGATTATAACACCCAAACCACGATTTTTTAATTGCGATACCATTGTGCGGATTTCATTAACTGCAATCGGGTCAATTCCCGCAAATGGTTCATCCAGCAATATAAATTTCGGATCGTTTGCCAACGCACGTGCAATTTCAACACGACGACGTTCGCCACCTGACAAAGATGTTGCAGGACTTTTACGCAAAAAAGAGATTGAAAATTCATCTAATAAAGCGTTTAGTTTTTCTTCGCGTTTCTGGCGATTCGGTTCGACGATTTCTAAAACCGCCATAATGTTATCTTCGACCGACAACCCGCGAAAAACACTATTTTCCTGGGGCAGGTACCCAATATGTAAACGAGAGCGTTGATAGAATGGCAAATGGGTAATATCTTGAGAGTTTAAAAAAATTTGTCCACCAGATGCCGCCAATTGTCCAGTAATACAATAAAAAGCCGTGGTTTTTCCGGCACCGTTTGGGCCCAACAATCCCACAGATTCACCGGTTGACGCAATTAAAGAAATATCGCGCAAAACAACACGTTTTCCATAACTTTTTGATAAATGTTCTACTTTCAATACAGATTTTTTTATCATAATCTTATAACCATTTTATCTGTTAATACTTTATCACCATTACTTGAATTTATGCGAACATTTCCGATTAAAGTCAAGACATTTTCACGATGGTTGAATTGACCAGATGTTGCAGATATATTGTCTGTGATTTTTCCCTTGGCAGTGGTGCGGGTAATGACCCCAGATGGCTGTTCTAAAAAAACTATATCTGATTTTCCGTATTCTTGATGACCTGATTTTGCATATATCTTAAACGGATTACCATTTTTATCAGTTCCTGAAAAAGAGGCATTTGTCATTTTGAATTGATTCGTCACAATGTCGCGCATATTAATCGCAGTAATCGGTGTCCATAAAATTTGTTTAGTCAAAAATGGGGCAGCCACCAAAACAGCAACCATAACCAAACCCCAACCTGTAAAGAAAAATTGCCACAACCGTGTTAATCGACGATGTTTAGAAAATATCAAAAAATTACGATGATCGTTTACCATTACGTGACCAGTTTAATATTTTATAAACAAAAATGCAATTTTATATTTTTATAATTTGTTTTTTTGTGATATAATAATACAGACCAAGAGAGAGATGAAAAAAATAATCGCGTTTTTTATCGCATTTGTGTTTGTGATACCATGTGCATCATGGGGGGCGATTAATGTCAAAAGTTCCGGCATAAAAAAGGCGGCACCTGTTGCAACCAAACAGGCAGATAAAATGGAATCTGTCACCAGTTTGTTGCCTACTGTCATCGGTTTGGTGGGCAGTTTCAAGGCATTAAATCAACAACAACAACAATTGAGTGCCGATTGTGTACCAACGTCCAGCGAACTGCAATTGGTAAATGATTTAATGAAAGAATATGCGAAAATAGGTGTGACAACCGCATCCGCTTTGCGTGGAACCAAGGCTAAACCGTGCAATGGAAATTTTAATAGTAATAATGAAAGCGGATATAGTGAATTTTTACAACGAAATGACGGTACGGACGATTCTTGTATTGAAACATTTTCTAGTAGTGCTAGTAAAGATACAATCTGGTTTGGTTTCCCAAAGGCCAGCAGTGGTAAAGTGTGTGATATAGTTGATACAGATGAATGTAAAAATATTTCAAATATTTATGATGTTTTCGCATTAATCCCATTTACAGAAGAAGATTATACCAAATCCGAAGCAACAAAAATTGCCCAATTCAAGGCAAAAGCGGAACGTTGTGCGCCCGGAAAAATTGAGGCGGCAAGACGTGAATTGTATGGAAATTTCGTTACCCAGACATTGGGTAATTTGGGCAGTGGCTCCGGCGCGGCAGGTACAGCATCTGTGCTGGAAGCTGTATCGTCAATGGGTGGTTCTGGCAATATACAATCAATGTTGCCTTCGTTGGGAACAATGGCTACCCAAATGTTGGATAAATAATTTATACAAAATGTATTTTATGCTTTACTAAATTTTGTAAAATCTGTATAATAACAATATCATATAAATAAGGAAAGGAATCAAACATGAAAAATAGATGTTCTTGGTCGGTGCTGACATTGGTCGCATCTGTCGTTTTGGCTGGGTGCGCGGGAACTGAAAATACGGAAGAATACACGGTATATGAAACACCAACCGTTGATTATGTCGCGGGGTTAAATGTAAAAGATGCGCCACACGCAGATTCCTTTTTGAATCAATTGGCAATGAATTATCGTTCGTATGCTGTTTATAATGCGAAAACCAGTGGATATCCTGATATTGCTGAATTATTTGCACAAAAGGCCGTCACTGCGTTTTCTGGTGAAACACCATTTCCTGAAAGTTTAAATTCTTGGCAGATTGCAGACGAAGCAGACAGATTTGAAATTTATACTGCATACAATGATTTAATAAATGAATTACAAAATGATGCGCAAATTGAACAACCACAATTGGCGGCTGAGGCTCAGGCAAAATTTGATTGTTGGATTTCTGCGGCATCTAGTGGGCAAAATTCCACGGCAAATGAATGTAAAAAACGTTTCAAAACAACATTGGAAACTTTGCAGAATTGTTCAAATGGCAAAGTTGTTGCACCGACATATGTAAAATCTGAAAATGTTGCGCCGGCACAACCCACAGAAGAAAAATATTATCCTGAAACCCGTCGTTTGAATTCAATGTCTGGAACATCCAGAACACGTGACGGTGTTGTTATTGTGAATAATGTTAATGTTGCACCAACTTTGGTACAACCGGTACCTGTGCCATCAAAACAAAAGGCGCAACCACCGATGGTGTTTAATCAAAATATTTATGGCGGTGATGAAACTGCAACTGATGGGGATGAAGTGTTCAGTGGGTCTGATAATTTTGATACTTCTGAACATTGGTCTAATACCAGAACAAATTCCACATCTGATGCGTTCAATAATTCGAACACGACAACGAATACAGATTCTTTTAATGAAACAATATCCGAACCAGATGGCGACTATGTTTCACGCGATGAATTTATTGAATTAATGGTGGCTATGCGCGAAGAATTGGCGGCGATAAATGACCGTTTGGACAATTTGAATAAACCAATGCCGGCACCAAACAATGAAAAAACGGTTATCAAAGTTCAACAAATTCCATTGGAACCACAACAACGCATAATGGAAGAAATCTTTGAAATTCGTTTTGATTTTGACAAGGCGATAATTAAACCAGAATACGAAGATGTTATAAGAAAATTGGCCGCCACAACCCAGGCAAATAAAAATGTCAAGGTTTCTGTGGTTGGACATACTGATACGGTTGGTTCCGATTCGTATAATTATGCTTTGGGTGGCCGCAGGGCAGAGGCAGTTCAAAAAATGTTAATAGAATACGGAATCCCATCTGCACAAATTGTTGCTGTTTCTGCGGGTAAAGAAGATTTAAAGGTTTGGACCCCAGATAACACACCAAATGCAGAAAATCGTCGTGTTCGTGTTGTCAAAGAAACACAATACACAGAACAACCACAACCAACACCACTCGTTGTCGAAGAATATAGCGAAACAGACGGGTGTGAAGAATGTGATGGTGAAGAAATTTAAAAAAAAATTGACAAAACACTTGACAAAAAACATCTCTTGATGTATTATGCAAAAGATTTCAAGAGAGAAAAACATAAAAGGTAACAAATATGGATAAACGTGAATCTTTTGAAAATGCAATAAAAAATGCTAAATCTGCTGGGTTCAGGGGTGCAGCACAGAATGTGAAAGCGATAAACCTGGCGGCAGAATTTGCAAAACGTGGTATTAACACGGGAAATTTTGATAATTATAATAATTAAAAAAAACGATCCGTTTGGGTCGTTTTTTTTATCAGTAAGAAATTCCAAATAAATTTTTTATACAATTCGGACAATTACCGGCACCGTCACCTATGGCCGCATGAGTAAGCATCCATGCACAATAACATGCACATTGCTGGTTGCAGTAACCAATGCTTCCTGCACTTGCATAAAGTACCCACGGAACAGGATTAGATGGCGCATATTTTATATTGGAATTTGTTGGTATATATCCGGTCGCTTTACACCAACAGTATGTCCCAGATGATTGTTCATAATTGTCAACTGTTTTTGCAGTAGCGTCGCTTGGAGTACATTTTCCCATACCGTATATTGCCCCATAATTAAACATGATTTTCCATTCGAATCTGTTTAACTCTTTGAAATTTTGATTGTTACAGGTTGTATAATTTATTGTTTCGTCATACTGTCTGCAACTATCGTTTCCATTATAAACACTTTTACAGAATCCCGCATTGCCTGTTATTGTGGCATCCAATGTTGAAAAATCGTATTCTGGACGCACATTCCAACCCTTAAACTTATACCCAGGTTTTGTTGGATTGGCTGGTAAATTTATCGATGTATCATAAGTGCATGTATTTGAATTTGTTGATGTCACATTTAACAATGTATTATTGTTATACCATCTTAAATCTATTGTTTCGGGTTCAAATTCTGCACGCAAATTAACGGGACCGATGTCTGTATTCAAAACATCTGTATCACATGTTTCGCCGCCAGAAATATCTGTTGCAAACGACGGCAATGACATAATCGTAATAATAAAAAACGCCTGTGTATGTTTTAACATCCCTTGTCTCCCGTGCTTTTTATACACAAAAACCACCAGAATTTAGGTGGTTGGAGGTTAACGACAATTCAAATAGGAAATTGTGTGCTTATTCGATATATTCGCACCCTCCAACCGTTGGTTGGAGATTTTTTACCTGTTTTATTCAAACAGATACCTATTTGTAAAGGGTCGTTAAACCCCATCAGAAAACCATCTCTGACGAACATATTTTATCATAAACAATGAACAAAAAGAAAGCGTTTTTTAATATCTTGACTTTTTTGCGTTTTTTTACTATAATAATGACATCAAAGCGGCGGAATTCTCCGTCTGCATTCTCCAAAACAGAAAGGTTTTTTTATGCATGTAAATGAATTAAAGACAAAGTCACCTCAACAATTGTTGAAGATGGCTGAAGATATGGGAATTGAAAATCCATCCCAATTAAACGTTCAACAATTGCGTTTTGCGGTTATGCGTATGTACGCAGCGGATGAATCAATCGTATTGATTGGTGATGGGGTTTTGGAACGTCATCCTGATGGATTCGGATTTTTGCGCGCCCCAGAAAGTAATTATCTGGCGGGGCCGGATGATTTATACGTATCGCCAAATTTAATCAAAAAATATGGATTAAAAACTGGTGATTATGTCGAAGGTCAAATTCAGGCACCACAAAACGAATCCGAACGTTATTTTGCATTGGAAACAATTGAACGCGTAAATGGTGATAATCCAGAAAAATTACGCCATCGTGTATCGTTTGATGATATGACACCACTTTATCCAGATGAACGCTTAAAGATGGAGGTTGAAAATGATACCGACAAAGGACGTAATTTATCTGCACGTGTTATTGATTTAATTTCTCCGACCGGCAAAGGTCAACGTTCTTTGATTGTTGCACCACCAAGAACTGGTAAAACGGTCATGTTACAAAATATTGCGCACTCGATTGCGACAAATTACCCAGATGTTAAATTGATTGTATTGTTGATTGATGAACGTCCAGAAGAAGTGACTGATATGCAACGCAGTGTTCGGGGCGAGGTTATATCTTCAACATTTGATGAACCAGCCACGCGCCATATACAGGTTGCAGAAATGGTTATAGAAAAGGCAAAACGTTTGGTCGAAGCAGGCCAAGATGTTGTAATTTTATTGGATTCTATAACACGTTTGGGACGCGCGTATAATACCGTTGTTCCATCCAGTGGCAAGGTTTTAACTGGTGGTGTTGACGCATATGCACTGCAACGACCAAAGCGTTTCTTTGGTGCGGCGCGTAATATCGAAGGTGGTGGTTCTTTGACGATTATTGCCACTGCGTTAATTGATACCGGTTCCAAAATGGATGAAGTTGTTTTTGAAGAATTCAAAGGAACAGGTAACAGTGAAATCATACTGGACAGAAAATTATCAGATAAACGTGTATATCCGGCAATTGATATCACTAAATCTGGTACCCGCAAAGAAGATTTATTGGTGTCCAAAGATATTTTATCCAAAATGTATGTTTTACGTCGTATAATTAATCCAATGGGAACATTAGAGGCAATGGAATTTTTGTTGGATAAATTACGATTAACAAAAACAAACAATGATTTCTTTAATGCAATGAATCAATAAAGAAAAATCCGCCATTTGGCGGATTTTTTTTGGGGGAATTTTTATGAATAAATTTTATATATTAATGGTATTTTGCGCACTGATTTTCGGTGCGTTTTTTTATGGCGTAAATATTACAAATGCAAAATGCCGTATGCATACGGCAATTGAACAAAATCAAAACCAAATCCGCACAATTCAAACCAAAGGAATAATTCATGACATTGTTTATAAAACTTCTGTTGGTGATATTCGTCGCATCTTGTTCGATAAATACACAATCAAAGAATAGGGCGTGTAATTGCGATATAATATACGGACATGCATCAGATTGGGAACAAATCAGTGATGATTTAGCGCGTAATATATATGAACATAATTTAAATTGTGAAAAAAATTTTTAATGTTTTAACGATTCGATGACACTTTCCGCGGCATCTTGTATTCTTTGTAAACCGTGTTCATATGTTTCACAATCACGGGCAATCTCTGATTTATATGCATCGCGTAAATTTGTTGACATATACGAACACGCACGCAAATTATTCACGCAATATTCATGACCTGTATTAAATGCATTTTGACCACGGATACGACTTTGTGTGTCAGACCAATCAATATTCAATGCGTTTTCAATATTAACCCACGGATTTGTTCCTGTATATGTTCCGATGGTGTTGTCCCAATATTCCTTGATTTCGTCACTGGTTGCATCAGTATTATATTGCAGACGAATAATTTCTTGGATTAACGAATCGATTTTGTTTTGATATTTAGAATCAATCTGTGCCAATTTTGCACTGCAATAGCAACGGTTATACGGTGTATCTTCACGTTGGCAATACATTTCCATACATTCTTTGTAATCGGAAAAACAACGTTGTGCAGAAACACGTGTTGTCGCCGAACGATTCGTCACATTTGAACGTGCGTTTGTTGTTCGTGTCTGTACGGGTGCCGCAGAACGTGTCACCATATTTGAAGAGCCACGACCACCAACACTACGAACCGCAGGTGCGGTTTGTGCCGCGCGGACGGTTGTTGTATTATTCCGTGAAACAACACGTCGTTCAGAATTGTTCACAGGCATTGAATTGTTTGTTGCCGCCGCACGCGCACGTGTTGTTCGTTTCGTAACACCGCGTTTTCCAATCGGCGCGACTGAATTTGAATTAATTGTATTTGTAGATGTTGTTTTTTTATCAGATTTTATCTGTGCATTATTTAACCGATAAGGATAAACATCATCGTGTGATGTGACGGTATTAAATCGTTGTTTTGGCATAAACCCTACTGCGCCTGATACGTCAGTAGTAAACACAAACAACAAAGCAAGAAATAATCCTTTCCACATATTTACATTTTAATTTTTTTTACAAAAATATACAAGCATATTTTTATTGGCAATAGGGTCTGTATCATTTAGTTTATTTTTCGTTGAATTGGTTGCGGTGGTCTGTGAAGTGGATATGTTGGACAAATATGACAACCGTTTTCCCGTTGCAGTTTGATAGAATAAGCATAATTTATTTTTGAACCTTTTTCTGCATACGCTTGTTCGATTTTATGTAAAAAAGGTTCTCTAACTTTGTCTATCCAATCTTTAGCAATATTACCGTTGTAATTTCTTGCGGCACCAACCATTTCATCGTCTATTTGATAGGCTCTGTTATAGTTTTTTACGTTCAAGAATTTACGAAACTGATTGTATGCAATACTTGGACCACTGCCCATTGCAGCCAGCAAATAATAACCACTTATAGTATCCGGTAATTTATATATTTTGTATTTCAGCCAAAAATAATTATAATAATAATCTTCTGCTTGTGCGTATGTTATTTTTGACAAGGCTTCCTTGGTAGGAAATTTATCTTTGTTATAATTCCAAGCAATACCAAGGCATGTGTATCCGCCAGAATCAGCCTTAATTGTACCACAACCGCCTTCCTTGCGTAATATTGTTATCATGGCTTTTTCAAAAGCTGGTGATATTGTTTCGTATCTGCCAGACGTAAGGATTCTGTTTTCACGTCCTTTGCCAGCATGATTTGGCGGATAACACGCGCCGCCAGTAACTGTAGGACCTGGAATCACGGGTTTCCTACCAATCGTCCAATCTGTAATACAATGGTCGGTGTTTGTGTATGAATATTGTGCATTTGTTGTGCTGTTTTGCGGACACCGTTGTTCATCATATGGATATTTTTCACAATATTCACCAATGTTCATAGATTTCGCATCCTGTTCTTGTTGTTTTGCTTCGGCTTCTGCCTCCAAAATCATATGATCGATAAAAATTTCCTCACCAGGAACAATTTCTAATTCTTGATATGCCTTTTTATCCAATAATGGTTTATACCCATCGTATGCAATTTCCATACGACTTTTAAAAGACATATCATCAATAGTTCCTGGAAATTTTGCACCAGATAATTCGGCGTATGCCGACATTACAACAAACACACAGAAAAAAACGAAATATTTTTTCATTGATATTTATTTTATCATACCAAAAGGTTTTTTCATAATATTTTTATGTTATTATATCGTTGACAATTAATTGTTTTTATGTCAGTAATATTACAATAAAAAACAGGAGAAATCTCTTATGGCATTTAATTTTATCAAAACACAGATAGAAGGTGTTTACATAATTGAACCAAAAATTTTTAAAGATTCACGTGGATATTTTTTTGAAAGTTATAACGAGGAAGATTTTCATAAAAATGGCATCAAGAATCGGTTTGTCCAAGACAATCAATCCAAATCGTCTTATGGTGTTGTGCGTGGGTTGCATTGCCAGTTGGGTCAGCACAGCCAGGCAAAATTGGTTCGTGTATTAAGTGGTAAAGTATTGGATGTTGCTGTTGATATTCGTTTTGGTTCACCAACATTTGGAAAACATGTTGCTGTGGTATTGTCTGATGAAAATCAACGTCAATTATTTATACCGCGTGATTTTTTGCATGGTTTTTCTGTGTTAAGTGACACAGCGATTTTTGCATACAAAGTGGACAATTTATATAACAAAGAATCTGAATTTGGTATCCGTTATGACGATCCAACGATAGGTGTTGATTGGAAAGTGCCGACGGATAAAATTTTAACTTCTGCAAAAGACAGATTAGCAAATAAACTGCAAGATATTTATTATGGGAACACAAATTATGGGAAAATAAAATGAAAAACGTTTTAATTACTGGGGCAAATGGTCAGTTGGGTCGAGAATTGTCATACATGGTGCCTGGCGCGATTTTAACAGACAAAGATGATATGGATATAACAAATGAAAATGTTGTTAAATATTGGGTTGACAAGAACCATATAGATACAATTATAAATTGTGCGGCGTATACCGCGGTTGATAAAGCCGAAGAAGATGTAAAATTAGCCACCAAAATTAATGTTGATGGTCCGCGTAATTTGGCAAAATCCGGTGCAAAAATAATCCATATCTCGACAGATTATGTTTTTGATGGAAATGGTCATAAACCATATCAGGTACACGATAAAACAAATCCGTTATCTGTTTATGGAAAAACAAAATTAGCCGGCGAAAACGAAGTATTAAAATATGCAGATAACGCGATAATTATTCGTACAGCATGGCTTTATTCTCCGTATGGTAATAATTTTGTAAAAACTATGCGCCGTTTGGGAACTGAAAAAACAGTATCTGTTGTTTCTGATCAAATCGGAACACCAACATATGCGTATGATTTGGCTGAAGCGATAGTGCAGATTTTGCCACAAATGACTATGCAGAATCGTGGTATTTATCATTTTACAAATGAAGGTGTATGTTCTTGGTATGATTTTGCACATGAAATAATGAAAATATCAGGTTTAAAATGCGATGTAATACCAATACCTTCATCTGCATATCCGACCAGGGCAAAACGTCCGTATTACAGTGTATTGGATAAAAGCAAAATAAAAGATACATTTGGTATAAAAATAAATCATTGGACAACCGCATTACAAAATTGTTTACAAAGATTTTGATAAAAAAAGACCGAAATTCGGTCTTTTTTTATAACCTTTATATTAACGTGTTCTTGGCTTTGATGATACCATATTTTGCATAATGTATCAAATTATTATTTTTTAATTTGTTTTTTTGTGGTATAATTAGAAACGAATATGAAAAGAATTTTAATAATTTTCATTGCTACATTTTTCACATCGTTTAATGCGATTGCATCTGATTTAGATATCGCATTGCAACAAACATATATGTCGTGTATGGGAATTGATGACATGTTATCAGATATGAAAAAGATTGCCGGAATTAATACGGTTGTGACTGGTGTTGGTACTGTCGCAGGTGGTGGGGCATTGGTTGCAGGTATCAAGAAACATAATCTGTTGGAGAAACATAATCTGTTGGAAAAATTAAGAGAATTGGAAGAATCCGAAGATTTTAATCCAGAAGATACAGAAATACACATCACGTATAATCCTAATTTTAAACCAACAACACAATCTCAGGTAAAAAAACTGGGAAATTGGCGAACGGGTTTATTGGCTGTGAACACCGCAACAAATGTGGCAGGTGCGATAATGGCATCTAAAAATGAACATGATGGAATATTACAGGAAAAAATACAATCTTGTATCAATACAGTTGATAAATTACATCCGATATTGATGCAGGCAAAAATGAATCAAGAAGATGTGACCGAGGCCGAATCAATCTATACCACGTGTTCTGGTTATAAATATATTGATTTATCTGTATTATCAAAACGCGCCAAAGGTGCCAAAATAGCATCTGTTGTTGGCGGTGGAACTGGTGCTGTGGGTGTTATTGTCAGTCAGGTTGCAAATAAGTCCAGTGGTGATAAAGAGAAAAAATTAGATACTGCATCAAACGTATTGGCGGGCGGTGCAACGGCATTATCTGGAACCGCAACAGTATTTAATGCGTTGCAAATATCGGCAATAAAAAAAATATCTGACGTTGCACAACAATGCGAGAATTTATTGAAATGAAAAAAATATTTTTGATTTTTTTAACGGTTTGTTTTGCCAATATGCACGCAGGCAAGTGTGAATATTTTTATTCGTCTTCATTAGAAAGGACGATAACAAATGAATTTGCAGAAAAAGCGTCTGCTGTTATGGATGCGTATATAACGAATATGGATCCTGATACTGGTGAAATAGATGAAAACGGTTTTTATAATGTCTGTTATGCCGGTGGTTATGATGTCGCCACAGAAAAAGGTGCAGAACAATGTGCAAATTTTTTGGAAAAATTACAAGATGACAAACCAAAATATTCAGCCCCAAAATATTCAGCTGCACAATGTCCTAAAAGTGGTGTGCCCGCACTTACCAAGGGTTGTAAATATATATCAACGAATAATCTTAAGGTATATAACAATCCTGCAACAGATGCAGAAAAATTACAAAGATGTATTTTAATCAAGACGGTTGATTGGGCAATAGATAATTACGAAGGTGGTTATCAACATACCACTAATGACAGGGGCAGCACTATTTGTAAGGGTGGAAAACCTGTATATACGGATGGTACTGTTGGGGATTGGAAAAGTCTGAACCCGAATAAAACAATTGAATTGGGTGCAACTAAATTTGGAATCACCACATGTTATAATGAATTTAGTATTGATTGTGTCTGTGGAATGGGCAAATTACAGGCAAAACATTATTATTGGGATGTTGCACGTAATCATGGATATTTTAAATTTCCAATTGAAGTAATAGCACCAATAATTCAATTTTCTATTTCTGGTGTAGGAAGAATAAAAACAGATTTAAATAAAATATTAGGTACGAAATGTTCTGGCACAGTTATGGGTGATTGTCAATTAAATGCATTTAATAATAAATATTATACCAACGATGGTAAATTAAGGGTGCAAGATTTTTATAATGATATTTGCAATGCGCATGCACCAAAATCGACAAAAAGTAAAAATTACAGGCGCGCGATGGAAACCAAAGGTTTAATCAGATTTTATGATGAATGTAAAAAAGAATTAGGAATCAACTAATAATATTATCCAATCTGTTTTGGGGATGATTCTGACATTGGTACAAAATTAAAACCACCACAAAAGTGGTGGTTTGAATTTTCTGGTCGTGCTTAATTAGCAATTCTCGAACCGATATTGTTAAGATTGGGCGGGATATTGAAGGTGTAAAACGAATATTAAATGTTGAAAAATAGGATCTGTTGGAATATAATCATAATGTACAAAAGATATTAAATGAAAAAAATAATTGCTTTATTTACTGTTTTATTATTGGCTTCCTGTGGGGTTGTTGGTGTTGGAAAAAATCATCAAACTATTATATATAATAATTCCTCTGATACTATAACTGCTTCTGCTACCAGTGGGGTTTATAAAATAAAACCAGAAACAAGTTTAACAGTATATTCTACGGATGGAATAGATATTAAAAGCAAAAATGCTAAATGCCAAGAACCAAAGATTACTAGTAATCCAAATGGCGCAGCCATATTTTTAGATATAATCCCTGGTTTTATGTTTGGTATAATCCCAATATTTGTTGATGCTGTGACGAACAATTTATATCACATGCCAGAATCGTATTATTACACTTGTGATTAGTTAAATAATACTGAACGGATTCGAACTTTGTGAAGATATTGGAAAACAAATAAAAAACCGTCTGTTCAGACGGTCTTTGTTAAAATATTATCGACTATTAACATATTCTGATTGTAATCTTTCCATTGTTATGTTTTTTGATATATTACCTTGATTGTCGATAACAATCGTGTCGCCACGTTCAGTGAAAAGTGCAACAAGATTATTGTTATCAATATCATATAATTCTTGTGATAAAAAATATTTTTTTCCTTGCTTGTTAACGGTGTGAATAAATTTTGTTTTACAGTGTCCATATGAACTAGGCTGGTTGAATACGCCTATAACACGAACGGTGTCATAAACGGTTGTTTTTGGTTTTTGTGGTGCTGTTGGTTTAACTTCTTCAACAATGGTATTGTCACACGCACTCATAATTACAGCAGAAGACAAAACAAACAACATTTTCTTTGTTTTCATTTTACATCCTTTTGATTATCTGGTATTAATATAAGACAAAATATATTATTTGTCAAGCGTTTGTTAAAAAACTTATTTTATGATTTTGTGTGATAAAATCACATCGCTCCGCCCGATTGTACCAATCGCGACGGGGCGAAAGGATTGGCTCGGCATAAATGCCTGCGCCGCATTCGTTAGCACTCAAACTTCGCCAGGGCTCGTTTTCGCTTACTCATAGTCGAACCTTGACATTGTTTCACAATGCGATGTATCAAATCCAAATTTCGCACCAAACACAAAATTAAAACCACCACAAAAAGTGGTGGTTTGAATTTTCTGGTCGGGGCGATTCCTCCTCGATACGCAATAATAAAAATCTATAAAAACTCGTATTTACAAACTCCGTTTTTATGATTTTTCTAATTGTGTATTCTCGTATTGGCCATGCGCTTCGCTCTGGCCGATCCTTTCGTCCCGCCTTAGGCACAAAATTAAAACCACCATAAAGGTGGTTTGAATTTTGTGGTCGGGGCGATTCCTGCCTCGATACGCAATAATAAAAATCTATAAAAACTCGTATTTACAAACTCCGTTTTTATGATTTTTCTAATTGTGTATTCTCGTATTGGCCATGCGCTTCGCTCTGGCCGATCCTTTCGTCCCGCCTTAGGCACAAAATTAAAACCACCATAAAGGTGGTTTGAATTTTGTGGTCGGGGCGAAAGGATTCGAACCTTCGACACCTTGGTCCCAAACCAAGTACTCTACCAGACTGAGCTACGCCCCGAAGGTGATGTTTATTATAACCATATTTTTACAAAATGCAAATTATATTTTATTTATTTGTTTTTATTTTTTCGTTTGTTAATATTACCCATCTGTAAAGACGGTTAAAAATGAAATATACACTACATATGCACACAATTGGTTTTGATGGGCGTAATTCTGTTGCTGAAATGGTGAATCGGGCGCGCGAATTGGGGTTTGACACAATCGGTATATCCAACCATTTTATTGTTAATCCAGATATTAAAAATACCAAAATGTATTCATATTCTGTGCGGGGTGGGTATAGTAATATTTATTCTGAGAATTTTGATGAAGTTCTGATGCGTTTTGTCCCACTTTATTACGAGATTGAACATATTGCAGAACAAAATCCAGATATAAAAATTCTGCGCGGGATGGAGGTAGATTTTTTTAATAATACTAAATGGCTGCATGGTTTTGAACGTGTCATGCAAATATTGAACCCGGACTATATAATAGGGGCGGCGCATTTGGTTGAATATAACGGCATGCTAACAAATACGCACGATTGGAAAAAAGCGGATAAGCAAACTCAAGATATTTTTTTAAAAAATTATTGGAACAAAGTAAAAAACGCGGCAGAATCTGGATTGTTTACATTTATGGCGCATCTGGATTTGCCTAAAAAGGTTAATTTGGGACGTGATGAAAAATGGATGGATTATGAAAACAGGGCGGTTGAATCTGTGGCACATACGGGTGGTGCAATTGAAATAAATACTTCTTTTTACCGTTCGTATTTGTATGAACCATATCCGTCAAATCGTATCTTAGAAATGATAAAGAACGCAAATGTTCCGGTTTTAATCAGTGATGATGCTCATGAAGTAAAAAATATCGGTCGCCATTTTGATATGGCACATCAATTAATAACGAATTTTCATTTACAAACATTAAATAAAATTAAATAAATATTTTTAATCGGCATGTTTTTATGATATAATATTTCAAAAAGAGGGGGTCTTTATGAAATATTATTCATTTACATTTTTTATGGTGTGTGCCTTGTTTGCAGCTGGTGCGAATGCGGCGATTAATGTTGTTAATAACAACAATGCGACAGCCGATTGGCGTAACGATACATCGTATCAAGAGGCGCAAGAGATTGCAATCTTAGAAAACGATATTCGTTTGTTGGACCAAGAAATTGAAAAATGCAAAAAGAAGAAAAAGGCATGGACGGCGGCGACCATTGTCGGTGGTGTCGGTGTTGTTGGAACTGGTGTTGCTGCGATTGTTCAGGCGAACAAGATAAAAGATAAAAAAGCAGATTTGGCGGACAAACAATCAGAATTAAAAAATCTGAAAAGCGAAGAATCGGCATTAAAGTAAGGATTCCCAAATGAAGAAATGCATATTAATTTCATTAATGATGGCAATCATCCCAACATACGTATTTGGGGCCAGTGCGCGTTATAATCAATTGGTTGCGGAAAAACAACAAAAGATGGCTGAATTGGAAAAATGCAGTGGTAATATAAATGGATGGAAAATTGCTGGTATATCAACATTGGGATTAACTGCGGTCGGTGTTGCCGGTAATATTGCATTGTCAAACACGCAAAAAGATTATGATAAAAAGATAGAAAAAACAGACAAACAAATATCAGATACCCAAGAAAATATAAAAAAATTAGAAGAACAAAAACGTCTGGCTGCGGCGGAACAAATACTACGTGAACAATGTGAACGGGCAGGTGGAACATATAATAATAGCACTTGCACATGTAATGAAACAGGCAAAGTGTATCAAAATGGGGCGTGTGTTGTAATAACTGTGACGACTGTGACACAACCGCAGCGACCAACGACTGTTCAACCCACAGATACAACAGATTGCACAGCTGAAGCAAGGGCGAAAGATGAAAAAGTCATCAAGGCGACCAAGAACGGGGACAAATGTGAAGTTGTTGCCTGTGTTGATACGCATATTGTTAAAGCGGACAAAACAGGATGTGAATTGAAATCAGAAAATACATCAAAAACACCAACTGTTGCCGATGGAACAGATTGCACAGCTGAAATGTTAAAGAAAGATAAAAATGTAGCCGAAGCAAAAATCAAAAACGGCAAATGTGAAGTTGTTGCCTGTGTTGATACGCATACGGTTAAAGCGGACAAAACAGGGTGTGAATTGAAATCAGAAAATATATCAAAAACACCAACTGTTGCCGATGGAACAGATTGCACAGCAGATGCGCAGAAAACGGATAAAAATGTTACCAAAGCGCACATGCAAGATGGTAAATGCGTGGTAGTTGCCTGTGTTGATACGCATACGGTTAAAGCGGACAAAACAGGATGTGAATTGAAATCAGAAAATACATCAAAAACACCAACTGTTGCCGATGGAACAGATTGCACAGCTGAAATGTTAAAGAAAGATAAAAATGTAGCCGAAGCAAAAATCAAAAACGGCAAATGTGAAGTAATCAGTTGTATCAGCACACATGATGTAAACAATGATAAAACTGGATGCGTAAAAAAGACATCAAAAAATACAAAAGTAAACGATACGCAGAAAACTAAAAAAACATCTAAAGGGGATTCTGGATACGACTTTTTTACAAAGTGTAGAGAAAACGGGGGAAGCTATTCTCAGGATATAAAGAATATTAATTACGAACCATTTGCTGGAGAATGGTGTGAGGTTACGGATCCTGCCATTTGTTCTTCTTTAGGCGCAGGTGTTGAGGTAAAAACATATAACGGAAAGCATATGTGTTTTTTACAAGGAAAAAAATATTGTAAAATATCTCAAGGCAGTGGCAATCGAACACAAAATTATATGCATGGTACAGTTAAAAAAAATCAACCGTGTACTCTCGGCGATTTTAATGCAACCGGCGACACATGTGACTGTATATGTAATGATGGAAAATGGAATTGTTATACAAAATAAATAACAAACCACAGGCTTGCATGTTGAATGGTCAAACTTTTGTAATCAGCTGATTGGTGTATATTAAATTTTTACCCCGCCTGTGGCGGGGTAAAATATTATTTACTTATTCGTCAATTGTAATTCGATACGACGGTTGCGCTGTAAACTTTTGGCATCGCCACCCAAATCAACCGGTGATAAAGAACCAAATCCAGACGGCACCAGACGGCGTTTTGATACACCATTTTTTATCAATTCATGGGCAACCGCTGTCGCGCGCAATAATGACAATTCCATATTGTTTTTATAACCAACTGTTCCTGGACGAACGGCCTTGTTATCTGTATGACCATCAACACGAATTATCCAATCAATATCGGTCGGAATCTTGGTTTCAAAATCTTTGATAACACCGGCCAATAATTTTAATTGTTTTTTACCATCTGGTGATATTTTATAAGAACCACTGGGGAACAAAATATCAGATGACACAATAAATCTATCCCCATCAGGACGCACAGTTGTTCTGTCGCCCAATGCGATTTTAACCTGTTTGTAAAATTCTGATTGGTATTGATTTAACGAATTTAATTCTGCCACTTTTTCTGCCAATGCCTTATTCAAACGTTCAGACATTGCAGCATATTCAATTTCTTTTTGTTTTGCAGATTCTTCGGCCGCAGATAAAGCGGATTCTAATTCGTTTATACGCGATGTTAATTCATCAATTTCAATGTTCGCCTGATCCAAAATATCTTGGCGGTCTTCGGCACCTTGTTCAGATATTTCTTGTTTTTCTGCAACAGCCAATTGTAATTGTTCTGTCAATGAAGCAATCTGTTGTGCCAATTGTGCCTGTTGAGCAGTTAATTGCGCAATTTGTGTTTCGTACGCATTTGCCAAATTTTCCGTCTGGGTTTGCTGTTTTTCAATTTTATTTTCTTGTTCAATTAACGCATCACGTGCGGCAATTAATAATTGTTCAGCCTCTTGCTTATCAGCGGTCATTTGTTCAATTTGTTCGGCCTGTTCCTGGGTCGCCTGAGTCAATTCAGCAACCTTTTTTGCCCCAGTATTTTTATTAAACACACTGGTTGTTGTCCACAAAAACACAAACACGATTAACAAGAATATCAATATGATAACCAGGTTAGAAAATAAATCTACAAATCCTGGCCATGCATTTGTTTTTTCGCGAAAACGTATATTTAACATTTTTCCCCCCTGTAATTTATTTACTTATTCGTCTTGAACAGATATTCTGTCGCGGCACTAACATATTCTGTATATGCATTGAAATCTTCAATTTCTACACTATTTGTTGGACGAATATTTTTGTGATTTGTAATGTATTTTCTTAACTCAGCAATGGAAGAAAATCCGATAATACCATCGCCAGATAAAACTGGATTTTCAGATACAGACATAACACATACATTGATATCTACGCCCTCCAAAGTGTCGGCAAAGCACAATTCATAACGTTTTAACACATTTTGCAAGATGTCAATATCATTAACCAATGTTGCGACAAATAATTGTTCGCCTGTCCCAACCGCTACAATCGCAGGATATTTTCCATCGATTCGAATTAAATCAATAATTTCATATCCATTATCAGTGAACACATCATACATATTTGAAATACGGGTATATGTATCTTCGTTAACAGGTGCACGTTCTGATAATTCAAACGTTTTTTCATTTCCTGGTTTCTGTAATACATATTTTGACATGAAATCGCTTAAATCTCCGAACAATGTATTTTGGGCAAACTGTAATTGCAACCCCAAAAATCCGACAGCCAAACTGCCACCCAATCCCAACAGTGAACTGGTAAACGCCGTTGCCATCCCAGATAACGGACCGGCCAACCCCATCTGCATTTCTTGCAAGACAAATTCGTTGTTAAAATCAATATTCATCAACAATTCTGCAAATCCAGCAACCGTGACAATTAATCCCCAAAATGTTCCCAACAAACCCAAAAATATCAAAGTATTTGTGATATAACGAACGGAATCGCGATCTTCTTCGATTCGAATTGCCACCAATTCCAACAATTCGTTTAAATCGGATGTTTTTATTTGGACGTGTCTATTATGTAAAACCAATGAAACAGGGCGCAACAAACGCGGCGAATATCCATTTCCAACATGCCCGTCAAAATAAGCATGCATCCATTTATATTCTGGCAATAATTTGAAAATATTTACAAAACACAATCCGATTCCAAAAATTGCAGTGCCAATAATAATGCCGTTCAAAAATATATTAGTCACAGCAATATTCAAAAATGTCTTCCAAAAAATTAACACAGCCACCAATAAAATCGCCACAAACAATGACATTATGTTAAGATTGCGATGAAATCGTTTCATACTTCTTCTCCTGTCCATGAAATCATAGTAAATTTTTTTATTCTGTGTCAACATACTTTTTGCATGGGTATAATAAAAACACTTGATTTTTTGTAAAAAATCTTCATAATGTTGGATGTTCCTGCTGACGACATGGGGTTGTCGGCTGATATAAACCAAAGGAAATAAAATGGCTTATTATGAAAGTGTCTTGGTTTTTCGCCAAGATTTGACTGAACCGCAGGTCAAAGAAAAAGCGGACAAATTTACACAAATTATCAAAGAATTGGGTGGTAATGTAAAATCTACCGAATTTTGGGGTTTGCGCAATTTAGCATACGTAATTCGTAAAAATCGCAAAGCACACTATGTTTTGTTGAACATTGAATTAGACGGTGCACAAATCGCAGAATTAGAACGTCGTTCACGTATTGACGAAGATGTTATTCGTTTCTTGAACGTTCGTGTGGAAAAATTATCTGAAACACCATCCGTAATGATGAAGAAAAATACAGAAGAAGAGGTGGCATAATGGCAGTCCGTGCAGCAATTTATCGTAAAAAATCTAATCCATTAAAAGATAAAGTGATTGATTACAAAGATGTAAAATTGTTATCACATTACATCACTGAACGTGGCAAAATTGTTCCATCACGTATTTCTGGGGTATCACAAAAAGATCAACGTGCATTGGCTGTGGCTATTAAACGTGCGCGTCATTTGGGATTAATGCCTTTTGTTAGAAACAATTTGGGTTAATCTCTAACTTTACAAAATAAAGGACAGATAAAATGAAAGTTATTTTAACAGAAAAAATTACTAAATTAGGCAATATCGGCGATGCAGTCGAAGTGAAAACCGGCTATGCACGTAATTATTTGTTGCCAAATAACAAAGCAATGCGTTATACACGTGAAAACGTTGCGTTGTTCGAAGCGAAAAAGGCAGAAATCATCGCACGTCATGAAAATGCTAAGAAAAAAGCAGAATCTATGGTTGATGCGGTTAAAAATGCTAAATTACACATGATTCGTCAGGCGGGTGATACAGGTCAATTGTACGGTTCTGTGTCTTCTCGTGATATTGCGCGTATGTTGAAAGAAATTGCAAATGTATCAATCGAATCGGCTCAGGTATTATTGGGTGCACCAATTAAATCTGTCGGTGCGTTCGATACAAAAATCGCTTTACATCCAGATGTTGTTGTTGATGTAAAGGTTTATGTTGCACAATCTCAAGACGAAATTGATGCGTTGGTTGCGGGTAAAACTTTGACTTTTGGAACAAAGAAAGTTGAAGAAGAACCATCGGAAACATCCGAAGAATCTGCGGAAAAACCGGCAGAAGACAAATCGGAAACAACCGAAGAAAACGCGAAAGACGCTAAATAATTTTTATCTTTCATTTATGTTAATTCGTCCCTGTATAGGGACGAATTTTTTTGTAAAAAAATCTGCATCTGCGATTTGGAGAAGGGGTAAAAGCATGATATAATATACAATGTAGAGAGAGAAATATTGTAGGGGGGCGACCTTATGAAAAAAGTATATATGACTTCTGTGCTGGCATTATGCTTGGTGTGTCCTGCGTTCGCAACAGATCCAACAGGAATCCCGGCTGATAATAACGGACATGCATATAATGATCCGACAAATAACTGTATCGTAGATGTGTTGGGTGTGGATTCTGGTTCTGCATCATTACAGGCCGATTGGGATCCCAATGAAATTACAATCACGTGGAACGGTAATAACGGAACCGCGGCCGGTGGGGGGACTTATGCACCCGCGAATACAACGTGTTCGTATGATGGGGATGTGACATTACCAACGCCACCAACCAGATTAGGGTACACATTTGCTGGATGGGAAGTTGATAATTCAACAAACAGTTAATATATATTTATATAAAAATAAAAAAACCGCAATTTGCGGTTTTTTTTGTTATTGTTCGCCACCGGTTTTTAATTTTTCCAATTCGGCTGCAACGTCAATATTTTCAGCCGGTTCATCTTCGATTTCTTCCGGTTGTGGTGCCAATTCATTATGCAATGCCGATTGATGTGTTCCGCCAACATCTGTTTTTGCAACAACCAAAGACAATGCGGCACACAACAAAAAGAATATTGTTGCCAATATCGCGGTCAATCTGGTCAAGAAATTTCCCGCGGCTGAACCTGTTAATACGCCACCAAACATTGATGCCGCAGACGAGCCAGACATCCCAGACCCCTCAGATTTTTGCAACAAAATCAAACATGTCATTAACACAGCGACAATGATTAATAAAACCAATAATATAGAAAACATTTTTTTATCCCTTAATTTTTAGTATTATGATTGTAGTGAATTTAACCCTGGATTGCAAGGATTTTTAATAAATTTTCTGCTGCTGTTAAACTGGCTGCCTTTTTAGACGATCCGACACCGGTTGCAGATTTTCCCAATGCAGACACAACAACCGTAAATTCTGGGTTATGAGATGCCCCAGTTGGTTCCATATATTCATACACAGGTAATGCACCATTGCCATCTTTTTGAACAAATTCTTGTAATGCTGTTTTTGCGTCTTTGGGTGCAACGATTTCAGATTTTGCCATTGGTGTCCATAAATCATAAATAATCGCACGTGCGCTATCAAATCCAGAATCCAGGAAGATTGCGCCTAATATAGCCTCCATCCCATTGGCTAATACATGATTTATTTTGCCACCTGTCATATGACCATGTCTTAAATCATGTTCCAAATCTAAATCTTTGGCAACGTGCGCTAATGTTTCAGTGGATACCAAAAATGCATGACGACGTGCCAGATTTCCTTCTGCATCATCAGGATACATTTCATACAACAATTCCGCCACAGATAACCCCAACACACGGTCGCCAATAAATTCTAACCTTTCATTATTATGTTTGGCATCAATACCACTTTGTGTTAATGCCAGATTCAATAATTCACGATTTTTAAATTTATATTGTAATTTCATTATTGTTTTTTCCCCATTCCAAATCTGTCCCAACGCATTTTTTTATTCCAATTCCATATTGCCCACATAGGTGCGTAATAATTATGAGAATACCAGATAAACCAAACGCGTCCCAACACATTATCGCGATTTACATAAGATACCATATCGGTACGGCTGTCTGCACTGTTATCGCGATTGTCGCCCATGAAAAAGAAATGATTTTCCGGCACAGTGAACAATTCTGTATTATCCAAAGGTGCATTATCAGCCATTTCTATAATATTGTGTTCAACACCATTTGGCAAAATTTCTGTATATTCTGTTGCGTTAAACACACCGCATTCATATGGAGACATTTTGCATTGGGCATCTGGTTTATATTCGATTGTATAATTAAATGGTGCAGGTTTTCCATCGACCAAAATCTTGTTTCCGCGAATTGACATATTTTCATGATAATATCCGACCGAGCGTGCAGATTTAGGCAAATTTGCAACAATATATGGACGCGCATCGCGGCGTTCGACCATTTTACCATTGATATATAAACGGCCAGATTTCATCTGAATTGTATCACCAGGTTGACCGATTAAACGTTTGACATATTCAACCATCCCGCCAGGTTTGCGAAACACGATTATATCACCAACCTGGGGTTCGTGTGCCGCAAAAAATCGACCGTTCCACAAATTCCATGAACCAAACGGAAAAGAAAAACGGGAATAACCGTATGTCCATTTTTGGATAAATATATGATCGCCAACCTGCAACGAAGGTATCATTGAACCAGATGGAATATTATAAGGTTCCATTAACAAACTGCGAAAAATGATTGCGATTAAGCCACCATAGAATATCGTATCAAACCATTCACGTGCAACACTGCGTTTTTTATCTGGCATAAATAATTCCTTTTGTTACGAGAAACATTTTATACCTTGAAAAGATTTCTTGCAAGTTTTAATATGTTAATATGATAAATTTGAATTCGATTATTTTTAATGGGATGGACATTACAAAGATTGATGTCCAGGTGCAATTGTCTGCGGGATTTGCAAAGCCAGAATTTAATATCATTGGTTTGGCAGACAGGGCGGTCAAAGAATCTGCAGAACGTATTCGTAATGCATTATCGGCATTGAATTTATCTTTGCCGTCAAAGAAATTGACTGTTAATTTATCGCCGGCAGATATTGAAAAGACAGGTTCGCATTTTGATTTGCCAATTTTGTGCGGGATATTATGCGCGATGGAAATTTTACCTGCGGATGAATTATCAAAGTATATAATTGTTGGTGAAATTGGTTTGGATGGCGCGATTGTAAATACTGGTGGTGTCTTACCAGCCAGTGTTTGGGCGAATAAAAATGGTTTTGGTATAATTTGTCCTGGGGTTCAGGGGGCTGAGGCACGATGGGCTGGTCACACAAATATTTTGGCACCAAACCATGTATTGGAATTGATAAATCATTTTCGTGGAACCCAGATTTTACCATTACCACAAATGGCACAGATTACAGAACAACATGAAAAAATTGGTGATTTAGCCGAAGTTCATGGTCAGGCTGCTGCAAAACGTGCATTGGAAATTGCGGCGGCGGGTGGACATGCAATGTTAATGGTTGGACCGCCAGGGGCTGGTAAAACTATGTTGGCATCACGTTTACCAACGATTATGCCAGAAATGACACCGAACGAAATTCTGGAAACATCGATAATTTATTCAATTGCCGGAAAGTTAGGTGACAAATCTTTGATTTCAAATCGTCCGTTTCGTGCGATTCATCATACAGCCAGCGCGGTATCACTGGCTGGGGGTGGGGCGGATGCACGTCCTGGGGAAATATCATTGGCACACAATGGGGTTTTATTTTTGGATGAATTACCAGAATTTAATCGTGCGACATTGGAAATATTAAGACAGCCGATGGAATCTGGCAAAATTATCATATCGCGCGCAAAGAGAAATGCGACATATCCGGCACATTTTCAGTTAATTGCTGCGATGAATCCGTGTCCATGTGGTCATTTAGGAAACGCGGCATTATCTTGTTCGCGCGCACCACGTTGTGCCGAAGCGTATCAGAATAAAATATCTGGTCCTTTGTTGGACAGAATAGATTTGCATGTGGATGTAGATGCGGTAAATCCATGGGATATGAATAAAAAATCAGATACCCCAACGGAAACCAGTGCGCAAATTCGTGAACGCGTAATTCTTGCGCGTGAACGTCAAATATCGCGTCAGGGCTACGTTAACGCATTATTAGACGGTGGCGATTTGGATAAATATGTTGTGTTAAATGATGAATTAACAAATTTTTTGAATACTGCGGCACAAAATATGGGATTATCTGCGCGTGGATATAATCGTATTAAACGCATTGCACGCACAATTGCGGATTTGGCAAACAGGGATGAAATCATAATGTCTGATTTGGCAGAGGCACTATCATACCGCCCAATTAATCGGGGCAAATATGGCGTGAGGGGATAATAACAACTATTATTCAGTCATAATATCATGGAATACTTTTTTTCTAAATTCCCCATCCGTTCCCATTTTTATCGCACAATCTTGTGCACACACATCTTCACAATTGGCTATTGTCATATCGTCCAAAAGATTCTGGGAGACACCGTTGCGGGACTGATACAATTCTGAACCACGGCTGTTTTGGAATGCTGTTGCTGTGCAATAACATTTTTTGTCATGACATTGTGCCAGCCCATATACATAACCATAGTCAAATATTAATGAATATTCATTTTTGTTCAGTTTTACTCCAAATATAGAACACGATTGATAGCGTTTACTTTTTACGTTTATGCAACGTGTATCTTCTGGTTTTGATCCATCTATGGGTCTGTATGCCACAGCATAAGAATAATTTTGTGATGTATCAATATCTTTCGGATTGCTGACATCACCATTTTCATTATCTTTGTTGGTATTTGTCTTTTTTTCTGGTTCTTTTTTAGTAGTATTCGTATTTGTGTTTTCGTTATAATTTGCGTTAATTATGTCCGTTTGTGCACAGAAACTACGTCCAGTGTTATCTGTAGATATTTTACGTTCACTGGATGGTGTGCATGATGTATGCGTTGCGATAAAACTATTGATTCTATCTAAAAATTCGCATGCATCTTGTTCGTATTCCTGAATGCCATCGCTTAAATTGTGTATATGTCCGTTTTCTTTGCAGGTGTCATAATATCCACCCCAGGTATCGCCTGCATCAATATCATTTAATTCTGCATCATCCAACACGTAATAAAAACCACTTGTTTTAACAGCAACCAAACAATCATTAAATAGGCGGTTGGTATTTTTATCAATGACGATGATTTTCTCTTGTATACCGCTAATGCATTGTTTAATTTTATCGAATTGTTCTTCGTTTTGTGTACCTGTTGCCTCTGATGGTGCGGGTTGCTCATTACCAGACGATGCAGCGTTATTGGAATCACCATCTTTGGCGGTGGATGCAGAATTTGCACCAGAACCCGATTCACTATCTTCTTCCGCTTCGGACCCTTCAGGTATATCGGCACGTATTTGTAAACATTTTGTTTTATCGGCACTAGACGTGTATCCATCGATGCAACTAATAATTTCACATTTTCCGTTTGAAAAAACAGCTTTTTTAATCAGATTTGCATGTTCGTCTTCGGTTGTATTTTTTGCGTCCTCTGTACAATCGTCACCATCCTTGTAGGATTCCTCAGAACTATCCTTGTCCACGCATTTACCATCTTTCAATTCTTTACCTTCTGCGCATTTTTGTTGATTTTTTGATTCCTTGTCTTCTTTTTCTTTTTTATTCGCATCGGTGTCATTACTGCATTTGCCATCTGTCCATGTGCCACCGTTCTTTTCACAATCTTGCTTTTTCTCTTCTTCTTTTAATGCCTTTTTCGCCTTTTGTGTTTCCAACGCACGTCCCATTGCACCAGATGCCACCAAACCAACAGCCGTTCCAACCCCAGAACCCAACATTGCCGAAGATGCCGCCGTTTGTGCACGTGTTTCACGATATGCATTTTCTTTATATGTTGTTGCGTTGATACCAAACCATTCCTGCATACAAACAAAAGTATCACCGGCATAACGTTTACGTGATGCGGTCGGTGTTGTTTGATTTTCGCCCGCATAAAAATTCACAGTATAAACACAATCAAATGTGCGTTCATCAAACATCGCCCCCATGGATGTGCATGCCTTGGCCATCAAATCACGCAATTCATATAAACGTTGTTCATCTTTTTTGATGTCTATTTCGGCACTTTCGCGTAATTTACCAATCACGTTTCCAAAACGTGATGCCAATCCAGAATCTGATTGTGTGCATTCGCGTGCAATCACAGAACATTTTTGAATTGCCGCGTTTTCTGCCGCACGTCCCAAACATTTTGAATAAGTTATCCCACATTCGTTAACAATACATGCATTATATTGATTCCCACAATTTATCACATCATTATATGATGCCAATTTTACGTTCATATCACGATCGGCCTTGATTTCTGTGGTTAATAAACGAAATTCTTCGCCACTGCATTCTGTATCACGACGGCATTTGTTTAATTTATCGCCAAACACAGTATCACCATCCAATGCACATTTTGTAAAATCATTACCGCACGTTTTCATCATACATTGGCGCAACATCGCATCACATGAATTTTTTCCAGATTTTAATGAATTTCGTGTGTTCATAGATGCCTCAGACGCTTCTAGTGCAGCACGTTGTTTACGTATCATTTCTGCAAAAGAATTATCTGATGTCGCATTTTCCATAACAGATGAAACAACATCGTCAAACTGACTGGATTTATTTTCAATAATCAATTCTGGTTCGTCTGTTATCTCTGGTTCATTATCAACCACAGTTTCTGTGTTTTGTTGAGAATTTGTCTGTGTCGTATTTGTGGTTGTATTGGTTGACTGGGTCGTTGTAGATTTGCGTGATGCCGGTGCAGAACGAACCGCCGCACGTGGTGCAGCATCCACATAATCACAAATTAAAAACAAAGAACACACCGCCATAATTATAGGCATCGCGATTATAAAAAATTTGTTCTGTTTTTTCATTTGCTTTCTTGTCCGTTATTTTAATCGTGCGCATGCGGTATCATAAAATAAACACAAATTTTCCGCCATAGATTTTTCAACTTCATGACCCGATGCACATTTATTTTTCATATTATTTGCACATACACGTTTTACACAATCATTTTTCGCAGCATTATTTTTACAAGAATTTTGTGCCGCAGCCAATTTTTGTTCACGTGCCTTTTGATATGCCGCAACAATTGATTGTAATAATTTATTTGCATTGGCAAACATTGAATCACGCGTTGATATTAATGATTTACGAATATCTGATAAAAAAGTTTCACACCCCTGAGATTCAATAGAGCACTGTGAAAAATATTTATCGAAATCAGAATCCGATTCGCATTTTTTATAATCACTGTTGCAATGTTTGTCATTAACAATACATGCGTTTATTTCTTCGGAACAAGAACTTTGTGATTTTGTTTTTGTTAACTTTTTCGACAAATTAGCAAACTCAGCAGAAATTCCAGCCGCCTTGCATGATTGTTCAATTAACGAATCGTAATTATCTGTGACATCATCTGTTGTACAATCTTTTAATTTTTCCAAACATAATCTGGTTGCCCAAACGTATCTTTCGCCAGGATCTTTTGGGGCCTTTTTTAATTCCTTGTCTGAAATGTTATATTTCGCAGACGCACCCGCCGATACAGATTTCATTGCCGTCGATTTTGCCGGTTCACCCGCAGACGATGAACCACAATATTGACAACGTGCCGCCGGATTTGAACCAATATTTATCGCACACGCAGAATCCAAACAACGTGTTAAATTTTGCTTTGAACACGCACCATACACAAATGTTGGCGCAAATAACATAAACACGGAAAAAATCAATATATGATGTTTCATTTCCCTCTTGCGAAAAATATTATATCAAAAATAGTATATTAAATCAAAGAAAAAAATACCTAGAACAATATAGTAAAAATTCTGGACATGGTATCTTTTTTTGTGTTAAACTTTAATCACAGAGAGAATATTCTAATGAAATTTATACGGATTTTTGGTGTGTTGATGCTTATGATGCCATGCGTGTCATGGGCGGCGGGTACGTCTGAATTTCAAAATGCATCACAATTATTAACTGCGGCACGTCGTGGCGATATTCAAACTGTTCAGGTTTTAATTAATAATGGTACAGATGTTAATTATGTGGATTCTACCGGTTTATCAGTGGTATGTACGGCGGTTATGAATAATGACAAGCGCGCAATTCAGATTTTACAAATGTATGGCGCAGACGCATCAAATTGTGATCGTCAAATAAAACAATATAAACAAAAAACACGTGTCGCGGCACGTGGGGAAGAGGGCGGATTTTTCAGTGGCCTGTCTTCTACACATGTGTTGGCGTTATCTGCGGTTGGTGCGGCGGCGGTAATTGGTGGTGTCGCATTGTTAACCAATGTTTTGGATGATAATGATGGTGGTGGGGCCAGTGGTGGTTCAAATGGCGACCGACCAAATAATAATAATTCAGATTCATCTACATCGACAACAACAACACAATTGTTTGCGCAAAATTTGCCTTATGGTCCGGGATGTACAGGTGATGATTGTTCCGAAGATTATGCGATATGGGAACAGAAAACCCCAAAAGATTTTGATTTTATGTCCACTGGGAATAATTTCAATTATTTAATGGTGGCGCATGCATACGATGCGTTTGTTCGTGGGTATTTGGGGATGACAACGGTTAGAAATGATTCAACACGTGAAATATTTAATTTATCGGATCCAAAATATCCTTTTGACCAAACATTGGGCGGGGGTAAACCAATTAATGTAGCAACTATTACTGCGTCTGGCGTTAACGCAACGGGCAGTGCAGTTGATGGTTTGATTTATTGGTTTGATGCAAATAAAAGAAACAGTTTGGTTTCGTTGTGTACGAATTCTGATGGGACATTTTCACAGGCATGTATAGATGCTGTAAATTCATCGGTAAAGATGTCACATAAATATTTTAATTTAACTGGTGCCACGGTTGATAACGCAACAGAAACAACATCTTTTGATTTGTCTGGTTCGGGCAGTGTTTTTGGTATGGCAACAGATTCTGATACAAAATTGGCGAAAATAATTGCAGGATGGGAAGGTGATGAACGTGCCAATCCGGATTTTTATGGTTTTATTCCAAATGGACAATTAACTGTGTATAAGACAGGCGGTGGAAATATGTGGGTTGACACAACATCGTCATCTGTGACAGCTGCGTATTTAATTGCTGGTGATGAATTGGCGGTGAACGATAAATTTACACTGTCAGATAATACGGTGTTGACTGTGACAAGTGTTTCGGAAAATTCTTTTCATGCAACAGATTCATCTGATAATGAATACAGCGGATATTTAATTGGCAATAATTTATTTATCGATTCAAATGCAGATGGAAATATTAATCAAATGTATGTATTAGGGGATGAAAATGCTCTGACTTTGACCAAAGAATTAGTCGTGGCAGATTACAAAAATTATTCTGCGATTTATAGGGCATTATCATTAAAAGATTCTGGTAAATACGTTGCAAATGTTGTGGCGAATTTATCGCAACCAGCGGGGGCATCTGAATTAGGATATGCAGATGTTAGTGATGCGTTGGTTTTATATAATAATTCAACAACAGATGCCTTGAAAAACAGTACATTTTTAGGATTAATTGATAATTACTATAATTTGAATACGACCGATGATTCAACTGTAAATAAACCATCAATTGATGCAGATAATGCATTTACATATTTAAAAAATAACCAGGAACAAATTTTGGTAAATCCTGCAGGGCACAGTTTATTTGGATTGGGAACGGGTCAATCTTTAAGTCCACAATTGGCGACATTTGAAAATTTTGCACCGGTTATATATCCTGGTTTGCAAAATCTGTTTATGACGGTTGTTGCGGTTAAACCGGCAGACGGAACGGATGGCGATACGATTACAGGATATACTGCATCTGGTGCGGGTACACTGGAATTATCTGAATGGAAAGATGCTGATAATAATAATAATATATCGCGCATGTGCGGATTAAGCGGAACAGGTAATGGAGGTGCATTAAACCCGTGGTGTTTTGCAGCACCTGGTAATACAGATTTAGAAGCAACAGCGGCGATGGCTGGGGCAATTGCATTGGTTAACAGTGCATTTGATTACATGAAACCACAAGAGATATTCTTGTTATTGGCTTTGACTGCCGATGGACCTTATTTGGGAAAATATGCATGGTCTGAAACTCATGATTCTTTGTTGGAATATTTGCAAGATATGTACACTTTACCGGGCAGTATTAATACATCTGATGCACAATACATGGATGATTTTAAAAAAGTATTCGGATATGGTATGATAAATCTGGAACGTGCGACACGTCCAGGAACAAATGTTTATTTTTATGATTCTGATACAAACAGTATCGTTTCCAGTTCTGGTAAAGATGCGTTTTGGGGCAAGGTTTCATCCACAACAAATTCATCGCGTGCATCAACAGTGTTGTCTTTGTCAGGGCGGGGTGCGATAACAACATCTTTCTATGATGTTATACAAAGTGCGGACGGAACAATTTCTTTGCCACGTGTATGGAACGCAACATTGAACACAGATAATTATTCTAGACATGCTTTGTACATGGGGGATGTGTTGGGTGAATTTAATGTTGATTCGACAAACAGGCAATCTAATCAAATTGGTGATTTTACTTTCAATATGTCAACCAGTCAACGTGCATATAATGATAATATGAACGGACTGGATAATCTAAGCGTTTCATTTAAAAATGAAAAATATGATATTGATGCAAATTATCAGCGTTTCTTGACCGATGGTTTGTCACGATTTGATGGGCGTGCAAATGGTGTATTGTCGTTGGTTTCAAATTCTGTTGGTGGGGGTGCAAAATATAAATACGGTAATTTTGCATTTGGAACACGTGCATTTTCAGGAATAATATCTGATGAAAATTTATTACAAAATGACCCTGTCGTTTCGTCCCAATTTGAACCGGCACGTTTAGGGCTTGCAAATGGCATATCTGTTGATGGTGAATACAAAAATGACAGTTTTGCGTTTAATGTTGCAATTGGTAATTTACACGAAAATAATACGGTTTTGGGTGCGTATAGTGATGGTTTGTTAACAATGCGTGGTGGTGATACAAAATATATTGATGCGGTTATGACTTATAATCCAATTGAAAAATTAAAATTATTTGCGCGCGCAACATTTGCTGATACAGACGTTAATACAACAGGTGGCATAATCAGTAATATTTCCAACATTAAATCAAATGCGTTTGCGCTGGGGACAAATATTGGTGGTTTTGAATTTACTGTGGCAATGCCGTTGGCGGTGGTGGATGGTAAATTAGGTTATGATTATGCAGATTTTGATGTTGTTGAAAACGGTGGAAAATACGAAATTGCGATGAATAATCCACATATTGAATATGTTGATTTATCCGCGCAAAAACGTGAAATGCGTTTTTCAACATCATATAAAAAATCAGTTGGTAAATTTACCGATGCAGGTATTGGTTTGATATATCGTATTAATCCAAATCACTCAGACACGTTTGGTAATGAATCAATGCTGATGTTTAAGATTCATCATCGTTTGGGAATATAAAATTATTATTATCTGATTTTTGAATACGTTCCTGTTGTTTTAGCGTGTTGTTCATGTTAAAATAATGGCATGAAAAAGTTAAATTTTATTTTATTAGGTATAATCGCGATTGTTGGGATTCGTTTTGATGCGATTGCGTGCACTGGGATAACATTAAAATCCCAAGATGGCACAAACGTTGTTGCACGAACTGTGGAATGGGCGGCTGGTGAATCGCCCAGCGATTATTTAATCGTTCCGCAGGGTTTTGAACAACAATCTATGTTGCCAGATGGTACACGTTCAGGTATAAAATATATCACATTTTATGGATATGTTGGATTGGCATCCGAAGATTATGTTATCGAAGGATTAAACGAAGCAGGATTATCGGCCGGATTATTTTATTTCCCAAAATATGGTTCATATCCAAAATATGACCCATCACAAAAAGATATTACAATTTCAGATACTGAATTTGTCGCGTGGATTTTAGGAAATTTTGAAACAGTTGATGATGTGATTGCTGCATTAAGTAATATTCGCGTTGTTGCCACAGATGCGCGCGCAGAAAATCTGCATTGGCGCGTGGCAGATAAATACGGTCGTCAAATTGTAATTGAATATATTGACGGCATCGCCACAGTAAATGAAAATAAATTAGGTGTATTAACAAATGCACCAGAATACACGTGGCATATGAACAATTTGAATAATTATATAAATTTGAAACCAGGCGCAACAGAACCCCATAAATTTGGTAGTATAACATTAAAATCTTTGGGACATGGTTCAAACATGTTGGGATTACCAGGCGATACAACTTCGCCATCACGGTTTGTACGTGCTGCATTTTATCAAACGTCTGCGCCCATCTTAGAAACCGCAGAACAAACCGTTAACCAGGCATTTGTTATTTTAAACGCCATGACAATCCCAATCGGAATACAATATTCTGACAAAACAAAAATCCCGAATATTCCGACTGCGACACAATGGACATCAGTCACAGATATGACAAACAATCGTATTTATTATACGACCATGTATAATCCAATAATTCGTAAATTTGATTTAAACGAAATAGATTTTTCAACCGTCAAATATCAACAACATCCATTGGATTTAATCAAATCTCGCCCAATGCTGGATGCGGCGATAGATTGATTTTTTTGAAAAAATATTTGAATTTTTTTGCAAAACAATATATAAATATTCCGCAAAACAAAAGGAATATATATGAAAAAATTAGTATTAATGGCCGGCGGTCAGGGGTCAGGCAAAGGAACAATGGCTCAAAAAATATTGAAAGATAACCCAAATTTTAAATATGTTGAAACAGGTGCGATGTTGCGTGCATTGCCTGACAATTCACCATTAAAACAAATTATGGCACGTGGCGAATTTGTGCCAGATGCAGATTTATGCAATTTATTAACGGAAAAAATTGTTCCGCAACATGATACGATTTTAGACGGTTTTCCACGTCAATTGTCCCAGGCACAATGGTTATTAATGAAATTTGCAAATCGTTTTGATATGGTTGCGGTATATTTGAATATTTCACGTGAATTAATGGAAAAGCGCATTAAACAACGTATCAGTGAAGGTGTTGGTCGTGCCGATGATGCGGATAAAACAGTGGTACAACGCCGCCTGGACAGTTTTTTCAACAAAACAGTTCCTGCATTAGATTGGATGAAAAATTCAAAACAAATTAAATTTCTAGATATTCCAATTCGTGATGTATCTATTGATGAAAACTATGCGACATTGACACAAATTTTGTGCAAAAATAATGTGATAACACGCTAGGATATTTTTGTCTTGATTTATTATGCATAATTCCACGTGAAATAATGTCACGTGGTTTTTTGTAAAAAACATTTGTTTTACAATGTAAAATATGGTAAAATACACTGTGAAATAAAAAATCTAAAGGAGAAAATATGCCAAACGATGCAACAAAACAAGATATAATTGATGTCATAGATTTTAGCAAAACTTCGCTTGCGAAACCTGAATATCTGAGAGATATAATCAAAAATTTTTCGACCAGACATCCGTATGGTGACTTTTTCAATATCGCTAACCATTTGATATTGACATATTTTTGCAAACATCACATTAAAACACCAGCTGATATTGGAATATTAGTGGTGCCTTTATTGGAAAGACGCGATGGTGGTTTTGAGCCTTTTCAGAATTATATGTCAGACGATGAAAAACGAATTGTGTTCAAATCATTCAATGTTAACAATTTGGTTGATATGATGAATATGATTGAAACAAATCCAGATGTTTTGAATGCTGTTGTAGGTGATAGAAGAGCAGCAGAAAGATTCCAAAGAGTATTCGAACGTTTTTCTCAACATGATTTGGATTTGTTTTTATCAGAAACCGGTGCAGATAAATTTGTTAATTTTATAAAAATACGACAGGCCAAAAGGCGTGAAGAATTAGAAAAGGAAAAAAAGGAAGAGGCTGAAAGGGAAAAACGTCAAAGAGAAATAGAGGCCGAAAGGGAAAAACGTCAAAGAGAAAAAGAAGAACAAGAAGCAGAACGTGAAAAAAAATTCAATGCAGTGGTCAGTAAAAGATTACAGAAATTGGCTGCCAATCTTGACAAGGGAGTTTTTAAATATACAATGCGTACGCCGTTTAATGGGGAAATAACCAGTGCGCATATATCACGTTTGCCGCATGATGACCCAGGGGTACTTGCAATGTTTAATGCGTTGGTGAAAGCGCAAACAAAAATCACCACACCGGAAGAATTAAAAGGATTTAATGATTTGTTGCAGTATATGTCTGGACAATTTAAACCAAAAACATGTTTATATCATACATCTGTGGTGGATATGATGGCTGCTGCTGGGGTTAAAAATTTTAACGACAAAGATAAAAAACCATTCAAGACACAAGAAGCCATCGCTCGTTACAGACATATTTTGTGGGTTTTACGTCGTTATCCAACAGTTTTTGGTGTTGATGGATTTGATGTAGCGAAAGATTTTACTGACAATCCGCATAGTAAATCTGTTAATATATTTGACTATGATAACGATAAAGAATTACAAAAGTTAGAAGCCAAGGCACAGTTTGACAAAGAAAAAGGCTATATTATGTACGAATCGGACCACACCAAAAAAAGAGAGATATTTAAACGTGTTGGCTTGGCTATCAGGACCGTTAAAAACAAAAAAAATTACAAAAATACATTAAAAGAAATAAACGACAGAAGTAAATAATAATTATAATATATAAACACCGCTGATTTATTTTCAGCGGTGCTTTTTTTAATATTAAATTTTTTATTTTGACACAACAACCATTGCAGTTCGCAGAACCGTATCACCAAACAAATATCCAGTTTGTAATTCATCAACAATAGTGTTTGTTGCGGTTTTTTCATCTGGTTTATCAATCATTTGAATTGCATTATGAAATTTTGGGTTTAATGGTTGACCAATTGATTCAATTTTTACAATCCCAATTTGTGAAAACGCGTTTTGTAATGCACGTTCCATGGATTGTATGCCTGCATCATCAGGATTGTGTTTCAACGCGGATTGTACTGCATCCATCACTGGCAATATTTTTTCTGCAACACTCATCGCACGGTTGCGTGATACAGATTCCACATCCAGTGCAGAACGACGACGTGTGTTTTCTAATTCTGCCGCGATACGCAAATATTTATCGTTCAATTCAGCAATTTTGTTATTTAATTTTTCAATTATTTCGGTTTGCTTATCTGATTCAATTGATGAATTTTCATTTATTGATACAGATTCTACTTTTACTTCTTTCTGATTTTCCGAATTTTCAGTTTGTTCGTTCATGATATACCTGCCTGATTTTTATTATAAGATTAATCAACTGAGTTTATTATAGGTATAAATGTTTCGCTTTTCAAGGATGCACCACCAATTAATAAACCGTCAATATATGGTATTGATGCAATATCATGTGCGTTTGATTGATTGATGCTGCCACCATATAATATGGGCATCGGTTGGGGCAGGGTATCAAATATCGTTTTCACAGCCGTCACAATTTCATTATTTGTTGGTGTTAATCCAGAACCGATGGCCCAACGTGGCTCGTATGCAATTATGTATTCACCATTATCAGGAATACTTTCCATCAGCATTTGTTTGATAACAGATATTGTATGACCTGCGTTTTTTTCTTCCATTGTTTCGCCGATACAGATAATTGGTGTAATACCATGTTTGATGGCGATAGTTGCTTTTTCACGAACAATTTCATTTGTTTCATTATGATACAGGCGGCGTTCGCTGTGCCCAACAATAACATATTTAACACCTGCATCAACCAACATTTGTGCGGATACATCCCCAGTAAATGCACCATTTTCATGATTGCTGACATCTTGTGCGCCGATATTGGTTCCAAATCCATCGCCATAAATTAGTGGAAAAGGCACGCATAATATAACCTTGTGATTTGTTTTTATTGATTGCAGGGCACTTAACATAGATTCTTTTTCGCCCAAATTTCCGTTCATTTTCCAGTTTCCAACAATAATTTTCATTTTTATTCCTTTTTGGTTGATTTTTTATAATCTTTTCTGCTATGTTATCGCAAAAGGTGAAAAAATGCTAGAATATTTACGTAATGCTGCTGACAAACCGTTGGCAAAGGTTTTAATGTTTATTTTGATTTTCAGTTTTGTTGGTTGGGGTGCCGCTGAATGGATATTTGGTGGTGCAACACGTGACACAACACTTATCAATGTGGGGGATGCAGATATTTCTGTACAACAGTTTAACAATGAACGTTCAAATCAATTGTCCGCAATGACCAAAGAAGAACAACGTGCGGCATATACCGATCCTGCCAAGGCCAAGGCATTAACTGATTCTGTAATGGGCAAGATAACTGTTAATCAATTGGAATTGAATCGTGTCAAAGATTTGGGGTTGGTTGTTTCTGAAAAACGAATCGTTGATGAAATTAAATCAGATAAACAGTTCCAATTAAACGGTGATTTTTCACCATGGTTATTCCAAATGTTTGTTGAAGGTTCTGGTGCCAGTGAACAAGATATTGCAAACGCTATACGTATAGATTTGTCACGTAAAATGATTGTGAATATAACAGATACACAACTGTCAGTGCCACAATTTGCAATTGATGCGGCATACAATGCACGTTATGCCAAACGTGGTGTTAATTATGCAACTGTTAAATTTGCTGATTACAAGATTGCCGAACCAAATGATGAACAATTGCGTGCATATTATGAACAAAATCCACACATTGTTCCTGAAACTCGTTCTGTGTCGTATGTCTTTGTTGCGGCAGATATGAATAAACCGGATGTTTACGATGAAAAATTCAAAACTGCACAACAAATCGAAGATATGATAATATCTGGTGATTCAATGAAAAGTGCAGCGGATAAATACAATGCAAAATATGTGACAATCAAAGATATAGAACGTGGTGACAAATTGTCTGACAAAATTTTATCAGATGATTTGGTTGCGAAATTGTTTTCTATGGAATCTGGTACGGAAAGTGAATTGTTGGAATTGCGCGATGGTTTTGTAATTTTACGTGTTGATGACGTTGTTGCGCAACACAACGCAGAATTTGATGATGTTAAAAAATCTTTGGTTGCTGGTTGGAAAAAATCTGAACAGCGCAAACAGGCGTACATAGATGCAAATGAACAGTTAATTGCTGTTAAACGTGGTGAACAGATTAAAAATTCAAAATCTGTCGAAATCACCAGAACAGAGGGCGCACCATTATCTGTGTTAACTGCGGCATTCGCAGGACACGATGGTGATAATGTTTTAACCGAAGACAGTGATGCTTTTTACATTGTCAGTATCGGTAAAAACACAATGCCAGCGGCAGACAAAAACAAAAAAGAATCTTTGCGTAAAGAATTGGAAACATTATCTAAACGTTTTGTGGTGGATGATTATACACAGTTTTTAAAACGTGAATATCCAGTACGTGTTAATCAAAAAACATTTGACAGGTTTATTGCTAAATAAGGGGTGTAAGATGGCTTTTCCAAAACATACAAAACCGATGTTTATTCCACATGGTGGCCCAGATAAAGATGGTGCATGGACAATCGTTTTTTTGATGGAAAATAATGGAAAAAAATATTATCAAAGAATATGGTCTGAAACAAAAAATTCTTTGCAGCGTGTGTTGTCCGAAATGCAAAGATGTTATACAGATTAAATGTAAAAATCGCCATAACTGGCGATTTTTGTTTTATAAATATTTTTCATAAGATATAATAAGATTATGCAGATTGAAAGCAATGGTATTTTGATAAACATAAAACCGTTTTCTGAACGTGATGCGATTGCGCACATATTTACTAAAAATAGCGGTGTGTTGACTGGAATGTTGCGCGGTGCGGTTGTTGCACGCAAAAATAAACCACTAATCGGTCAGATTGGACATGTTATATGGAATGCACGTTTGGATTCTCAGTTGGGCGTATTTCATTTTGAAAATGAAAAAAATTTATCTGCACCATTAATATTAAATAATGATTTGTTGAAAATTATGAACGCAACATTTTCATTGATTTATGCATTAATTCCAGAACGCGAATCATACGAACAATTATATCTACGAACGATTGATTTGTTATCAAATTTACCGGACACAAATAATCCATATGATTTATATTTACAATGGGAAATTGACTTGTTAAAAGATTTGGGATATGCGCTGGATTTAACAAAATGTTCTGGATGTGGGCGAACCGATAATTTGTGTTATTTATCACCCAAGACAGGTCGGGCTGTGTGTGAAAATTGTGGTGTGCCATATGTTGATAAATTATATAAATTGCCAATAAATTTAAATGTGACAAAGCGTTTTATTAACAACATTTGCGCCATCCAGGGAATTGACGTTCCATCCGCCAGAAAAATGTTTTAAATTTTTGTTTTTTTACTTGCAAGTGTTGGTTTTTTTTTCTAACATCCAATTGTTCAAAAACAAAAGGAGAAAACTATGATTTGGACAATCTTAATCCTGTTGATTGCAATCGCGTTATATGTGTTTGGCGGCATGCTGTTCAGACAAGATAACAAGAAACCATCAATATTAGATATTGTATTGCACAAATGCGTATCTGTAATCGCAATTATGTTGATTGCTGGTTGTGTATGCCGTTTGTGGACACCAATGTATTTGGTAAATACAAATCCTGCAATTTTGCAAGAAATGGTTCAAAATATGCAGGCACAACAAGAAGCCAACAAGAATAAAATCGTTCGTCAATATGTTGCAAAACATGCAGATGAAATGATTGGTCATGCACCAATTGCTGGTAATGTAGATGCCAAGAACACAATCTTCTTATGGTCTGATTATTCTTGCCCATATTGCCGTCGTGTTCATGGTGAATTATCACGTGTTTTGTCAGAACGTGATGACGTTCGTATCGTGTTGAAGAACTTTTCTATCCATGGGGCTTTGTCTGATGCACCAGCCAAGGCAGTTATTGCTGCAAAAATCCAAGACAATGCAAAGGCAGCAGCGTTGGATAAATTGTTGATGGATCGTGAATATTACACCCAGGATGATTTGAAAGATCAAGAAAAATTGCCTGCAAAAATCCAAGCAAACGTCATGAAATTGGCGCAAGAAGTTGGTTTGGATACAAAGCAATTGGAAACAGATATGGAAGGCGACACAGTCAAAGCCGAATTGCAAAATGTTCGTGAATTGGCACAACGTTTTGAAATCAGCGGAACACCTTATTTGATTATCAATGATAAAGCGTTCCCAGGTGCGATTCCATATGCTCAAATTGTTGATGCATTGAAATAATCAAATCAATATAAAAAACACCCGCAATTGCGGGTGTTTTTTGTTTTTAATGATGATATATTCTTTACTTTCATGAAAAATCGGTTATAATCACGATAGAATCCAAAGAATTGGGTTCGGGGTTGTAGAAAGCCCAGCAAAGTCGGTGCGAAGGCATCGTTAAAAAATGTTTCGGTGTTTTTGCACCGTAATTACCCCTGACATATGGTTGGGGAGCCGTTCACCGTAAGGCACGGAATCACACTTTGCTGATTTTCTAACTCCCCGACCGCTAATTTTTAGCGGTTAATTTTTATTTACTACAGGGACCGAACATGTCACAACGCACAGTATCAGCAGATAATCAAATTACACAATTAACTGAGGCAATCGACAAATTGTCTTTCATAATCGAAAACGCCCAAAAACACATAGATTACACGGAAATTCTTATTAGTATTTTAATGGTATTACATGAAATAAGGAATAAATTACCAGAAAAATCATCAAATAACAGAATAGTATTTTGATTAATGGTTTTTTATTTATCCCAAATTGGGGAAATTATGGATTCTGCGATTAATGGGATGGATAATTTTGTGACATTTTCCATTTCGAATTTTATACGGTCTGAAAAATCGTTTGCGACATTTTCATCACATTCAAAAATGATTTCATCATGAACCTGTAAAATCATTTTTATTTTATCTGAATTTGGTACGACAATTTTATTATAAATGTTTACCATGGCACGACGGACTATATCTGCCTCAAATCCCTGAATAGGCGCATTTATTGCCGCACGAATTGCATATCCACGCATACGCGAATTTGTTGATTCTGGGATTTCAATACGCCGACCCCATGGGGTATAAACACAATGATTGTCCAAAACAAATTGTGTTATATAATCGATATAATTTTTGATTTCAGGCAACCCAGCCATATAAGAATCAATAATTTGTTTTGCGTGTTCACGCGAAACGTTTAATTGGTTCGCCAATCCAAATGCAGATATACCATATATTATTGAAAAGTTAATAGTTTTTGCCGCACGACGCAAATCTTTGGGAACAATGGTATTATCAGGAATATTAAATACATGGCGTGCAGTTTGTTCATGAATATCTAAACCTGCATTAAATGTGTCTTTAAACATTTGAACATTGGCAATATCTGCTAATAATCTTAATTGAACCTGGGAATAATCAACAGCAATCAGTGTTTTTCCGGGTTCAGCAACAAAACATTTCCGAATTTCTTCACCCAGTTCGGTTTTGATAGGAATATTTTGCAGATTTGGATTGCGGCTGGACAGGCGACCAGTGTTCGTACTGGTCTGTAAAAACGTTGTGTGTATGCGTCCATCGTTCGCAATTTGATGGGGCAGGGCATCTGCATACGTTCCCGCCAATTTCGCCACAGAACGCCAACTTAATATCTTTTCAACAATCGGATGATTATCAACCAAATCGTTCAGTATATTCGCATCTGTAGAACCACGTTTGCGGTTTGGCAATTGTAATTCATCGTATAAAACAACAGATAATTGTTTTGGGCTGGCAACGTTAAATTCATGTCCCGCCAAATCATAAATTTCAGATTCTAAATTTTCCAATTGTTTATGGAATACCCCAGACAACTGATTTAAACGTTCGCGATTAACGCAAACACCATATTTTTCCATCAGACACAAAACCAGACACAAAGGCAAATCGCACGTTTCGTATAATTCACGTAATTTTTGGTTTGCATCCAATTGTGGGCGCATTAAATTATATAACGCCATTGTGACAACAGAATCTTCGCCCGAATATTTTGACGCAATTTCAAACGACAATGTTTCAAAATGTCTATCGGAATCTTTGGTTTTAGCATCAAATAAATCAGAAAATTTTATGTTTTGGTGGTTTAAATATTTTTCAGCCAATTCATCCAATCCATGTCCATGCAACGTACCATGCAACGCATAAGACAGCAACATAGTATCATCAACAGGTGTTATTTTTGTTATATCCCAACCCATGTTATCTAAGATATGTAAATCATACTTTAAATTATGGGCAATTTTTACTATGTCAGGATTTGTAAATATTGGCCACAGTTTTTTATACACTGTATCAATTGATAATTGATTTTCCGCCACAGAATCAACACCAAATAAATCTGAGGATTTGGTAATGTGTCGAATTGGAATATACGCACCATGAACATCGTCATACGCCAACGATAAACCAACGATTTTATCAGTGATTTGATTTAGTCCGGTTGTTTCGGTATCAAAAGCAATCTTGTCTTTCACGTGCGATAAAAAATCATCCAATTGCTGTTCAGTGGTTATCGTTTGAATATCCATTTCGCCCAGCGATGATGTTTGTTTGTTTGTTTCGGGAATATCAACCACTGGACATACAGATTGTGCATATTCTGCAATTTGCACAGTGCAATTTTGTGTGCCTGGAAATAATTTTTCAATCTTTGCAACTAATGTTTTGCTTTCTACTTTGTCACGAATAAATCTTAATGCTGCTTCTTTATTAAAACAAAATGGGGTTATTTGCAATCCGTCCAGATTAACATCACGTTTTAACGTGACCAATTGACGGGAAATATAAGCACTGTCACGATATTCAATTAATAAATTACGAATCCGTTCATTTTTAACCAGATTGACATTTGCATACAAATTATCCAAAGAATTAAATTCATTGATTAATTCCGCCGCCCGCTTTGGACCAATGCCAGGAACACCCGGAACATTATCGGTAGAATCACCCATTAATGATTGAACATCAATGACCTGAGATGGTTTTACATTAAATTTTTCCAGAACCTGGGGTTCGCGTATTTCGCGTTCCTTCATGCCGTCATACAAAAACACGCAATCAGACACCAATTGCATTAAATCTTTATCGCTGGTAATGATGCGAGTGCTGTCCATATTTGTACAAAATTGGGTTGCCAGTGTTGCAATTACATCATCTGCCTCAACCCCCTTGATACATAACATAGGCACACCCATTTCATGCATGCCGATACGGATTAATTCACTTTGTGTTATTAAATCGGCCGGTGTTTCAGAACGATTTGCCTTGTATTGTGGATAAATATCCTGACGAAAACTGATACGTGACGCATCAAATACACAAATAAACGAATCGTTTGGTTTTGTATTTGCCAATAACGGCAATACCATATTAAAAAAACCATACACTGCACCAACGGGCATACCGTCAGAACGTGTTAAATTACTGTGCACGCCATAGTATGCCCGAAAAACCAAAGAATTTCCGTCAATTAAAGTTAACATTTATATCCTTAGAACATAAAACGCGCCTTAACACGTACCTGATATTGCAACATATCTGGTGTGGTATCTGCGACCTTGTAAACATCAGGTGCATATAATGCGCGACCTTCGATATCAAATTTCAAAGGAACCGCCAAAATTGCCAATGTCGCACCCAACATTGCCTGATACGCGGCATTTGTTTTTACATGATATTCTGTTTCAACGCCTGCGTTTTCAACCGTATAATCGCCACCAAACACGACACCCATACCGGCACCAATATATGGCATAATAATTGTTGAAGGCATTTTTGCATAAACGTTTAACATACCTGCATTAGTATTCAAATTTGTGGATGTGAAATAATCATATTCACCTTCGATTCTAAAAAATGGGATATCCATACCGGCAATTGCACCAAAGACAGCCGATGAATCAGTAGTATTTTTGTGGTCTGCAAACATCGTTTGTCCGCCAGCCCCAGCCATACCACCAACATAAAAATCAGCAATCACACCAGCGTTTGCAGATGATACACATGCGATGGTTGATAAAACAGAAATGATAGATATTGAATTTATTTTCATTTTTTTCTCCTTGTATGATATTATAGTATAAACAAAAGGTGACAACATGCAAGAAAATAAACCAATTTTAATTATCGGTTTGGGTAATCCTGGAAACGAATACGCGAAAACACGTCATAATGTCGGTTTTATGGCGATAGATTTTTTTGCACCAAATGATGCAACATGGAAAAAAGAAAAAAATGCATTAACAACTCGCGTTGAAATTGATGGAAAAAATATCATATTGGTAAAACCCCAAACGTATATGAATAACAGTGGCGATGCAGTGGGGCCTTTGATGGCGTTCTATAAAATCCCATTAGAAAATATTATTGTAATTCATGATGATATGGATTTGAAATTGGGAACCATGCGTGAAAAGGTTGGTGGTTCCAGCGCAGGTCACAACGGCATAAAATCCATAGATAATGCAATTGGTAATGAATATAAACGTATCAGAATCGGTATCGGTCATCCTAAGGATTTTGACAGCCCATTAAATCCAGTCGATTGGGTGTTGGGTAAATTCAACGATGAACAGTTAAAACAAATTGAATCAGTTATTGAATCAATAAAGTTTTAATTATATTACCATTTAATCATAAATTCATTATCTGTCGGGACAGGGGTCGATATATCATTGCACGAACCAAATGCCCAGCCATTATTGTATCCATATTTACACGACAAATTATTTGCATCTGGTTGTGTTGCACATGTACCATTTTTACGATATCCCATTTCTGGCGCACCAGATTGACCCTGAAAATCGAAATAATTACCATACTGATCAATTAATATCCAATACCCATCTGTACATTCGTATTGAGATGTATTCACATTGAATGATATCGAATCGTTTGTTGTTATACAATATACATATATTTGACGGTTTGAGTTCTGGGGACAATAATAATAACCACTATCATTACTATTACACGTTGTTGTCACCAAACGCCACGCATGATAATTGTTATCTGGAACGCAAATACCATTGTGCTTATAACCATTGGTGCAACAATTATTATACACATCACGCACACCACTGGCACAGTAATTGGTCAAAGAATTCAAAATAACATTTAATATTTCTTGTTTGGTTTCTGCATTTCCACAATCATCTGTTTGTGTTTGTGAATACAATTGACACATACCATTTATCATTTTATATCCCACAGGGCAACCATATGTGCTGCAACTGGTATTATTTGTATTTGTTGCGAACCATGATAACAATGTTGAATCAGTGCTAGGAATCAAAACATTTGGTTGTGTTTCTGTGGTTAATGCCACGTTTGTGGCGGTTTCTTTATCACAATTACCCCAAATTTGTTCGGTAATCAAACATGCTATATCATTACCAGAACAAAAAGACGGGACATCGGAATATGTTATTCCAGGATACAGAGAATTATAATAATTTTGCCTGTTTGTCACAATTGGCAAATTAGACATGTTGTTTAAATTATCTGCGCCGGCAACGCAATTTTTAACCTCGTTCCAGCATGCATCGCGTTTCAAGACAGCCATACGATTATCAGATGTTATATTTGCACACAACGCAAAATTACCAGATGTTCCATTACATTTTTGAATTATACAATCACGACCAACCTGGCTGCATGTATCAAATATTGCATCATACGTCACATTTGTGGCAATACCTGTTATACCAATTCCCCAATTATTGTTTGCATCCGATGCCTGCATCAAAGCAACGCAAGAATTTTCAACATCGCGACACATTTCGTTTGCAGTTTTATCTGCAACCAGATTAAATACAGATAACGCGCGTGTATCAAACCCAGATAAATCATCCAGTGAGCTGGTTTTGCATTCTGCAACCAATGTTGTACAACTGCGTTTGATTTCTTCCAGTTTTGCATTTTGTGCCAATTTTATCTGTGCCAACGCATCATCCAGAAATTCAGTCCAAATTGTATCTGCGATATCCCGACATTGTTCTATGGCAGGTTCTAAAAATTTTCGTTTAGATTTAAGAAAATTAACAAATGGTTCGTTTTGGGTTATCTTTGACCACTTTTCATCGCCAGTTGGCTCTGTAATCAAATTTGATAAATTATATAAATTTTCAGATAAAAATGCCGAACCATTTGATGGGTCGATATATTCACCGGTCGTATCCAGACATTTATATAAATTTGCCCCACACACAGAAGTATCAGACAATTGTTCTAATATTTTCTTTTTGCAAGTTAATGTATCATCGGAATTTCTTTGTTGATGTATATTTAATCGTGACATATCCAATAACGCACCACTTTCATGGATTTTGTTCATTGCATTGTTATATTGTGTGTCATAAGATTTTGCGACAGTATTACAATCTTGCTGTATTGTTAATTTATAACCATCCTGGACAATAACAAATTCTTCATCAGAACAAACCTCGCGTGCCATTTCCAGACATACTGGATTTGCGGCATTATATAAATCTAGACCGCTTTTAGAAGTCGTCGACACCCCAGACAAAGAATCAATATTGTCCCATGCAGAATCCACATCCAAAGACAACGATATTGCAGACAAATCATTATTTATCTTTGAATCCCCAGAATTATTTAATGTTTTGGTGATTTTCTGTAATAACTTTTCAGATTCAGAAGTATCTTTCTTATCAAACGCCAATTCACCGGCCGTTGCAACATTGACTGCTGCTGCGGCATCTTTATCCAAACCAACCAACAATAAACGTTGATTAAAATCTAACATTTTGTCTTCTGCCGCGCTTAATTGTTTTTTGATATTATCAAATTCATGAATCCGTGCAGAACATGCGCATCGCCGTAAATTAGAATCTTTGTTTGCACAAAATTCATCCATACATTCATAATACACTGTCTTGCATTTTGAATAATCTGCAGATTTTATTGATTCTATTTTTTCTGTGTTTAATTGTGTGGCACGGGATTTATTCTTGCGAATTTGATTTGTTGCAGAACGTGTCGCAGACGGCGTATTTGCCTTACGCGAATTAACAACACGATTTGTCACCGGTGTTCGGGATAACGAAGCATTATTTCGCATCACCACATTTTTTATTGTTGGCGACAGCGTTGTCGTTGTTGTTCGTGATTTAACATTTTGATTTGTTTGTGTTCGATTAACGACCCGTTGTTGTTTAGGCGCAACCGCAGTGCGTGAATTTTTCGTCTGGGTATTTTCACCACGTTTTACATCAGATGCCACAGAACGTACGTTTGCAGAATTTGAATTTGTTGAAATCGTTGTCGCGGATGTTTGACGTTTATTTGCCGCACGTGCCGTTTCTGCATTATCAGCAAATGTCGTCTGCGATACAGACAAACCAAGGCATACAGTCAAAAACAGTATTATCCTTTTCATTCCTTAATCCAATGTTAGCAAATTTATATTTTTTTGGGCAAGTGGAAAATAAAGTTTTGTTTATAAACAAGATATTTATGTATTTTTTTGGTGCGGCCGGGGGGAATCGAACCCCCAAGGTTTTATCCACAGCATCCTTAGTGCTGCGCGTCTACCAATTTCGCCACGGCCGCGTTCAGACCAAAAACATATTATAAAACAGTTTTTTTTTCAACAAATTTATGTTATAATAACTCAGATTAAGGAAAGGATAAATCATGAAAAATTTTAGTCGTATTCTGTCGTGTGTCAGTGTTTTCGCCATGATTCCGGTGTTTGCTAATGCTGCGGGAACTTATTATAATGGCAATATGTATCAAAATCCGCAGATGCGTTATGGTGCAAATGGTGGCGGTTTTTACAACAGTTACGGCGCAAATAATTATAATGCGAATCGTGGATATGCCCAGAGTATGCAAACAATGGGTATTCGTAAAAATACGACAACAATAACTAAAAAGAAAACACAAAAAACACAAACAAATGCCACAAAACAGGGATTTGCTTTGGATGTTGGTGTGTCACACGAATTTGCCAATTGGGACGTTGAAATGAAAAATGCAGGTTCCAGATTGAAATATGACGGTCTGCGTTGGAATACGGTTGATGGTCATGCGGCATATTATTTTGGTGGCTCAACACCGATGCAGGTTGTTGTTGGTGCAAAATATGGTGTGCAATTTGATGAAATTTCCATGGTTGATGACGATATAACAACCGAAAAAATGTGGGAAACATTAACGTTAAGTGTTGATGGAAATACAGAATATGCCATCACAGGCAGCCCGGCATTGTCGGTTGGAACAGGCAGTGGTGGAACACAGTTTGGTTTTAATGCTGCATTTGGTTTAACTGATTTGTTCAAAATTGGTAATATGAAAATAACACCATCAATTGGGTATCGTTATCTTAAATATGAATTAGAAACGAAAAATAACTATGGTTTGGTTGTTGATGTATTAAATTCTGATTCTTTTGTTAATTGTATAGAGGTTTCAGGTGGCGAAATTCAATGCAGTCCGTATGTCGGATTTGTCGACAATACTGGTAAAGTATTCAGTTATGCCGGCATCACATCTGTGACGGATGCAGATGGTAATGTAAAAAACGTTATTTTGAATAACACCTCTGCATCACAATTGGATTTGGGAAATACGTATTATTATGAACAAGATGGTGTATCGCACAGTTATGAAACAACCTGGGCGGGTCCATATATCGCATTGGATATGGTATACGATATTAATGAAACAAATCTGGTAAATATGGGTGTTGAATTTGGTTTGCCAATGTATGATTCTAAGGGCGATCAACCATATCGTATTGATTGGGCGCATCCAACCAGTGTTGAAGACAAGGGTGATTTTGGTGATGCGTATCACATTGGTTTAAATGGTAATTGGTTAACACGTGTTTCTGATAATATGTCTTTGTCGTTTGGGTTTACGTATGATTATTATCATGTCAGCGGTGCAACGGCAAATACGTATTTGAATACTGCATATTACCAAGATTTATTGGATCAATATTTGGCATATTATGACCAAGACAGATTGACCGAGGCTGGTTTGGCATATCTGGAAGAATTGCAGGATTTAAAATCTGATGGTTGGAAAATGGAATCAAAAAGCGAGATTGAATCCATTTATAAATCATTGGGAATTCGTGTCGGGTTAAATATTAAATTCTAAGGATTTTTGTCGTGAAAACATTTCAAAAAAATTTAGGTGTATTATTAGTATCTTTTTTATGTATGATGCCGTCTGCGTTTGGGGTTGATTTATCTGGAACGGTATCGGTAAACCAGGTCAGTAATACCGCCACAGATGCAAAAACAAACGCGATGAATCGTGCGCGCCGTCAGATTTTGTATGATGTTTTATCGCAATATTCCCAACGCGAATATTTGAACGATGTTCTGCAAAAATCATCCAACGATGAATTAATGGATTTGATTATATCGACCAGTGTTTCAAATGAACAAATTTCGTCAAATGCATATTCTGCAAACGTGACAATGAATCTGGATAACGAGGCGGTTAAAAAATGGTTAAATAACCATGGTGTACAAAATTGGGTTCCATCTGCATATTCTGACGAAAAGTTTTCTGTATTCGTTGTTGTTCAAAACGGTATTGCAGATTGGTCAGAATTAAAACGTATTGCACGTAATGATAATATTGAAATAGAAACTCAACATATTGCGGGCAATCAAATATTGGCAAAAATGCCATTAAATTACAGATCTAAATTTACTGCAAATATTCGTGGGGCAGGGTGGAAATACACTGACAACAACGGAATATTACAAATTTGGAAATAAAAAAACAAAGCGAAAAGGAAACAAAATGAAAAAATCATTAATAGCATTGGCGTTAATCGCGCCATTGGTTGCGGTGGCTGACGAAGCGCCAAAGGAAGACAAATTCAATTTAAATGTTCGTCGTATCGGTTTAGATTGGATGAAAACAGATATAAAAAATCCACACGAATATCAAAATTCAACAGTATCAGCATTAACTGCATCAGATCAAGAAAGTATCAAAGGTGTTTTTGATGTCGCACTAGAATACGGTTTCAATCGTTTTAAATGGGATAATTCGTTGTTTATGGAATATGGTAAACAATCAATTCAACCATACGGTGATGTAAAAACAACAGATGAAAGTGCTGATAAAATTTTATTGTCTTCGGATTTGGCATATGCAATATGGGATTTTGATTCTTTTAAATTGGGACCAATTGCACGTATGCAATATGATACAGAATTTAAAGGCAATCCGCGCAGAAATATAATTCGTCCAAATGCAGGTTTTGCATTATTTGATCACGATATTTTCAAAAGTTTATATGTTGTGGGTGTATACGAATATGATTTTACGTATTCTGATGAAAAAGTCAGCAAATCTGCGGTTGAAGCCGGTTGGCGTTTGGAATATCAAATTCGCGAAGGCGTAAAATTCTCGTCTGATGGATATTACAGAAAATATTTGTCTTATTCCCAGTATGTTGGCGAAGATTTAAAAGACGATTTTTCCGCGGTTGCACGTCTGGATACAAATGTTTGGGGTGATTTGACAATGGGACCTTATATTAAATATCGTCGTGCACATTCACGTCAGGCCGAACATTATGGCGCAAACACATCTGTTGGTGTGTCGTTCAGTTATATCCATAATTTCGATTTAAGGAAATAATTAAAAAGCCAATGTTGTTTTTGCCATAATGAAAAATTCATTTTCATACGATGGATTAACAACATAGGTTGCAGATAAATGTTTATATTTCATGGTGTATTCAACAGACGGGCGGGTTGATAAATCCAAACCGATATTTGAATACACCATTTGTCCATTATTTGCACGCGCAACCGGAATGTTCATATACATATCGCCGGAAATAATTACATCTGGGATTGCGATTTCCAGTGTCCAATCATTATATTGTGTCCCGATTTTTGCAGATGCAGTATAGATGTTTGAAAACCCAGATATAATTGAATTATCTGTATCTGCGGATGGATTTGTGATACCAAATCGCGCATTTTGATAAAAACGAACATTATCAATATTAAATTCATTTTTATATCCGATAAAATTGGTTAATTTGTTTGATTTACTGGACATCAATCCGTATGATTCTAATAAATTATTTCCATGAAATCCGAATTCAAACGTATCGAATAAAACCACGGAATCATTATCGTTTTCACGCAGTTTATCAAAACCACGCCCACGTGGAATAACATTTATGTTGTCTGATAAATTTGTTTTGAACGCGCGTCCGAAATCATCAACAAAGGCAATTTTGACATTTGAATTTTTGATTGCACCGGCAATCGGACCTGAAACATTAATATTATTCAATGGGACAATATTATCATTTGATAAAACAATACGTGGATTTCCAACTGGCTGGGTTGCGCGATCCATATTTAATAATCCCCATCCATATACAGAATCAACACCACTTTCGCCCAAATCTGTGGCAGTTGTAAACAATAATTGTGTAATTTCATTTGCAGACATATACGGAAACGCTTCACGAATTATTGCGATTGCCCCAGAAACCACAGGCGCAGCAAAACTGGTACCAGATGCAAAATCTTTGACATCTGTGTTCCACCCAGAACCTGGTGCCGCAATACAATAATTTTGTGTGACACCGCATTGGTTGCTGAACCACGCGATTTGACCATAGTTATCAATTGCAACCACATTTACAAAATGTCCATTTAATTCTGGAAATGCTAATGGCATCGCAGATAATGCACCGCTTTCGTTTTGGCTGTCGTTGCCGGCTGCCCAAACAAATATCGCATCATTATCAATGGCACTGTTGCGAATTTGATTAACAAAATTTTCACTGGTTAAATTATACATATAAGATTGGGCATCAGCATATGTTTTCGCAGAATTTCCATTATATATCGCGGTTGCCGCATTGTTGTCCGGTGTTGATACCATTTGCCAACTGGCATTATAAACGTTTGCAGATGTGTTTGTCGCAACAACGTTTGCGATATAATCAAATGAAGCAAATTTATTTTCAGACGTTGTTAACCCCGTATCTGTTATATTTGCACCATTGGCGATATTTTGTGCAATTTCATGTACTGTGTCGCCATGATTTGCGTGAAAATCATCTAAGATTACAATATTTGTGTTTTTGCCGGAAAAACCACGTGCGTTCGCATATGCAAAATTGATAGCATCATATTGCTTATGATTTCTGTTATATTCGGCAGTATTTTTTATCGCATTTATGGTTGAATCTGCAATGTCAGAACCGTTTGTTGTTTGGCTTTGATAAGATACTGTGGCGATTCTGCGGTTGTTCACAATATCTGATTGGGCATAGTTCGCGTCTATGTTTGATGACAAAGCAATTCGTTGAAATGAATTTTGATTTGTGATTGCACTGGACGAGCCATGATCCCCAGATGTTTGTGATGCTAGTGCAACCCCAACGCCAACCAATGCCGCGCCACCAGCCAATGTTAACAGGGTGCGATTACCAATCGTTGATTGCGAATTGCATTTTGTCGGGTGTGTATAACGATATTCAATATTATCGCAATTATATCCTGCAAACGCGCCAGTTGTTGCGAACGCAACCGTTAAAAATACAGAAAAGATGCTTTTTGTTAAATTCATCCCCATCACCTATATAAAATATAGTATAAATATTATTTTTGTCAATATATTTTGTCAATTTTGTATTTTTTTTGTCAAAAATGACTTGACGTTGTTCTATATTGTGGTAGTTTGTGCGTATCGCGGAGCAGAGAGTGTCTATGGGTAATATACATGTTAAGGACATTGAAATGACATATATAAGAAACACAAAATACATAACAATTAATAAAGACGGTGTTTTTGTTGGTGGAAAACCTGCAACACATTATCGCGGGGTAAAAATAGCGTCTGATTCTTGGGAGCATGAAAGCTTTTGTGCTATTCAGGCACGTTATCCGAAAGTTATGGAAATACATGTGTTATCATCTAAAACCTGTGGTGTGTATGCAAAGGCAGGAAATCCGTCTGCGGAAACTGGGCCAAATGTATGGTGTCGTGTAAAATTTACCAATGGACATATTGGTTCGTGGGTGCTTCGTAATAAATTTGAATCAGGTAAAGACTTTTGTGCGGAAAACTGTCTTTATGTTTGCATGGCAGAGCTTTGCTTAGAGGAAGATTTTCGCAATGCAGTATTTGGTGCCAAATTGTTTGATGCTTTAAAAACCTCAGATTTATCTGTTTTTGTTAATAATCCTTTACAAATAAACGGATATGAAATCGTTGTAAAGAAAATTGCTGAAACACACCAAAACAAAAGATAAAAGGAAAATAAGATGTCAGAAAAAAACGAAAATCAAACAAACAAAAAAACCAAAGATTTGTCATCATCTTTTCCGCTTTACATGATGTGTGTTCTGGTCGCGGGAATGATTGCTGCCGAGATATATCTGACGTTTTGTGGAAAATCAGAATACAAAAATGTCGTTGTTAAAAACAACAAAGATAAAATATTAGTTCGTGATATTTGTACCGACAAACAAGAAAGAATTTTAACTGGTATTGGTATGCATGATGCTGGTAGCGACTATAAATATTTGGTTCCTGGGGATACAATCATCGTCAAAGCAGACAAGGGTGTTTATAAAAACAATAAAGTGCTTTATTATCCAACCATACAATACAATCGTGATATCACTTTGGCCAGACAGCAACGCGCTAAATTTAATCAAATCAAAGATTCAGTGTTTGCCGAAACACAACAAATCAAAAGATAAAAGGTTCGTAATCATGGCAAAATCATTGTATGTAAAGGATATTGTAAGTGCACCATATATATGTACTGTGCCGAGCGGCGGTGTAAATGCGATTAAATGTTATCCAGATGCAAAAACATACCATATTGGTGGTGTAAAGATAGGTTATTCTGCAAAAGAACAAACATTGATTGTTTTATTGCGTTATTCAAGAGAACAAAATGACAAAGCCATAAGAACGTTTAAAGAACTGTTTTGTCCTGGACAGGTTGCTTGGGAAAAACAGAAGGGTACTGAAACAATTTTGGAAGAACATTTACGAGAAAGAACACAACAAATCAAAAGATAAAAGGTTCGTAACCATGGCAAAATCTGATAAACGGGATTTTTATATTGATTTGGCAACGAATACTGTTGAAAGTTTTCGGGATTCTGCCGATGCCAATTATACGATGACATATAATTTTGGTGATTGGCAGGTGTCCATCAGTTTTTATCGGAATAATATCAAAGGCGGGGCGATATATAAACGCGACAATCTGTGTGAGCCGGTTGCCAAATGGTCGCGTTATATGGAAAGCGATAAATCTGTGTTTGATATGTTAATTGCGGTGCAAAGCAAAAGTTTAGGTCGTCCATATGTAAACCCGTTTGACAAAAAAGCAAATGTGATAGAACGTGTTGTCGGGGCACCTTATATATGCACTATACCCGCTGGTGGTTTGCGTGCGATTAAATGTTATCCTGATGCCATAACTTGTTTTATTCGCGGTATAAAAATAGGATATTCTGAGCGCGAAAAAACTATGATTGTCCCACTAAAGACGCCTGTGTCTGAAATAGAAAAGTGTAAAACAATTTTGGAAGAACATTTACAAGAACGAACACAACAAATCAAAAGATAAAAAGGTAAATAAAATGACAGATATACCAAATACAGAATATATTACGGTTAATAAAGATGGGTGTTTTGTTGGGGGAAAACCTGCGACAACATATCGAGGTGAGGAAATATATGGTATAGATTATGTAAAAAAAGCATTTGAATTGACGCAGAGACAAAATCCAGATGTGGAAGAATTTCATGTCGGTGCGTTTAAAACACCTGGTAAATATGCCAAGGCTGGCAATCCATCCGGTGAATGTGGCCCGAACGCATGGTGTCGTATAAAGTTGCGTGGCATGGATGTACCCTCGGCTTTGTGGGTCTTTGACTGTTCATACCCTTCGGTGACCGATTGTGCGTATTTCTGTGCGAACTATTGCATGTCCTTTGTTCGCGCCCGCGTGGGTTTCCGCACCGCAGTTTTGGAAGCGGCAGAATCGCAGGTGCGTCCACGAATAACACCAAATCAAATTATGATTGAAAAAATCCAACAAGATACAAAAGTAAAAGGTATATAAAATGACAGAATTGGAAAATGTAAGACAGGTGACTCGGGACCTAAATGAATGGTTAGGCGAAATGCCTTATTTTCCGAACACAGAATATATCACTGTAAATGCGGACGAAATTTTCGTTGGTGGAAAACCTGCAACGCATTATCTGGGATACGAAATAATTTCACCAGAGTATATTAAAAAGACTTTTAAAGAAATACAAAATAAATTTTCAAATCTGCAAGAAATCCATATATTATCATCGTCAACCGATGGTTATGTGGCACCAATACGAAAAGAACGTATAGCGACTGGAGGGTATGCAGCCAGTGAATTACGGCCAAGCCTGCAACACGGCAACGCGGCATGGTGTCGTATAAAATTAAATGATGGAACAGAGGGAATTTGGACGTATGAATGCTACTATGGTACTTTTTCAGATTGTGCTGAAAGATGTGCACAGGATACTATGAGGGATTTGACTAATGAAAAGATTCCTGCTACTCGATTTATTTTAGCAATTGCAACGAAATCCAAAACGAAATGCACAGCAGCAAAAAAACAAAATACAAAACCAGTACCACAGCCGGAAACAGAACTTAAACAAACATTAAGAAATACAGATTTATCCAAACTTGCTGGGAAAACTGTTGAATTAAATGGATACAAAATCATGATTGAAAAAACCAAACAAGATATAATAACCAAAGGAAAATAACATGGCAGAAAAAGCGGAATCAATAATTTTATCAACCGGCAAAGATGAAGACGGTGTTTTTGTACGGGCATATAATACGCATTGGAATACGTTCATTGTAAGTCAAAAGAATTATTATGCTAATTATTATCCTGAGCGCAGTAGAAATATAGATTTATCAGAATTACAACGTGGTGACCGGGTAATATTTGTTCGTCTTCAGTATAAATATTTTATTGAAAATCATTTAACAATGGAACAAATAAGAAATTCCTTTATCCAAGAGCGAACAAAACAAGACGGCAGATAAAAATGCTTGCCCTGTAATTTTTTTGACTTAATACGCATGGCGCTATATTTATGCGTAAATATAATGGATTTTTTTTAATAAAATACTTGATTTTTTTATAATATTTGGCTATTATGGTGGCACGCATTTAATGCGAATAACACAGGCAACAGACATAATTTCTGTCCAAACACGTTTGGTTTTTTACGTCTGCTGACCGAGGATAACAACAGAAAACAAAGGATTTAGATATGGCATTGCCAACTTTTACAATGAAACAATTAATGGAAGCGGGCGTTCATTTTGGACATCATACACGTCGTTGGAACCCGTTAATGACACCTTATGTTTATGGGGTCAAAGATAAAATTCATATTATCAATTTGAACAAAACTGCACCGTTGTTGCACCGTTCTTTGGTTGCTTTGGAAGCAATCGCAGCGGCTGGTGGAAAAATCTTGTTTGTTGCAACAAAACATCAGGCAAAAGATATTGTCAAAGATGCGGCAGAACGTTGTGGTCAATATTATGTAAATAACCGTTGGTTGGGTGGTATGTTGACTAACTGGACAACTGTTTCACAAAGTATTCGTCGTTTGAAAAAAATGGAAAACGATATTGCTAATGCAGACAAATTGGGATTAACCAAAAAAGAAGTCGGTGTTATGACCAAAGAAGTTGCTAAATTGCGTGATATTTTCGGTGGTATTTTGGAAATGCACGGTATTCCTCAGGCGATGATTGTTATTGATGTGCCACGTGAAATGAACGCTGTTCATGAAGCAAAAGTTTTGGACATTCCAACAATTGCTATCTGTGATACTAATGCAAACCCAGAATTGGTTGATTACCCAGTTCCAGGTAACGATGATGCATCACGTGCAACACAATTGTATTGCGATTTATTCGTAGATGCAATTTTGTCTGGTATTGAAAAAAGATTGGGCGGCGCAGCTGGCAAAAAGGCAGACGTTGATAACGCAGAGGCCGCTGCAGAAGAATACGAACATGATTTAAAGGTCAAAGAAGCAAAACAAAAATCAAAAACTTCCGAAGCCCGCGAAGTTCGTCGCAGCAAATTGGCAGACAAAGCCGACAAACAATAACTTATAAAGAAAGGAAATAAAAATGGCAGAAGTGACAGCTAAACTGGTTCAAGAATTGCGTGAAAAAACATCCGCAGGTATGATGGATTGTAAAAAAGCATTGGTTGAAAACAATGGCGATATCGAGGCCGCTGCTGATTGGTTGCGCCAAAAAGGTATCGTAAAGGCTGCATCTAAGGCGGGCCGTGTTGCGGCATCTGGTTTGGTGACGGTTGTTAAATGCGATAATATGGGTTGTGTTGTTGAATTAAACGCAGAAACAGATTTCGTTGCTAAAAATGATAAATTCCAATCTTTGGTTGCAAACGTTGCAAACAAAGCACTGGAATTGTCTGGTGATTTCGATGCAACATTAAAGGCAGTCCAAGATGATATCGCTGCAACAATTTCCACAATTGGTGAAAATATGTCTTTGCGCCGTATTGCCAAGGTTAATGGTGACCATATTTATTCTTATGTTCACAATGCTTTGGTTCCAGGTATGGGACAAATTGGTGTTGTTGTTGCAATCAATGGCGATGATGCACGTATTGACGAAATTGGTGGCAAAATCGCAATGCATATTGCTGCGAACAAACCTGAATTTATGACTATTGCTGACGTTGATCCAAAGGCGGTTGAACGCGAAAAGAAAGTATTCATTGAATCTGGGGCAACAGCGGGTAAACCTGAAAACATTGTTGAAAAAATGGTCGAAGGTCGTATCCAAAAATGGTATGCGGAATCAGTATTAGAAGAACAACCATTTGTTATGGACCCTTCTAAGAAAGTTAAAGATGTTGTCGCAGAACACGGCGGTAAATTGGCCGGGTTCGCATACTATGTCTTGGGCGAAGGTATCCAAAAACGCGAAGACAATTTGGCTGATGAAGTTGCAAAAATGTTGAAATAATTTCGCATAAATCAAAAAAAACGGAGAGAGTCGCACAGGTTTTATTTGTGCGACTTTTTCAGCAAAAAAGGGATGAAATATGGCGAACATTCCAAATACAGAATATATCACAATTAATAAAGATGATGTTTTTGTTGGTGGAAAACCGGCGATAAAATATCGTGGGGTAGAAATAGCGTGGATTGAATATTTATGGGAACATTTTGAAGCGATACAAAAAATACATCCAGATATTATGGAAATGCACGCCCTGTCATCAGAAACACGTGGTGAATATGGCGTGATTGGTAACCCATCGGCAAAACACGGTTACAACGCATGGTGTCGTGCAAAATTTAATAATGGACGTGTTTTCCCATGGGTGTTTGTTAGAGAGTATGATTTTATGGATGAATGCGCAAGTCGTTGTGCATATCAAACTCTGGATGACTTTCGTCTTTCTGCACAAATGCGTTCTGCCGCTTTGGGGACACCAGATCATTTGATAAAGGCATTAAAAGACGTGGATTTATCTAACTGTGTTGGCAAACCTGTGCAATTAAACGGATATGAAATCGTTGTAAGAAAACTTGCTGAAACTAAACAAAATAAAAGATAAAAGGAGTAAATAATGTCTAAAATTTTAAAAGAAAAATGGAAAAATGTTCGTGCTGCAAAAAAAGCAAAAAAGATCGCAGAATCTGAAATAGTCGAAACAAGCACTGAAAGGCCAGATAATGTTTGCATATTTAATGAGATTCAACGGATTCCAGATAGGTTGAAAGATAAAGAATTTCCTGCACCAATGATAATTGTTCGTCATTGTGAACATTTTTCAGAAGGTCAAATCTGTGATAACGCAGATTGTCCTATGCATGATAAAAATGTGCAATATATATCTGCATTAAAAAAACACAAACAAGAACGTCGTGAATTTTTCCACATGTTATTTCATGGTCGTAAAAGATAAAATAAAAAACGGATATGAAATTGTTGTAAGAAAACTTGCTGAAACCAAACAAATCAAAAGATAAAAAGGTAAATAAAATGGCGAATCCATACAGTGTGTTTGACGAAAATGGACACTATAAACCCGGAACATATAATAACGGGTATGGTTCCAAAACAGGAATGCCGATTAAAAAAAATCCAGAATGGCATGAAAGTGATTTTCATGGCACGTCCGCTGTTTATCCAACGTATGTTTATAATGTGTATCCTTATCGTACAATGGGTGGTTTATTTGGTAGTAAACCTGTCACATACTATAATGTTCGTGTGCGGTTTAATTCTGAATCCAAAGGTATGGAGCCACCACGCGCATTGGATTGTGCAGAAATTTATGTGGATAACAGCCCTTATCAATCATATTGGGAAGCGGTATATGAATTTCATGATGGTTTGTTTAAATCTGCACAACAAAAGGCAAATGATTTTTATAGCGAAATTGTAAATCAAATACGTTCGAATAAAAGATAAAAGGTTCGCAATCATGACAGAAAAAAACGAAAATCAAACAAATAAAAAAACCAAAGATGTATCTTCATCTTTTCCACTTTATATGATGTGTGTTCTGGTCGCGGGAATGATTGGTGCCGAGATATATCTGACATTTGGTAGAAAATCAGAATACAAAAATGTCGTTGTTAAAAACAACAAAGATAAAATATTAGTTCGTGATATTTGTACCGACAAACAAGAAAGAATTTTAACTGGTATTGGTATGCATGATGCTAGCAGCGACTATAAATATTTGGTTCCTGGGGATACAATCATCGTCAAATTCGACAAAGATGAGTATAAAAGCAATAAAGTGCTTTATTATCCATTTATACAATACAATCGTGACAGTACCTGGGCCAGACAGCAACGCGCTAAATTTAACCAAATCAAAGATTCTGTGTTTGCCGAAACGCAACAAAATAAAAGATAAAAAGGTTCGCAATCATGACAGATACTAAAAATACAGAATATATCACTGTAAATGCCAATGGGATTTTTGTTGGGGGAAAAACCACAACAACATATCGTGGTGAAGATATATGCGGTATGCAAGATGTCAAAAATATGTTTGCATGGATGCAGGAACAAAATCCAGAAATAGAGGAATTTCATATTGGTGCATTTGAAACGCGTGGCGAACATGCAAAACCGGGCAATCCGAATGGTGTGTTTGGTCCAAATGCATGGTGTCGTGTGAAATATAAAAATGGTAACTTGGGTGCTTGGGTCTTCAACTACACGAGCAATTCGGCCGCCGGTTGTGCGAACTACTGTGCGGGCAACTGCGCGTACTACGTCCGCGGCGACTCCGCCTTTCGCGCGGCGGTGTTTGGTGCGACAATTAAAAAACAAAATGTCAAACCTGTGACACAGCCAGAAGCAGAACTTAAACGAAAATTACAAGGAACAGATTTATCAAAATTGGTTGGCAAACCTGTGCAATTAAACGGTTATAAAATCATTGTTGAAAAAATTGCCGAAACGCAACAAAATAAAAGATAAAAGGTTCGCAATCATGACAGATATACCAAATACAGAATATATTACAGTTAACAAAGACGGAATTTTTGTTGGGGGAAAACCTGCGACAACATATCGTGGTGAAGAAATACGTTATTCAAACGTTGTGCGGAAATCTTTTGCCGACATCCAAAGATTAAATAAAAATGTTGCGGAATTGCATGTGTCGTCATCGGAAACATTTGGCGAATATGCAGAACCGGGTAATCCATCAGGAATCCATGGTCGAAACGCATGGTGTCGGGTGAAATTTAATGATGGATATGTTGCATCGTGGGTCTTCCGCTACACGTACAGTTCGGTCGCCCGTTGTGCGCTCAACTGTGCGTACGACTGCGCGCACGACATCCGTGAGCTCGCGCCGTTTCGTTTGGCGGTGTTGAGTGCGAATGATAAACAAAATTCACAGCCAAAACAAATTCAAAATCCAATCGTGTTATGTGATAAAAATGGAATTTATCATGTCAAAATTGGACATGAAGAATTTTCCGGCACACGCACAGAGGTTTTGAAACAAATGACATTGCGTATAAAAAGTTTTTTAAAGGTTCGGTAAAATCTAAAACCGTCCGGATGGGCGGTTTTTTGTTGATATCATTTGTTGCAAAGCAAGATTTTTCATGCTATTATTTCTCGTGATACAGAAAAAGGTTTTATGATGAAAAATACTCTGATGTTTGAATTAGAACAACGCGGATTTATTAATCAATGTTCAAATATTAATGCCGTTGCAGATTTATTGGATAACGGGCAAATCGCGGTTTATCTGGGTTCTGATCCAACTGCGGATTCTTTGCATGTGGGACATTTGGTGCCAATTATGATGATGCGTTGGTTGCAAAAATATGGTCATAAACCAATTATGTTGGTTGGTGGTGCAACCGGTCGAATTGGTGACCCGTCTGGCCGTGATACAGGTCGCCCAATGATGACTGAGGAAGTTTTACAAAAAAATGTTGCCGGGTTGAAAAAATCTTATTCTAAGTTTTTGAATTTTGGCGATGGGGAATCTGATGCGATTATCGTTGATAATTATGATTGGATGAAAAAATATTCGCATTTGGATTTTTTGGCGCAATATGGTTTGGATTTTACAATTCCACGTATGTTATCAATGGAAAGTGTAAAGAAACGTCTGGAAAACGGTATGACGTTTTTGGAATTTAATTATATGACTTTTCAGGCGGTTGATTTCTTGACTCTTTATAAAGAACACAATTGTGTAATGCAACTGTGCGGTGCAGACCAATGGGGTAATGCAATTATGGGGGTGGAATTAATTCGCAAAAAAATGGGTAAAGAAGCATTTGTTTTGTCAACTGCACTGATTACAGATTCAAATGGAAACAAAATCGGAAAATCTGCCGGAAACGCAGTATGGGTTAATGAAGATAAAACAACCCCATATGAATATTATCAATATTTCCGCAATACACCGGACGAATTGGTTGAAAAGTTTTTAAAGATATTCACAGAAATTCCATTGGAAGAAATTGCTGAATTGTCTAAAAAACAGGGCGCAGAATTAAATGATGTAAAAAAACGTCTGGCATTCGCAGCAACCGAAATTGCGCATGGAACAGACGCGGCAAAATCCGCAGAAGATGCAGCAGCGGCATTATTCGGCGGTGGTGCAAACAATGCAAATGTGCCGTCAATTGATATTGACATGCCAGAATCAATGGGGATAGTTGATTTCTTGGTTGCGGTAAAATTATTTGATTCTAAATCAGAAGCCCGCAGAACCATAGAACAGGGTGGTATCCAGATTGATGGTGAAAAAATTACCGATAAAAATTACGTTGTTGAACCGCGCGAATCCATAATGGTCCAGCGTGGCAAGAAAGTATTTTTGCGTGTTAATGTAAAATAAAAATTTGCAATTGGTGTATTTTTAATATAAAATTCACCACATATGCGCCCATGGCTCAATTGGATAGAGCAACAGATTTCTAATCTGTGGGTTGCAGGTTCGAGTCCTGCTGGGCGCGCCAAAAATTAAATCGGGCAATGTCCCGATTTTATTTTGTCCCAGCAGGACGAGAACCTGGTTCGACAAGCAGTAGATTTGGTAAGTGAAACGCGACCAAATCGTCACGATTGCCGCGCAGGCATTTATGCCGAGCGAGTACGCAGATAAACAATTAAGAAAATTTTAAAAAATCGCAGTTAACAAGATTTTTTTAATTTTATTTTATGTTTATCAAGGAAAACTGCTGGGCGCGCCAAAAATTAAATCGGGCAATGTCCCGATTTTATTTTTGTCCCAGCGGGACGAGAACCTGGTTCGACAAGCAGTAGATTTGGTAAGTGAAACGCGACCAAATCGTCACGATTGCCGCGCAGGCATTTATGCCGAGCGAGTACGCAGATAAACAATTAAGAAAATTTTAAAAAATCGCAGTTAACAAGATTTTTTTAATTTTATTTTACCGTTGTATAAAAAAAGATGTTTTTATTCCTTTTTTTAGGAATTTTTTGCGTTGTATATACACAAAGTATAGACATAAAAATACTTGATTAGTATTTATTTTTTTATATTGATAATATTCATTTTGTTCGGTTTTTTAGGGGGTATAGCAAAATAGTAAACCCTTTTGTTTATTGATATTTTTTTTGCCTTGTATAGACACAAAACGGCTTGACCCTGTTAAGCAATTTTTTCTAATATAAACGTGTACAAAAAGGTATTTTTTCTGGTTGTCGGTTTGAAAGGAGGGCAGAAATCAAAAAATATCCGGTTGTACAAGAAAGGAAAGAGGAATAACCTGCATGTTTAAACGCATGATTTTTGGCGGATTGTTTACAGCAATGCTCGTATTGCCTGCTTTCTCTTTACCCCCATATTCTTTAGATCCTGAACTAGGAACAGGTTTTAATTCTGATGCAAATGGCGAAATTTCTGGGGCCTGTGTTGTTGATTATTTGGGCGTGACCAGTGGCAACACAACATTAGAGGCAATTTGGGTTCCACGTATTTCTGGTGCAATAACATTAGATAGCAAGATATATACCAGTGAATCTGATACAACTGGTATTGTGCCAAATTCTGGTGCAACACCGACACCTGTATACAGTGAATATGGTACAGGTATTTATTCCGATTCGGCTGCACAAAATCCAGTGACACAATTGGCAACCGTACCGGCAAATGCGGGATATGAATTTTTAGGATTTTATACAGAAAAGTTTTCTGGGGGAAAACAGGTCATAGATGCCGGTGGTAATATTATCACAGATGCGGCATCTACGTTTGTTTCGGAAAGGGGACAACCTGCAACGTTCTATGCCAGATGGAAGGCAACAAAACATATGTGCCCAGACGGTTATATGGGCGAAGACACCGAATCGGATGCAGATTGTTATAAAGAAGTATCTGTTGCGTGTTCAACCATCAATCCATACGAACACGGTACTGCTACATACAGAAACACATCAGCGACATGCAGACAATATTATGGAAACGAATCGGTTAATAATTGCGAATCGGTTCCAGACAGTACATGTGCTGTGACTGGTTTGACATGTAATGATGGTTATACATTGATATCTGAAAATGGCAGATTGAGTTGTACACAGGCGTTTGTTGAATGCGAAGCCGGAACATATTTGCCTGCAAATGCTAACGAATGCGTGGTTTGCACAGAAGATAATTACTGTCTGGGCGGTTTGTATACACCATATCAATCAAATGCTCAGGGTATTACACCATGCGAATCTGGTCTGAAATCACCAGCAGGTTCACAAAAGGCGGCAGATTGTGGTTATATCTTGCATGTCGGTGATGATAAGTTGTACCTGCACGCCGACAAGAATACCAGCCCGTCATTGGTGGTCGAAGTGGATGGTCAAAAATGGTACGGAGATGCAACACCTGTTGCAAATGGCAAGAAGACGATATCTGATGACACTAACAAGACGATGCACATGGAATACAAGGGTACAGAATACACAGTGCACGGCAGGTATGTCGAATAGTTAAGTGCAATATGCACAAAAAGTTTCCGCCCGGGAAAGGAAGGAAGGAAGGAAGCCAGAGTTTCCCGCAAGGAAGGAAGGGAGCCCCCGCCAAGAAATTGGCGGGAGTTTTTTTGTCAAAAAACGTTTGACAAATTATAATAATTGTCTATAATATCGACAAGGTTTTATAAATAACAAAAGGATTTTGATATGAATAAATCACAAAAAATAAGAAATGCGACTCGTAGAACTAGCAATACTAATATCAAAAAACGAATCGTTAAAATTATCACTTGGCCATGGCGTGCGTGTTGTGCAGTATGGAATTGGTTAAAATCTATCGATGTTGTTGGTATGATAAATTTAACATTGTTAGTTGTGATAATTGTTTTGTTTTCTGCGCTAATTATGAATTTTGTATCGCGCAATAATTGCAAAATTGTAAAAAATACGAATCGATTGAATAATACTGAAATGGTTGCCCGTAAACAATCTGGGGCATCTGGTAATGATACAATGCGCGTTGGTAAGCGTGTGTTTAAAACTACTTTGCCGATTCGTGCAGACAAACAAACAAATATAAAACCAAAAATCAAAACTGTTGGTGTTGCAAAGCCACAAATCATAGCCGAAGCATCTTTGCCAGCCAACGAATTGCCACAGCAGGTTATGTCTGGGGATGTCATTGTTGATAATAACCCATCCAGTCCAATTTTGTCCAACGGTGTAAAGATAAACGGTAATTTAATTATTCAAAATATGCGCAAATATACTATACCGTGTGATGCCAAAATAAACGGACATTTGTTTGTTCGTAATGCGCGTATAAACTTTTGTGGAAAATTTACAGTTAATGGGAATATTTATGTAAATCGTGGCTCTGCCTTTGGTTCTTTGCCATCAGATGCCAAAATAAATGGTCAAATTGTTCTGTAAATCAGCATGTTTTTTTGATTATTTAATAAAAAGTGTCTTTTTTTGACACTTTTTATTTGGTTTTATGTTTTTTTTGTGATATAATATGTTCGAAACAAATCAGGAGATACAAGAAATGACATTTTTTGAAAAGTTGGGTAAGGTATTAAGTGCGAACATTGCGTATACTGTGATATTAGTTTTTGGATTGATTTTATTTTTATATTTCGCCGATGGCGATTTTATTGCTGGTATATTTACTGCGATATCTGCGTTGGTCATATATGTATGCATCACGTTGTTGTATCAAGAATATAAAAAAATGCCTGAAAAGACATCTGGCAAGAAAGTTAAAAAACGTTAAAATCGTTGTTTACAGAGATTTGGTCAGTTTTCCTTCCTTCCTTCCGACCAAAATAAAATGTCCCCGTTTGGGGACATTTTTTTTATTTATTTTTTTGTATGCGTTGCGCATATGAAAATAATTGCGCCAGTGATAAACATTATTCCAGACAATGTTTGTCCCAATGTTAATCCCCACGATGTTAAAAAGCCTATTTGTGCATCGGGTTGACGGAATTGCTCGCAAAATATTCTGAATATTGCATAAAACATCCCTAATAATCCACTGATTGCGCCGGGTTGGTTGCGTAATTTTGTTTTGGTATACAACAACCACATTATTATGAATAAAACTATGCCTTCCAATGTGGCTTCGTATAGTGGGCTGGGGTGTCGCGGGTAATCATATTCAGGAACACCATTAAATATTATCCCAAACGGTGAATTTGTTGCGCGCCCCATAACTTCCATGTTTATAAAATTAGCAATACGTCCCAAAAACAACCCAATTGGCGCAACCACAGATAAAATATCTAAAATTCTAAAAGAATTGCGTGTCAATGATGTATCTGGAAAATGTTGTTTTTTTGTAAATAAAAATGCAGCCAATATTACACCGATTAATCCGCCGTGAAAACTCATGCCGCCATGCCATACCGCAAAGATTTCCAATGGGTGCACAATAAAAAACGGCAGATTATAAAACAATACGTATCCCAATCGTCCGCCTAAAATTACCCCCAGAACAACATATGTTAATAAATCATCCAGTTGTTTATTTGTCAGGTTTATTCTTGATGTATCGCGTCTGATTAAATATTTAAACAGATAATATCCGATAACAAACCCCATGATATATGCCAATGCATACCAACGAATCGGTAATCCAAACACAGAAAAAGCCACAGGATTAATCGGATTAATAACAATAGCCATATTTTTACATCCTTTTATTACACCGAATAAGTGTAAAATCATTAGATATAAAACACAATAAAAAAACACCGCCAATCGGCGATGTTTTTACTTTTTTTTACAACATTTTAATGTTGGTGTTGTTTGCGCATACGTTCCATTTCGGATTGTTTGCGTGCTGCGTGCTTTTTGAACACAGCAATTGCTAATTGTGCACTTCTAATCAATTCTTTTTGATTGCCGATAATTTCTACGATACGTTGAACTTTTTTAGGGGCATTTTCTAAAAAACGTGCCATATCTGCTTTGTTCGCCATCAGATGGTTAACTGTTTTTGTATCTAAGTTTGTTTCTGTTTGAAATAATTTTTTCATATCAGCAATTGTTTGTTTGCAACCAGCGATAATATCTTCTTTATCTTTAATATTTTGTGCAGGTGGGTATTTTAAATTTGCACCTGGACCAAAAATGTATTGAATGTCGTACACATCTTGAAAAATCTTTGCCATCTTTTTGTCCTTTTGTTTTGTGTTAATTTCTGTTGACGTAAACATTATAGGTCAAAATTTGTGATTGTCAATTAAAAAAATGACAAAAAATATATTTTGTATTAATAGATAATTCAAGAAGTTTTTGTTGCAAAATTTGTTCTTTTTATCTCTTGAATTATTACCCATGGTGTATTATATTTTCACTGTATAAAATTAAGGAGAACATACATGATTACAAAAAAATCAGTTTCCAATATTGGTGGTGGAATTGAATCTTATTTAAAACGTATATTTGGATTAATGACTGGTGCGGTTGGTATCACGGCATTAACGACATTTTTAATGTTGATATCTGGTGCATGGACGGCATTGATTCATAATGGTGGATTGTCTGCAACGTATTATATAATCGCGTTTGGTGGTTTGGGATTATCCATCTGGGCCCAGGTCAGGGCATTTTCCATGAAACCATCTACTGCAAAAATATTGCTGTTTTTGTATTCTGTTTTGATGGGGGTTGCGATTACACCGATGATTTTAGTATCCAGTCCAATGTCAATCATAATGGCGTTAATATTGGCTACGATTATGTTTGGTTGTATGGCGTTGTTCGGGTATAAAACGGTCAAAGATTTGTCTTTCTTGGGTGCGTTTTTATTTATTGGTATGATTGGTTTAATCTTGGTTGGAATTATATCGATATTCACAGGACCTTTGGGTGTTGTATTTAATCAAATTGTATGTTTGATTGGTGTATTGGTATTTGCCTTGTTCGCAGCATATGATATGCAGAATTTAAAGAACGCATATTATGCGGTTGGTAATGGTGAACAGAAAGATCAATTGGCTGTTCTGGGTGCGTTGCATATGTATATCTCTTTCGTTGCAATGTTTGAATATATCCTGGGATTATTAAACAGCAGAAATTAAAATTATTTGAATAAAAAAAGGAAAACAAAATGGCTTACAGAATAGATGCAAATAAATGTATGGGTTGTCACACGTGTATGGGGGTTTGTCCTGCGATGGCAATCGGCAACGGTGAAAACGGGAAATGTAAAATTGATAAAACAAAATGTATGGGATGTGGTACTTGTGCGGCAGTATGTCCGGCAAATGCAATTGAAATGGATTTATAAATAAACAGGGTGGTTAAAATGCCGGCTAAATCGATTAATGATATTGTTGCGTTGTGTAAAAGACGTGGTTTTATATTTACTGGTTCTGAAATATACGGTGGATTGGGTGGTGCGTATGATTACGGCCCGTACGGGGTCGAATTAATGCGTAATATTCGCAATGCATGGTGGAATACCATGATTTATGCCCGTAATGATATCGAAGGTTTAGATGCGGCATTAATATCTAATCGGTTGATGTGGAAATATTCTGGTCACGAAGGCAGTTTTTCAGACCCATTGGTCGAATGTAAAAAATGCGGTGCCCGTATGCGCCAGGATAAAATGAAAGACCCAACAAAATGTGATAATTGTGGCAGTACTGATATCACCGAACCACGTGCGTATCAATTGATGATGGGATTGTCTATTGGTGCAATGGCAAACGGTGAAATTAACGCATATTTGCGTCCTGAAACCGCAACAACGACATATGTTAATTTTAAAAATGTGTTGGATTCTAAACCACATAAATTGCCTTTTGGAATTGCGCAGATTGGCAAAGCATTCCGTAATGAAATATCGCCACGTGGATTTGTTTTCCGTATGCGCGAATTTGAACAGGCGGAAATGCAGTATTTTGTTAATCCAAATGAAGATGAAAAATATTTTGAATATTGGAAACAAAATCGTATGAATTGGTGGATAAATACGTTGGGAATTCCGGCGGAAAAGTTGCGCTTTTTACCGCATGAAAAATTGGCGCATTATGCCAAGGCCGCGGTTGATATCGAATATGCTTTTCCTGATGGTTTTGACGAAGTCGAAGGTGTTCATAATCGTCAAGATTTTGATTTGGGTTCTCATACCAAGGGGCAGGGTGAATTTAAATTATCTGCACATGTTATGGAAAACAAAGATTCTACGGTTAAATTGGCATACAGCGATGCACAAACTGGCGACAGTTTTATCCCATATGTAATTGAAACAGCAATGGGCGTAAATCGTGCAATGTTGGCTGTGATGTTGGAGGCATATGAAGAAGAAGATTTGGGTGATGGCAAAACGCGTACCGTATTAAAATTAAAGCCATGGTTGTCCCCGGTCAAGGCCGCTGTTATACCTTTGGTTCGTAATGTGCCAGAAATTGTCGATTTATCAAATGAATTGGTTGATGATTTAAGAAAATTAGGAATTGGTAAAATTGAACTGGAAAATTCAGGCAATATCGGTAAAAACTATCGCAGACACGATGAAATTGGTACCCCGATTTGTGTGACGATTGATCATCAAACAATGGAAGACGGCACCGTCACAATACGTTATCGTGATACAATGGAACAAGAACGTGTAAAAATGGATGATGTTGCCACAAAATTATTACAGATAATTAAACAATAAAGAAAAAAGCCCGTTCGGGCTTTTTTCGTTTGTTTATCCTAATGAACTTTTTCTTTATATAAAATTTGTTGTAATACATTTTGTGGCGCAGTGTATGTATCAGTAAACTCTTTACGATTATCAAAAGTCAATATTTTACCACCGTGTCGTATTACCATTTGTTGACCAGCAAATAAAACAATTGTTCCATCAGAAAATATCAACACATTATAACCTTCGGGGGTGTGTAAAAATTCTGTTGTAATAAAATTATTCTTTGATATTTTGAATTTAAATTTTTGTATTTTGCGATTGGAATCAAAAGAAACATGATGTCGATTATCAATCAACCAATTATCGCCAGCGCAAAATGGTATATTACGATTTTGTTCTGAAAATTCGGTGACATATAAATGTTTGTTAATAATAATCTTGCTTTTTTCTGTTTGTAATGTATGGAATTGTTCTTTGTTTGTATACCAATGCGTATTATTATCCCAATCAATACTGTGTTTATCCAGATTAACAGTGATTCCGATTGGTAATTTTACTTTTAGAATTTTTCTGCCAGATACATTAATTTCAATCCCATTTTGATATTTTTCATTTTGATTCAGATTATTTTTCTGTTGAGACAACGTGGTGGGCGTTTGTTTGTCAACGACAGATTGTTTCCCAACGTATAATACATTTTGATGTTTTAAATCTAAACGAACTACCGTGCCATCTTCATGAGTATATTCATGAATGTCATTTGTTATTTTTCTTACATTTGGACGTATATCTTGTAATTTATCGGTCATTTTTTGCAAATCGTTATAATATATATCTTTTTGATTATCAATTTGTTGTCTTAATCTTTCATCAAAATGATTATGGCTAAGCAGTTTACGTAATAATGCATATTTGCGCCATTTCAAAAATTCTTGTTGTGATAATACCCCAATATCAGTTAGATATTTCCATGCGTCAAATCCTTGTAAATCGCCACGACCGCGGGTTTTGCATTGTAGCATTATTGCGCATTCAATGGCATGAAAACTGCGCAGGAAAAAAGAACGTGTACAATATTTATCTATTTCCTTTATACGAACCGTTTGGTCTGGATAATCGTCAACAATATTAATTTCTGGGATAATTTTATGTAAATTTTTATTTAATTTTTCGTATTTATCGCTGACCAAGGGATAATTTAATTCGATTTGAATATTCGGAATTTGTTGATGTGCAATACGTGCGCGTTGAATAAATTTATTATTAGTTTCTTCTTTGTATCGAATTATTCTGTTTGGATTGATAGTATTAATAACATGCTGCATTTGATGTAATATATCTATATAAGATTTCATGCGCTGGATAATAGATTTATTAAACAATTTAAGATACGATGCCACATATGCATCACGATTGATTTTATTTTTGTTTGATAAAGACGTGCTAAAACGCCCCAAACCGTCCAATGTATCAAATTGATGTCGTACCAAATGCCTGATGTTGACGTAATCTTGTAAATCGTTGGCCGAAACAATCAACCCATCTGCCTGGGCGCGTTCCAAGATGATTTTGTTTCCTTGAACGTTATAATGTTGTTTATCGGTATCGCCATATAGATTTCGACAAATAATTAACAATTTTTCTGCAAAAGACCCAAATAATTCCAAAATAATGTTTTCATTTACTGCTAGGCGTTCTGTGGCATATACATCCTGGACGGATTTCGCCAGTATATCGTCAGAACCAGGTTTGTCAGTGACATATTGATTTTTTTTCAAAGTTTCAGTCAGATTCAACATAATACATAATTCTGTTAATAAATCCTTATCTGTAATAAAATCTTGTAATGATTTGGATTTATTTTTTGTTCCAGTATAGGCGGCTTTGTACCATCCATTAATATAAAATTCAGTATTACCCAATGTTGCATTTGTTGGATATATAACAGAACACCGTTCCAACATTGACGGTAATAACATACCAATTGATGTCGTGTTGTATGGCGGAATCGCAAATTCTTTGTAAAAACCCTTGTCATCTTCGGGATTAATATGTCGCAATATAATATAGGTTTTTTTATCATCATCAAACACATCGTTATTTACAAAATCCGAAAATTTTTGTTTTTCATACCGATTTAAATCGCTAACATGCCATGGATATTCTGGCAGACCCGAATACATGGAATCTATTTGGTCAGATGCGATTTCTGTCAAAGATGTTGTTTGTAATAAATATTCATGTTGTCGTGCAATAAACAAATAATCATCATACATAGATGTCAATTCATCAATCTGGTGTTTTGGGATTAATTTGTATTTTTTTTCTGTATTATCTGCCATAAAATTTTAACCTTTAATCTGTTTTTTTACAATAATTTGGATATTTTGTCAAATTTTAATCTGGATTGACAAACGGGTTTTAAGTGATAACATTGTGTTGATAAAAGGATTATTGTATGGCAGAAAAATTTTGTATTTTTTGTGGAAAAAAACCAGAAGATAAAAATCTGGAACATGTAATACCTCAGTGGCTAATCAGGTTAACAGGGCGTGAACGCAAAGATGTTTTTGTTAATTTTCCCGAAGATCATAAACATATAAATTTTCTCAATTTTAAATTTCCTGCATGTACAAAATGTAATTCACAATATGCCATATTAGAGGCCAAAGTAAAACCAATTCTGATTAACGTTTTGGATGGAAAAACAATCACTGGGGCGGATGCCAGTTTATTAATGGATTGGTTTGATAAAGTTCGTGTTGGTCTGTGGTTGACAGAAATGTACCTTAATCCGGGAATCAAAGAAGACGTGCAACCACATTTTTATATCGATTCCAGGGTTGCAAAAACTGACAGAATGTTGTCAATTCAGCGTGTTGATATGCAAGGCAAAGGACACGGAATCAGTTTTATTGGTACAAACAGCGATTTGTTCAAATATTTTCCATCTGCCTTCACACTGTTAATAAACGACGTATATTTTATAAATGCTGCAACACATAATCTGGTCTCGCCACGTTTAGGTTTTCCCACTATTAACAAAGCAGAATTTTTGGACCCTTTTAATGGCAAGGTTTTATATACAATGGGGCAGGGCCGTCATAAAATTGCGAATCCAATAATAACTACATTTATTCCAAACAAAGATTCAATTACTTTCTATCAACCGATTTTAAAAGAATTTACCATCGATCCATTGGTGTCAAATGACAAGTATGTTATCGAACACAGTTATGATGCACAAAATGGGCTGGGTGGCGTTTTCGTTCAAAAGGGTAATGTTGGAAATACCAGGTATTTATCACAAAATGACAAAACTGGCACAAAAACAAAAGATGTTTCAACGACTGTTTCAAACATGGTTATGGATACTATAAAAATACAAAAAATAGTTCATGATAAAAGTGCTGTTAAATCATATGAAACAAATTATATTGCCAATACTTATGGGAAAATATTGGAACAATACAGCAAAACAAAGCAACATTAAACATTTGGTGTTTTTTAGTTCAGCAAAAACAAACCCCGGAAAAACCGGGGCGTTTTTATTTTTGATTTTGGTTGAATTCGTGCAATGTTTTTGACATTTTTTTATCTATTTCCGCCAAAGCGGCAATGGCACGTTGTCTTTCTTGCAATAATTGTGTCGCGTTATCTAAGCGTGCCTTGTAATCATCCAATGTTGCACGATATTTTGTGGCATTATCATTTGCGGTTATTGCATCTTGTAATAATTTGCCGCGTTCGTGTGGTTTTGCTGATGTGGCTGCTTGAATTGATTTTTTGTAATCTTTATCAGCAATTTCCAGCGCATCAATTGTTTGTTTGCATAATGTCTGTAATGCTTCTATGTATGTTTCAAAAGCTTTCATATCCACCAGTGTTTGGCGATTTTTAGATGCTAATTTTTTATTTGTTTTATTTTTTCGTGCAAATAAATCTTGCAATTCTTTGAAATAAATCGCTTGGAACAACAAAGGACTTCTTTTTGTTGTAGAGCGTACAAACCATCCCTGAATCTCATCTGCGCGATTTGGATTTCGTTTTATCAATTCGCATTTTTTTACTTCAAAACTGTGCTTACTTTTGTGTCCTAATTTTTTTGCTAATTCATCTATGGTCCATAATTCAACGTTTTGAATTGATACAATCGGTTTTTGTGCGACATCTGTTGTTTTTGTTGTTTCAGACACTTTTTCAATATCGGCTCTTTTAAATACAGCGACAATATCAAACCATTTTTGTAATTCAGTATTTGCTTTATCCCACAAATAGTGAACATTTTTTGACACGTTTAAAGATTTTATCATATTTTCATTAATCCAACGGTCGTGTACGTTTTTGGCATATTTTGCAACAGAGCGTTCTTTTAATACTTTTTCAATGTCTTTTATGTTTGGGTGTGGATGTTTTTTAGCAATGGTTAAGCATTGTTTTAACATATTTATACTGTCTTCAGACATTTGATTTAATATATCAGTGCATTCGTCATCAATCAACATTAATAACAAAGCATGCATCGCATAAAAACATTTTAATTCATGTGCATTGTTTATCGGATTATTTTGAATCAGATTATATATAATATACGGATTTTGTATTAATTTGCGCGCGCCCTCAATATCCGATTTTGTCCATAATGTATTGATAATTCCGGCATCAACAACATTTAAATCTGTTTGGGCATTGACCGCATTTTTTGTTTCATTCATTGTTTTTTTTACCAATAAACTATAACGTGCCATTTTTAATCCTTTTATTTAAAATCAATTAGAATATAACGTAAATATAATACAAAAAATAAAAATGTCAACAAAAAACCAATCACGATAAAAATAAAATCGGCAAAAGCCGATTTGATTTTTATGGCGGGCTAAAATTCTGTTGTACAATTTTCCATACCTAAATATGCGAATTTTGCTGGATGATGCTTTGCAATACAAAACCGTATTTTACGATAGGTGTTTCGTTAGAGGCAGCCAGAAAATCGTTTTTTGTAATATCGATATCCGTCGATTGATTGGCTGTAATTTTTATTGCACGGACAGAAGTATATTTATCCATTAACAAATCAAGGCAATCTTTTGCATTTATACGAACCAATCCAGCAACTTCGTCTGGTTGAAA
>CAMOGA010000004.1 GCA_946613885.1 uncultured Pseudomonadota bacterium
ATGCCGCCATGTCTTCTGCCGCCGCTTTATCTGCGCGTTGTTCAGATAATCCCTGTGCCAATTCCATCGCGCCAATCCCAGTCGCCGCAACAGTCGCAGCAGTTAACATTCTGTTGCCCAAAGATTGTTCACGTTTTTTTGCATCTTCATACGCATCTTTTAATTGTTCCAATGTTGTTTTTTTTACATCCAATTCAACCCATTTACTCAAAACACTTAAGAATTGTTCTTTTGACATTTGAGAAACATCCGTGTATTTGCTTAAAAATTCGCTTAATGCATTAACGTCAGCTTGTATATTATTAATACCTGTTTCCATACCAGTCAAAGCGTTAACCGTGGAATTATCTTCACTGTTTTCTGATAATGGTGTTTCACCCTCAAGTAAATTGTTATTTTTTATACTGCGAAAATCTTTTAAAAAAGCACGTGCAGAAGCCATATTATCCCTGTTGGTTTCATCTTCAAATTCTTTAGCACCATATGCCCCATTAGAACAAACCCCATATAAAACATTCCCATTTATGTATCCACCGCCAGAATTACCGCTCCAACTGTCACATGTTGTTGGCAACAAAGGATTATTTTCAGTACCACTTTCTATTTTTATCTGGCAATCACTGGCTTTCAGAGTATATGTTTCTTCTTTAAGTGGTTTAATTTGCTGATCTTCTGATTTACCCGTATTATATTCAGATATCTTTTCACTTAATAAATCAAAAAAAGGCTTTTTTGTGTTTTCGGATTTTTGTTCATCAGAATCCGTGGATGATATTGTCTTTGCTAAATCTCTTATAATTGTTAATTCCTTGTCAGGAATTATTCTGACCCATCCGAATCCTGCATTTAAAACATCCGTTGTTTTAGATGGTGATTGTATATCAAAATAGACATCACTAAAATATTTTTCATCTTTAATTAAAAAAATTGCCCAATCATTTTTGGTTTTTTGCCTTGCATCTCTTGTAAAATTGTATTTTAACAATTCAACAGGTATCTCTTCACCCTTGTAATTCACTATGTTATAGTTTAAGTTTGGCGACAATATACAATGCCCTGCCGATAATATAAGATTTTTTGAAACATATTGAGCAGTACAAGTCGCAACCATCTTCTTATCTGGTCTATCTGTATAAAAATATCTTGTTTCTAACCTGACAAATGGCCTAAACCGATCTGTTGCCCATAGTTCTGGGGTCACGGCATATCTTTCATCAACACTGCCAACACCGCAAAATGCGGGTATATTAAATAATACGCAAAACACAACACTTAAAAATAGTGTAAATTTTTTCAATATCTCTCTCACATTTTCACGCCATAAAATTATAACATATTTTTAGTATTTTATAAAATAAAAAAAATCGGCAAACTGCCGATTTTTTTTACATTATTGATATTAAAATGGAATATCATCCGCGATATCTTCAATATTAACCTCTTCACGTGGTGCGGATGCCGCCGGTGCAGATTCCATCGCACCATCGCCCATCGATTTTGCACCAGACAATATTACCATTTGACCCGCGTATGGATTTAATACAACCTCAGTCGTGTATGTATCAACACCCTGTTGATTTTGCCATTTACGTGTACGCAGAGTTCCTTCCAAATATAACTTTGTTCCTTTTTGCAACATACGTTCTGCAACCTCAACCAGATTTGGCGCAAAAATAACAACACGATGCCATTCTGTTTGTTCTTTTTGTTCGCCACTTTGTCTGTCGCGCCAACGTTCAGATGTTGCCAATGAAAACGATACAACCTTTTGTCCGGATTGCATAGTGCGAACCTGAGGGTCCTGACCGATATTACCAACCAATATTACTTTGTTTATGCTGCCTGCCATTTTTTTATCCTTTATTAAAGTCTGTAATTTAATGATTGCGAAAAAAAACAATAAATACAAGAAAAAAAACACGCCAAAATTATGGCGTGTTGAAAATTATTCTTCGTCAGTTTCGTCAACTTCTTCTTCGTCTTCTTCGCTGGCGTTCAAATCAATTTCTTTGGGAACACCCAAAATATCTTCGATTTTTTCAGATGCATCTTCCAAATCCATTTTATGCAAAATTGCGAATTCTTGTGCCATACGTTCCAACGCACGTAAATATAATTGACGCGCAGAAAATGTCATTGTATCGGTTGCCGTACGACGTTGCAAATCGCGTACAACCTCTGCCAATTTCATTGGGTCGCCAGAATTAATATTTTCTTCGTATTGTGCGGCACGACGCGCCCAAATCATACGTTTTGCCCCGGCCTTGCCCTTAGCCGATTGGATTGCTTCATCTAATTTCTTTATACTGGTCAAAGGACGCAATCCAGAAATTTCAGCCCTGTCCAATGGAACACGTAATGTCATATGATTTCTGTCGAAATCAATAACCATCATTTTTAATTTTTGACCGGCAATTGTTTGTTCTTCTATACGCAACAATTTACCAACACCCTGAGTTGGATAAACAACATATTGTCCGGTTTTAAAATCTAATTTTTTTGCTGGCATAATCTGCACACCTTTACTTTGCCATTCTCTCTACAACGCCCATTATAACATAAAAATCAAAAAAAACAAATGATTACAACAAAAAATTATTGTCCCAATCCCGCAGGCGAAAAACGTCCAATATTGTTAAACAATTCTTCTATGGCGTTCAATTCTATTGCCGCAGGTATTTCTGTTTCGTCATCTGCCAATTTTATGTCTTTTAAATCATCATCGTGCAAAATTTGTGTTTTTACAACATTTCCACCACGAACCCATGCCAATAATACGGTTTTATTATCATAAGTTATTGGAAACGGTCCATGCAGGTTTTCATCTGCGCTGTAATAAACCCAAACTTCGTCCCCATAAATTGTCCGTGTTTGTGGGTCACCAATTTCTTCCTGTAATTGTTGGGTTGTTTTTATTGATGCTACACGTGTTTCCAGATCATCAGGAAATACATACCCACGATGTTTGGTTTGAAATGCGCATCCCATTATACAAAGCCCGATTAAAATAAAAACAATCTTTTTCATTTTTTTATTTCCTTTGCAATTTGTTTTAATATCTCTTGTTGGTATTCTGTAGAATATAATAATTTTTCAGCATTCATCCCTGTTAAATCAGCCAATTCCATAATAAACCACTGTTTCCCGTATGTTGTAAGATTATACAATTCTAAAAATTTTTGCACAGATTCAATTCGTGATAATTTATATTTTTTGCGTATGTGTTCAACGACCACCCTGCTCCACAAATATGATGACATATAAGATGGTTGAAAAGAACATGTTTTCCCAGAAACAGTATCCGAAAAAGCAACAGATTCTAGCAATTCATTTGCAGTATATATTTTTTCCATTGATTGCATTGATGCAAAATGTTCAGGAACTAATTTTTCATATTCCAACGCATACCAAGGTATTAATTCTGCAAAACCTTCACCAAACATTTGTGCATAAAAACCAAATTGATTATGTATCAAATGCGCATATTCATGAACCAGATTTATATGACTGTTAAGTCCAATTTTGCCAGAGGCAATCATTCTGTTTTGACTTGTCCCATAAGCACTGTTAAAACTGTCAAAATCATAAGATGGGACTGGACGACCACCACCGTTGCGATTCTTATAAGGGTATCGTAATAATTCAGTAAAATTTTCATCTGGGACAATATAAACATAAAATTTTGGTTTTGCATTTGCGGAATATTTTATATTCAATTTTTTCAATTCCCGAATACATTTTTTATGTTCACCCAACATATAATCATATGTACCGCTATCAAATTTTTTAGCGATGCTTTTTGACATACGTGCATAAAAAACACCACCAACAATGACACGCATTTCAGAATTTTTTATATATTCACGCAAAGCATCGTGTGGTTTCATATCTTTATCCTTCCCCGTTGTCTTTGTTCTTTTTCACCGTGAAATTTGCAATATGTTGTTTTAATTCCGTTTTATACAAATTGTTTGCCTTGGCTTCGTTGACCAATTTATCAAAATTCGGATTAATTGAACGCGCCGCTGCAAATCGTGTTTCAGATTTCATAAATTCTTCCAACGGGAACGGCGTATCAATATGTGAATCCAAACTTAATGGATTTGACCCATTTTCAATATTTGCCGGATTAAAACGATACAATGGCCACGCACCAGTATTCACTAAATTAGTTTGATGTTCCACACCATTTTGTAATGCAAAACCGTGCGCAATACATGGGGCATACGCCAAAATAATTGATGGGCCATTAAATGCCTCGGCTTCACGGAAAGCACGCACCGCCTGGGCCTGGTTCGCACCAATTGCAATTTGTGCGACATATGCGCCAGACATCATTGCAATTAATCCCAAATCTTTCTTGGCATGTTCTTTGCCGCCAATCGCAAATTTCATAGACGCGCCAAATGGTGTAGATTTAGATTGTTGACCACCTGTGTTTGAATATCCTTCGGTATCTAAAACCAAAATGTTCACATTTTCACCACTGTGTAAAATATGATCGACACCACCATATCCAATATCGTATGCCCAACCATCGCCACCAACAATCCACACAGATTTTTCCACAATTGCATCCAATAAAGATTCTGCGTATCTGGCACGCGGATTATCTATTTTTGATAATTGATTATGCAAAGAAACCTGAATTTCACGTTGACGCGTTGTATCACGTTCAGCCAGCATATTATCAACGCTTTCAATTCCCAATTCAAACAACACAGAACGCAACGCAGCGCGACGCTGATTCAAAGCGATTCGCATTCCCAGACCATATTCTGCATTATCTTCAAATAATGAATTAGACCACGCCGGTCCGCGACCGTTCGAATCACATGTCCATGGTGTTGTTGGTAAATTTCCACCATAAATAGAAGAACATCCTGTGGCATTTGCAACAACCATTTTATCGCCAAATAATTGTGCCATCAAACGAACGTATGGTGTTTCACCACATCCAGCGCACGCCCCAGGAAATTCAAAATAATGTGGCAATAATTCAACATGTTTTGGAATATTCAAATTTAATTTTGATTTATCAAAATCAGGTATCTTTAATGCCGCATCAAATGCATCTTGATTTTTTATACCCTCGTTCATTGGAATCATTGTCAATGCACCAACTGGACAATTTTTCATACATAAACCGCATCCCGTGCAATCAGATGGCGATATATTTAATGTGTAAAATAACCCAGCCCCTAATTCAGGCGTTTTCATTGGAACAACAGTTATACCGTTTGCACGTGCGCGTTCCATTTCAGATTCGTTCATTACTTTGATTCTGATTGCGCCATGTGGACACAGCATTGAACATTTTCCACATTGAATACATTTTGTTAAATCGCATGTCGCAACACGATTTGCAATTGCACGTTTTTCATATTTTGACGTTCCAATTGGATATTGCCCTGCCCCAAATGTTCCGTCTAATTTGAAACGAGATACCGGGATTTCATCACCACGACCCGCCGCCATTTCACCCAAAGTTCCAGCGATTTCTGCCGGGGTATTTAATGTCATTGCCGGGATAAAATCTGGTGCAAATTCAGAAACAGATGATGGTAAATCATATTTTTTCAAATAAGATTCTGCCCTGTCCACTGCCAACCAGTTTGCATTAACAACATCCATACCCTTTTTACGATAAGTTTTTTCAATTGCTGCCTTGGCTGCATCTTTGGCTGTATCAGGATTTATCACGTGCGTTAAATTAAAGAAGTTTAACATTATAAACGTATTAATACGATTTCCCAATCCCAGTTCGTTGGCCGCAGAATTTGCATCTAAAAAGTAAACATTGGCACGCATACGAATAAGATGTTCTTGAACCGATTTTGGTAAATTAGCAAATGCTTCATCTGGATTTAAAGATGTGTTTATCATGACCGTGCCACCCGCACGCAAAGCAGAAAAAACATCAAATCTTTGTGCAATCATAAAATTAGATACAGATATAAAATCGGCACTGTCCACCAAATATTCACTGCGTATCGGTTTTTCAGAAAAACGAATATGTGATTGTGTCACACCGCCTGATTTTTTAGAATCATATACTGCATACGATTGTGGATATAAATCAGAATTTTCCCCGACAATTTTCACTATGTTTTTTACCGCCCCAACAGTGCCATCACTGCCAATCCCATACAAAATCGCGGTTTTAACATCTGGATTTTCAATTGTAAATGTTTTATCCACATCCAAAGACAAATGCGACAAATCATCATCAATACCAACTGTGAAATTATGATGTAAATTGCCACGCATCATATATTCAACAATTGCACGTACATCACGTGGTTTAAATTCTTTGGACCCCAAACCATAACGCCCACCAAACACAGGTATTTTTGAATCAACGATATTGCGAACATTTTGATACAAGGGTTCACCAATACTGCCCGCCTCTTTCGTTCTGTCCAAAACAGCAATCTGTTCGACACTTTTTGGCAAAACATTTAAAAATGCATCCACAGGGAAAGGATTAAACAGATGAACACAAATTAATCCAACGCCAGATGGTAAATAATCCAATGTTTCCGCAATTGTTTCACATGACGAACCCATTGACACAATTACATACTTTGCATTTTTATCACCAATATAATCAACCACATTATATTGACGACCTGTTAACACAGCAAATTTATTCATGGTGTCTTGGACAATTTTAGGGATGGCATCATAGGATAAATTTACGGCCTCGCGCCCTTGGAAATAAACATCTGGATTTTGCGCAGTCCCACGAATTTTTGGATTATCAGGGGTCATACCACGTTCACGATTTTGTTTAACCAAATCGTCAGGTATTAATTCACGCAAAACATCGTCATCAATTCGTGTTAATGCTGATTCTTCGTGACTGGTTCTGAAACCATCAAAGAAATGCAAAAACGGGACACGCGCACGTAATGTTGCGCTGTGTGCAATTGCCGCCATATCATGTGCCGCCTGGACATTATGGGATGACAACATGGCAAATCCAGTTTGACGAACCGCCATAACATCACTGTGGTCGCCAAAAATCGATAAAGCATGTGTTGCCAGTGCACGTGCCGCAACATGCATAACAAAAGGTGTTTGTTCACCGGCAATTTTATACATATTTGGTATCATTAACAATAAACCCTGGGATGCGGTAAACGTTGTTGATAAAGCCCCCATTTGTAATGCGCCATGTAATGCCCCGGCAGCACCCGCCTCTGATTGCATTTCGATTATTTCTGGAACAACACCCCATATATTTTTCTTGTGCTGAAAAGACCATTCGTCTGCCAATTCACCCATGGTAGAACTGGGGGTAATTGGGTAAATTGCCGCACAATCAACACAACGATACGCAACATCGGCCGCCGCCCAATTTCCATCAACAATCAATTTAGACATTTTTTTATTCCCCAATTTTTTAATATTATTCTGTTCTGTGCGAATACTAGCGCGTTTGTAATTTTAAGGCAAGATGATATTTTTAATAAAAATATTGACAATTATTTATTTTGTGTTATTATTTTGCATAAATACTCAAAAAGGTGTTATTATGGCAAAAGATTTAGAAAACATTATGGATGGAAACAACGTTTTTTTGTCCACTGAAATAAACCAAGCATCAACAAACGGTGTAATTGTTCAATTAACCAAATGGGTTAATGCATTACCGATTATAAAACCATCAGAAAATTCTGGTTGGAAAATTTATACACCATATGAAACGATACCAAATGATATTCCTGTATTAAATATATGGATTAATTGTTGTGGCGGAAAAACAAATTTAAGACACTCTTTGTCTACATTGTTAAATATTGCTTCTGCACGTGGAACAATCGTAAAAACATATAATTTGCGTCAGGCCAGCAGCAGCGCCAGTATGATTGCAATATCTGGAACACATGGATACAGATATATGGCGCAAAATGCGTTTAATTATATTCATTTTGGAAACAAATCCAGTGAAGTATCACACCAAGACGAAATAGAATACGCAACACGTGATTTGAAAAATTTCGGACAAGAATCTTTGGATTTATACCTGAATCGCACAAAATTAACCCGCAAAGAATTAAACAAATACTTCACCACAGAAGGTTCTGGGTATTTAACAGCAGAACAATGTTTGGACAAGGGATTGTGTGATTGGGTCATAACAAATGATGGTCGTTTTGTTAACAGTGTTTTGGAATTAAAGAATCAAAATCAAAAATAAAACAGGAAAAATCATGACAAAAGATACAGGGCATAACGCCCTGTTCTTTTTTATTTCTTTTTGTTATCTGATTTTTTTTCGTCTTTTGTTTCTTCTTTCTTTGAATCGTCTGATACTTTTTCCAAATTCTTTTTTCCAACCTTAGACAAAGCACGAACCATATCCATCGCACGTTGCAATTGATAATCACGCGCATCTTTTTCTTCATCAGTCAAATTCAAATAATCTTCATCGTCTTCTTCTTCATCATCTTTATCAGATTTTTTCGTATCTTTTTTCTTGGTTGCATCTTTTTTCTTGTCCGAAGCATCATTTTTTAATGAATTGTTAAATGTTGCCTCAGTAAATATAGATTCCTTCTTTTCCAATGTTTTCAATTTACTCTGTAATACCTCTATATCTGGTGTGATGCCTTCATTTTGGATTGAACGACCACTGGGTGTGTAATAACGTGCAATTGTTATATGTATCGCCGATCCATCGCCCAATGCCTTTTGTTGTTGCACAGAACCCTTGCCAAAACTTTGCGATCCCATAACAATACCACGTCCGTTATCTTGTAATGCGCCCGCCACAATTTCAGATGCAGATGCCGAACCATGATTAATCAAAACGACCACCGGTTTACCATTTATCAAATCACCAGGTTTTGCAAACATACGTTCAATATCAGATTTTTCACGTCCACGTGTTGATACAATTTCACCACCGTCTAAAAATGCATCAGACACATCGACCGCCGCAGTCAAATATCCACCCGGATTATTGCGTAAATCCAAAACGTAACCTGCAACATTTTTCTTTTCTAAATCTTTGATTGCATCCTTTAATTCTTTGGATGTTGTCGCACCAAAATCCGAAATTCTTAAATAACCGATTTTTGGTAATTTATCATCATCATTTGCAGCATTATCAGATTTTTCGCTGAACTTGACAGATTTGACCTTGATAATTGCACGCTTTAACGTAATATCTTTGGGTTCATCGCCTTCGTGAACAATGGTTAATTTTACCTTGGTTCCGGGTTTACCCTTCATTTTTTTAACCGCCTGATTCAGATTCATATCAAAAACCTGTTCCCCGTCAATATGGGTAATATAATCACCCGCCTTGATACCCGCCTTTTCCGCAGGGGTATCATCAATGGGCGAAATAACACGTATTGCGCCTTTGTCACTGGTTATCTGGATGCCCAGACCACCAAATTCACCGGATGATTTATCGTTAAATTCTTTGAAATCTTCGGACGATAAATAAGAAGAGTGAGGATCCAACGCCGCCAACATACCATTCATGGCACCTTCTAGCATCTTTTTTTCATCGGCCTCTTCCACAAATTTTTCACGGGCAATTTCAAATACAGCCGCCAATTTTTTTAATTCATTATAAATTTGTTCGTCAGTTAAATGAACAACAGGTTCATCTTGCTTGTTTTTTTGTGCACCGTCCGCAATTAATGGGGTTAATAAAACAAAAACAATCAATAACTTTTTTAACATTTCAAATACCTTTTCTAATCACATGTAAACTAGCTATTTTTTCTGCGTCTGAATTCATCCAAAGACACAACACGTTTATCATCTGGGACAGTTCCCGGTTTTTCTTCCAATGGCAATTCAATATTTTCTTCCACTTTGGGTGTTGGTGTTGGCTGATTTGGTTGAAAAGACAGCATAAAATCAACCGATGGATCTTTGAATTCTACCAATGCAGAAAACGGTACACGTATAAAAAACGGCCGACCATCAAAAGTTAATTGAACGCCAAATTCTTTATCAGATACATTTAAATTATTATACGAATATTGCAATACTATCGTCATTAAATCTGGATAACGCATACGCAAAAAATCCGGCAATACTACACCTGGATCGCGCGTCTTAAATGTGATAAAAAAACTGGCATCATCACCCAACCCATTGAATTGTGCGTGGATTAATGCCTCTTTTACAACAGATTTCAATGCGTTATCTAACAATTGTTTATAATTTATTTTTGCCATGATTAATCTCCGTTCCTTACTATATTACTTATCATCCCATTTTGGCAAGTGACAAATAAAGATTCAGGAATATTTTCAAAAGTTTTTATATCTAAACCCGTGGCCCATACCTGAGATTCCAGTTTGTTCAGCGCATCAAACATTTTTTCGCGCGCACCAATATCCAGATGCGAATCTGCCTCGTCCAGCAAGATAATTGGACGTGCGCCTGTTTTTATATGTATTAATTTTGCATGTGCCAAAATCAAATCTAATAATACTGATTTTTGCTGGCCAGTAGATGTTATTTGTGCCGGTAATTTTAACAGTTTATTAAAAACGCCAAAATCAGATTTATGCACACCATCAATGACCATTTTGTCGCCAATTAAATTTCTATTATTTTGTAAATATTCAAAATATGCGTTTTCCACCATCGTTGCAGATTTTTCCAACAACATATTTTCCAACATACCGTTAACCGATACCGCACCTGTTTCAAAAAAATAATTTATTTCACCAGCATACCTTATTCGGCCGGCTGCAATTGAAACAGATATTGCCGCAATCTGTTTATCAATCGCATTTAGCCAATTATTATCACCACCGTTTTTTATTACCCCACCCCGCTCAGATAACAATTTATTTAAATGTGAAATATGTCCAATGTGCGATGGTTCAAAACTGGTTATCAAATGGTCAAAAAAAGCCCGACGTTCAGATACACCATCCATAAAAATTCTGTCTTCGCGCGGTGTTAACCAGACAATACGTAAATTTTTTGATAATTCTGACAAAGGAACATTTTCATTATTTATTTTTGCACGCCGATTCGAATCCCCACTGTTCATCGATACACATATATCATTTTCATCAGATGTCGTCACAAAAACCGAAAAACCACCATCACCATCAAATCGTGCCAATGTTTGAATATCTGCGCCACGCAAACCACGTTCACCAGATAATAAAGATATTGCTTCCAATATCGCAGTTTTACCGGCACCGTTTAATCCGGTTATAATAATATTTTTCGCCCCATCTATTTTAATTCTGGAAACAGCATGATTGCGGAAATTAGTAAGGGTTATTTGTTCTATCATTTCAAGTAATTGGAGGCCAGGGTCGGAATCGAACCGGCATCCAAGGATTTGCAGTCCTCTGCATAACCACTCTGCCACCTGGCCACTCACACGGGGGTATATTAAGCAAAAAAAAAATTAATTGCAACATAAAAATTTCATCCCCCAAACAATGAATTTGTTCCGATGTTTTTTACCCAGCAAAAGGCGTAATCTATAAAAGTTATGAATAAATTTTTTATATGTTTTTGTTATATACTGTTTCCCTTATTCGCCGTTGCAAACGACAATTGTGCCAGTTTGCATAAAATCCCAGACAAACAAATGTCTTTGATTGATGTTGTTAATATGGGATTGTGTCGTAATCCGCGAACCAGCGCAGCATATGCAGCATTACAATCTGCAAGATATACAAAAAATGCGGCACATTCTTATTATTTACCGTCCGTATCTGGGCATGCCGGTGCGAATCGTTCACACACCGAACACGATGATTGGAATTATACTGCATCATTATCTGCATCATATTTGATTTTTGATTTCGGCAAACGTGAATCTGATTTTGCACAGACACTGGCAACATATCGCGCGGCAGGTTTTGATTACGATGAAACAATTCAAAATTTTATTTATTCATTGGTTGGTGCTTATTATGCTCTGTTAAATGCAGATGCAGATGTTGTTGCCGCACAATCTGCTTTAACTGTGGCACAAACTGCAAAAAATACCGCAGATAAAAAATATAAATCTGGTGTTGTTGCAAAATCCGATGTGTACAAAGCAGACACCACATTGGCTTCGTCACAATTGGCATTAGAACGTGCAAAAAACAATCGTAAAATTACTCAGGCAAATTTATTAAACCTGATGTCGTTTTCGGCAGACCAAAATATAAAAATCAAAGACATGCCCGCAACATTTGGTTCAGATGCAGAAAGTGAAAACATTGATACATTAATAAAAATTGCACGTGAAAAAAGACCAGATTTATTAAAAGCAAAATCACAAACCAATGCCGCATGGCATCGCAGGAACAGTGCATTTTTGAAAAATCTGCCATCAATATCTGTTAATGGGGACATTGGCACCACAGATAAAACCGTGGGTGGAATGTTTGATAATATGTCTTTGAAAACCAAAGGCAATTTTGGTGTGTCTGTATCCATGCCTATTTTTACTGGTTTTTTAAATTATTATAACGCACGTTCTGCCGGTGCAGATTATGAAAATATGAAATATAACGAACAAAACGTATCAAACAATGCGATGATGGACGTATTTACTGCGTATCAAAATTATAAAACAGCACAAACAGTATTAACACAAACCAAAACATTATTAAAATCTGCAACGGAAAGTGAACGCGTGACTGCTGGGATGTATCGGGTTGGTCGCGCAACAATGTTAGATTGGCAAACCGCCCAATCTGAATTAGTGAACGCACAAAAAGAACATAATTCTGCGAAATACGATTTATTTATTAAACGTGCCGCGGTTGCATTGGCTATTGGCGATATAAAAAATGGAATAAAGGATAATAAATAATGGAACCTGAAATCAAAAAAACTTCTTTTATTCAAAGATTTTTCGGATGGATATGGCGGCACAAATGGTGGTCTGGATTGATATTATTAATATTGATTGGTGGCGGTATTTGGATATATTTTGGAACCAGAACCAAAAGCAAAGATATGTTAACAGTAGATATTGTGCGTGGCGATATTGTTCAAACTGTCACCGCCACAGGAGAAATACAACCTGTAAACACTATCAATGTTGGGTCACAGGTATCCGGCACAATCGAAGATATTTTTGTTGATTATAATTCCCATGTAAAGCAAGGCGATTTATTATTAAAAATTGAACCGTCTGTTTTACAATCTACTGTTGACGAGGCCAAGGCATCTTTGGATTCTGCAAAATCAGAATTAAAATATGCGCGCAGTGAATACGAACGAAATCAATCTTTATATAACGATGGGTTTATATCACGTGCTGAAATGGAAAAATCACAAACAATATATGAACAAGCCGCCCAAGCGGTTAACAAAGCACAATATTCATACGAACGCGCGGTCACTAATCTGGGATACGCAACAATTACTTCACCTGTGGATGGAACGGTTATTTCACGCAAAGTAGACAAAGGTCAAACCGTTGCCGCATCTTTCCAAACACCGGATTTATTCGAAATTGCCGAAGATTTATCAAAAATGCAAATTGAAACCGCAGTATCAGAGGCCGATATTGGTATGATAAAAGAAGGTCTGCCGGTGACATTTACTGTGGATGCATATCCAAACCAAACGTTTCATGGCAATATTCAACAAATCCGTTTGTCGCCAACAACGGTATCTAATGTGGTCGTTTATACTGTCGTGATTGATGTAGATAACAGCGATTTAAAATTGATGCCAGGTATGACCGCATTTGTGACTGTTGTTGTGGCACAGGCAAAAGATACATGGAAAACAAAAAATTCAGGTTTATTATTAAGGTCTTTTAAAAATATATTTCCAGATGCCCCAGAAAATATTACGCCAAAAACACACATGGCGATAAAACGCGGTAAAGATATAATTTTTATTCCATATAAACGTGGAATTACAACACCAACAGACACACAAATCATATCAGACGAAATTCGTGAAAACGATAAAATTGTTGTCGGGTTTTCTGGTCAAACAACAAATAATAAATCAACCATGCGCGGGCCAAGAATGTAAATGAAAAATCAACCTGACATTATTGTTATGAAAAAAATTAATAAAACGTTTCCATTGGCAATCGGTGGCGAACAACAGGTTTTATTTGATATAAACTTTATAATTAAATCGGGCGAATTTGTCGCAATTATGGGGCCGTCTGGGTCTGGAAAATCAACATGTATGAATATTGTTGGGGCCTTGGATTCTGCGACATCTGGGGTTTATGAATTATACGGTAAAGATATTACCACGATGTCTGCTGACGATTTGGCAACAGTGCGAAATGAATACATAGGTTTCGTTTTTCAAAATTTTAACCTGCTGTCAAAACGCACAATTATCGACAATGTTATGTTGCCGTTAATGTATCGTGGATGGGTTATGAACGACAGAATTATGCGTGCACGCGAAATGTTAAAATTGGTTGGACTAGAAAAATTTGAAACATATTTTCCAACACAATTATCGGGCGGTATGAAACAACGCGTTGCAATTGCACGTGCATTGGCTGGTAATCCTAAATTAATTCTGGCGGATGAACCCACTGGGTCACTGGATTCAAAAATGGGGGACGAGATATTAAAATTTTTTGAAAAGTTAAATCATGATTTTGGAATAACTATCATAATGATTACACACGAATTTGAAATCGCACAATATGCTAAACGACTAATTCATATCTATGATGGACGTATTACATACGATGGCATCGTTCCAAAAAACGAAGGTGTATTATTAAAATCAGAACAACGGCATAAAAAATGACAATCGGGGATATACTAAAAGAATCTTGGATATCAATCAGCGGAAATAAATTACGGTCTTTTTTGACAGTACTGGGGATTATTATTGGTGTTATGGCGGTTGTAATTATGGTGGCGGTTGGTGAAACAGTTCAAAAATCTATTACTGACCAATTTTCATCACTGGGAACGAACACTATTGTTATTCGTGCAGGCGCAGCGCGCAGTGGTGGTGTTCGCACTGGCAATCGCCAAACATTAACGATTACCGATGCAGAACAAATAAAAAAATTACCGGATGTTATGGCAATAACCCCAGCGCAAATGGGGTCTGCTCAGGTTATATATGGCAATAAAAATTGGTCAACGATGATGTTGGGGGCATATCCTGACTATGCCACAATCCAAGATATTGACATTGAACATGGAACGTTTTTTGATGATACTGCGGTAAAAAATGCCGCGACATATGCCGTCATTGGACCAGATACAGCAACAGAATTAGGGTTATCAGAAAATCCAGTTGGTGAAATCATCAGAATACACAATATGCCATTTGTAATTATTGGTGTTATGAAGGCACGTGGTGATTCTGCGTTTGGTTCCCAGGATGATATGATTATAATTCCTGTGACAACGTTAAAAAAACGATTACAGGGTTCAAAGTTCCCAGATGCAGTCACAATGATTGCATTAAAAATTTTTCCAGATGCAGATAATAATGTTGTTATTGAACAAATAACATCCCTGTTGCGACAAAGACACAGAATCAAAGATACCGATGAAGATGATTTTCAAATCACAGACATGAAACAAATTATGGAGACAATGGATACCGTGACCGGATATTTGAAATTATTATTAATTGCGATTGCTGCGGTATCGTTATTGGTTGGGTCTATTGGCATTATGAACATGATGTTAACTTCTGTTGCAGAACGCACGCGTGAAATTGGAATACGCAAGGCAATTGGTGCCAGAGAACGTGTGATAATCATCCAATTTTTATCAGAATCTGTTATGATATCTTTTATTGGGTCAATGTTGGGGCTGGTTTTAGGTGTTGGATTATCACAGGGTGTTGGACGTTTTATTTTACATTACGATGTCCCGTTTTCTATATGGCCGGTGATATTATCTGTGGGTGTGGCGATTGTTGTTGGGTTGGCATCTGGGGTTATGCCTGCAATCAAGGCCGCAAAATTAAACCCAATCGACAGTTTAAGATATGAATAATGAATTAACGGCTTAACTGTTTTTCTACGTTACGAATTTTGCCCATTATTTCACGCATAAATTTAACTTTTTCAATATTATTTTGACAAGTCTTTTCACTTTGTGGGTTTACACGTAAATCATCACCTGCCTTGATAAAGCGTTTTAATAATACAGTTATTATTCTGTATCTCATGATATTTTGAACCTCTGGATTACGCAATCCAGGCATTTTATATTTTGTTTTATCATGTAATTTTGTATATAAATCATATACACTTCTGCAAATTCCCAAATCAGAAATCATCGGCGAGAAAATATCACGGAATATAAAATTATATTTAGCATCAGCAAAATCAATAAATGACAATTTGCTGGTTTTTGCATCGTATAAAACATTACCAGAATTTAAATCTGCATGCGACCATGCTTTGCGGGTTGTGTATTCAAAATTGTCAATGTCTGCGAATAAATCTGACATATATTTAATTTCGCCCAAATCAAACCATTTTGGCATTTTATGTTCAATTATATTTTCCAAACGAACCGTTTTCAATTCTTCTGTTAATTTATGTGTTTCTTCATCGCCCACAGGTTTTAATTCGTTCATATCGACCAAAAAACTAGCAATACTGTTAATTATTTCAACACGTTGACGTTCTGTTAATTTGGCATACAAATCTTTGGTTAATGGTTCACCTGGTGCACGTTCTTCCAATAATTGATATTCTTCATCTTTGATAAAAATCATACGTGGGACATTATACACAGGATTGCCAACAGACCTGATTTCATCAATAACACCCTTGGTTTTATGCTGTTTTTCCAACCATTTGTCTTTCTGTTCAGGCGAAAATTCGGGCAAAGGGCGTTTCATAACTAAACAATCGCCAAAATTGACGATGTAAGTTTCTTGACCATGTAATTCTTTTATTTCTGTTTTCATACTGTATATTATAGACGCATTTTTCTTTTTGTCAATACATTTATTATATTTTTATTGTTGTAATTGACAATATTATATTTTTGTGCTATAAACAATGACACAACAGGGTTTATTTATGACAAGTCAGAAAAAAATTTCACAAATCGCTCACAAACGCCACAGCAAGGACAAATGTGCGTGTATTGAACATAATAAAAAAGTCATAAATAAATTATTATCTAAAAACACAACGAAGCGATTAAATAATCTTAATTGGCTGCGACAAAAAATATCTTTTGAAGAATCTAAAAATTTGTTTTATATGCCAAACAATAAACAATCGCCCTATTTTGATTACAGTTGCACCCGTGGTCTGGGCAATGCATACGATTATATTATTGAACACCACGACATCGAAAAACCACTAAGTTTATCTGATGTGTGTCAAATTCATTATTTAATATGCAACCAGGCAAACATCCAAATGAACGATTCTTTTATTCGGGCGGGTGTTATTAATCAAACCTCTATCCCGATGGAGATTGAAAACCAATTAGAAAATATTATTTTTCAATCTACGCATAATGATAAAAAAACCTTCTTTCAGGCATTTGATTTGCATTATCAAATAATACTGTTGCAACCATTTGATGATTATAATAAACGTACTGCGCGTATGGTTATGAATTGGTATTTAATAAAAAACGGGTATCATCCAATTGCCTTTACCAAAAAAAACGACAAAACAAAATACCCAGAATCTTTATTAAAAATGAAACAAAATCATGCGGATTTTTACTATGAATACATGATTCAATCAATGCTGCATACACAAACTGAGATTATTAATCAATTACGAGCATTAAAAATTTATTAATTTTTTAATTCCGTGATTTACAATTTTTTATTATCTTGGTATGATAATACAAAATGCGTATGAATAAATTTATTTTATTTACAGTTATTTGTGGCATGTGTGTATCGCACGTGTGGGGTGCAAGTAATGAATTAACAAAAATTCAAAACCAAATAAAAAAAACAGAACAACAAAATAAACAAATTGAACAAAAATTAAAAAATTCAAATCGTGATGTTGAAAAAACAAAAAAACAGTTGGTAAAAACTGCTGACCGTGTTAATGACTTGGAAGAACAACGTGGCGTATTAATCAAACACATCGCAGAATTAGATAAACAACGCGATAAAATTAATGCAGATTTAATACAAAATCACGATGCGATTACCAATGCAACGGCGGGTATGTTGTTTGTTGCAATGCATCCAAATTTTGATGCAAAAAATATGCATGATTATGTTTTAACAAATACTATATTGGCATCTGCGGCAAACCAATTTGATGTGCAAATTATGGATGCCACAAAAAAATTACGCGAATTGGACACTATTCATGAACAACGCACGATTGAAAAAGAAAAATTGGACCGCAGTGCAAAAAAATATTCAAATGAAAAACGCGAATTAGATAAATTGTTAAAAACACGTTCAGCACAAAATCAAAAATTAAAAAACGAACAAATTGAAATACAAAAAAAATTAAAGAAATTGTCTGCTGCTGCAAAAAATATTTCTGAATTGTCTGCGGGTGTCGGTTCGTCTGCGATGTCTGGGGATGCAAAATTTTCAAAACGAAAATTAAACACACCTGTACGTGGTAAATTGGTTGTACGATATGGTGAAAAAACGGCACTGGGGTTAAAATCAGACGGATGGCGCATACGTGCACGCGGTAATGCATTGGTTATGGCACCTGCTGATGGGGTTGTTAAATTTGCTGATTCTTTCCGTGGGTTTGGTCGTGTAATTATTATGTCACATAAAAATGGGTATAATACTGTTATGACAAACATGGGGTCAATCGAAGCCATGGTCGGTCAGGAAGTATTAGCAGGTGAACCAATTGGACGTATGAACGAAAATAAACCTGAAATGTATTTAGAGGTCAGACGCGGAAAAAATTCCGTAGATCCGGCAAATTTATTTAACGAACCAAAATAAATTAAAATTCAAAACGCAACCCAATCATTAAATTGGTATATATCATATCTTTAGCAGAAAACCAATCGCGATGCATTGATGCATCAGAATTAACCAATTGCCATGTAATTTTTGGAATATACATTATGCGCGCCGAAAAATCTAAAAACGTATATTCACTGATTCCATAAGACAATCCCAAATCACCGATTACCGCGATATTTTCAGATGATGGATATTTCGATTTATCGGTTGGTGGTTCAAATTGCAAAACACCGTCTTCATCAGGTGTCCCATAATTTTGTAAATCCGAATCCGTAGATAAATCACCATAAATATCCGCCAATTTTAATGTTGTTTTTGATGTCGCATACCCCAACCCAAAACCAACATACGGAACAATTTGATTCAATGGTTTTTTATACCCTTCGAAAAAATCATAATGCGCCATCACAGATATAATATCTGTGGAAATTGTTGATGTTGCGCCACTGCTGGATACATGAACAACCGCATTTCCAATATCACCACCAGTGGTATTCAAATTACCCTGAAATAAAGGAATTTGATTATAATCTGTTTCTGCGATATGGTCATAGCCCGCACTTAATCGCCATTGTGGATAATACGGAATTGTAAAACCGATATCCGCCCCCGCGGTAAATGCAACCTTAGAAAATTTTTCTTTGGCTGGTAATGTAGATAAATCCCCATATCCTGCATTAACATAACCAGTCGGTTCACCAGCCGCCACCCAAGCCATGGCCGACACAACATCACCTGTTGTTTGGTTTATGTAATAATATCCATACAAATTACCAACATCATTATTCATTTTGGCGTTTGCCAATGACAGTCCACCACGCACACCAACAACAAAACGTGTATTATCTTCGTTATAATAACCATCGTTTATGTAATACCCGTCATATTGCCACCCGGCAAACGCAGGCGTTGCACACAACAACATCATTGTAAAAAATAAAGATTTTTTTAATTTCATCGTGCAATTATTATATCACAAAAAATACATCAAACAAAGAACAAAAAAATGCCCAAATGGGCATTTTTATTTAACAATTGAATTAACATCAATTTCTGTGTAATTAGAACCCTTGTCCACGTTGCCATAAACCGTCACAATGTCGTCAACACGAACAGTGTTTCCGTTCCAAGATTCTTCATCGATTTCCAACATAACTGTTCCAGAACCATCTTCAAATACAAACATATTGTTCCCCATATTTTTTGTAATACGACCACGCATCACAACCGGTGTATCATCTGGCAAAGACATAACCTCAGTCACGGTCCAAACGGCCGGATGATTGTTTGTGTTGTTATTCATATTTTTACCTGGACCTGCAAATGCGCCACAAATTGGCAACACCGCAACCAGTGCCAAAACAGATATTTTTTTCATGATTTTTCTCCTTTGTGCATTTTGCTTTCCACGGCAACATTATACCAACGAATCGATATAGAATAACATAGGAACGAATTGAAAAACCGCCCAATTGGGCGGTAAAATTACAACAATTTAACCTTGGTTGTAGTGGTTTGTGCCTCTTCCCATTCTTTGCAATAATTCTTTTTCGTCTTTTTGCAATTTTGGGTTGTGGTTTCTTTGGTGCATTCACCTGTTGATCTGTCAAATGTGGTTGACACTTTCATTTTATAATTCCAATTATTAACTTCCGAATTTCCAATAACCCCACCAGAAGCTGCGATAGATGCTGATGCAACGGTACCAGCCACAACGGCTGCGCCAGCCACAACCGTCCCTATTGCGGTTTCTGTTCCTACTATAGAACCTATTATTCCTGCCCCAACTGCCGCACCTGTACCAGCCGTAAACACAGCCGCCACCACGGATGCCGCCGCGATAACCCCTACAGCAATCCATTTACCAACCTCATTGGCTTTCGGTGTTGCGGTATTCGGTAAAGTACTCCTTTCTGCCCAATCATAACATAATTGTTCTGCGGCATTTTTATTTTGTTCGCCTGCCATTTTAATCTGGTCTTGCATCATACGCGTCATTTCTTCATCATATTTTTTGTTGTAATTTTCACGCGCCTTTTTCAATGCCTTGGTTGCAATTCTTTCACGCAAACTGTTTGTTAAATTCGGAAAGCGCGCATTTTCTTTACCAATCTTACCAAATTTTTTACCATCAAAACCTTCAACCTGACGACCGGTCATACAGTATATAACGTTCGGATCAGATTCAATGGCATGTATTGTGGTTTCGACACTGTTTTCCAATGCACGAATTTCAACACCATATACTAAATCAGCAATAATATCTTTATCTTCTTTGGCTAATTTATGTCCCGCCTGTTGCAGTTTTTGCATATATTCATCAACAGTTGTAAATCCATATTCGCCAGTTTTTGGATTTTTCAATGTATATTCAATATCACCCCAATACACAACACCAGACAATTTACCCGCCCAACCTTTGCCTTCGGGTTGAGAAACATCTTTTGAAGAAATTCCATCCGCAGATTCACGACAATCCGATGTCCATGTTATTTCGTTACCGGATATGCTGTCGTATTTACAAACCTGATATTTGAACGAACGCGAACCCGCCAATTCATCCAATGCGAAATTATTACAATCATCGGTATCACCACAAACCTTAACTGTTGCCTCGTCCAATGCCTTTTGACATGCAGTGAATAAATCATTATCAATTTGCAATGCGACACCCTGGGCAATTTGCGCGACATAATCACGCACACTGTCTTTGTCATAATCGGTCATACATGCGACCAATTTTTCTTCTGGGCACATATTGCCAATTGTTTCTGTATCTAAACCGATGCATTTTGAATAATCTGCACCACAAATATCGGTCAAACATTCTTTAACCTCGGTCGTACAAGCATCAACACGCATTGCCCCTAAACGCGCGACAACATAATCCCAAATTGCAGGTTCCATACGTTCACATGGATCAATTTGTACTTTACAGAAAGAACGTGCCATATCCGGTTTTGCCAGACATGCATCCATTGTTGCAACACCTTTGCCCGCAATATCATCTTTACACGCCTTTTGAATACATGTTGAAATATCACCCATACATGATTGGCGTTTTTGTGATTCTATATTTTGTTCTGCCAAACGAATTGTTGGTGCAGATTCACGCAAGAAATCATCCCACACATAATCACGCACCGAAACACATTGATCCAAAACCTTTTCACAAATAAAACGTTTAGAATCTAATCTTTCCATTGTAGATGCGGTTATATCGTATTTTTTTATTGTTTCAACCTTGGTACCGGCTGTACTGACGGCACGGTTATTTTGCATATTTTCAGCCGCAATAGTAAACACACATTGCCCCCAATCAGAACCACATGCATCATCACCCATCATACATTTTTTAAATTCAACCATACACGTTCCGCGGTCATATTTGTTTGATTGTGCCAAAGAATCTTTTAACGCGCCACGCACAGCCGCCTGAGCAGATTTTAATGCCGCGTTGGCTTCTTGTTTTTTCTGGGTTATGCTGTTTGCCAATCCTTTGCAATCCGAAGTAATTTGACGCAAATACATCTGTGTTAATAATTTCATATCTTTACTGCAAGAATCAGGAACCTGTTTTTGACATAATTTATTTGCAGAATCATATAATGCACGACCAGTTAAATCTGACAGTTCTTCATCATCAAAAGCATCTTCGTCATCATCGTAAATTGAAGACCATTTAACTGTTGTTTTTTCTTTTTCTTGTGGTTTATTTTTTAATTTCTGAACAGAACCGTCCGCATTATAAACCCTTTCGCCACCACCAAATATAATATCTGCGTTGGCACCCGCCTGAACTTTTTCAACCTCTTCAGTACTAATACGTTCGGCCTCGGCCAAAGTTTTTCTGATTTCTTCTAAATCAGATTCATATTTTTTGGATTCATCACTGCAAGAACACGAACCTCCATTTTCATTATCAACAATACAAAAATTATCCATACATGCATAATATGTATTATAACATTCTTCGTCATAAACCCCGGTTGCCTCTACTCTGGCCCGAACCTTAGTTCCACCAGTAATTGCGGAAGATTTAGAAGCAGCAAACGAATCGCCTGTTATAGCAAACACACCCAACAAACCGACAAATAAACCAAACCTAAAAAAGTGCTTCATCTCTCTCTCCGTGTAAAATGGTTTACATATTTATGTCTTCACAAGATTCGATTTGCTGACAAAAATCGGTTTTCCCGCCAGATTGATACCCCAACACACCGGCACCAACCGCACCAACAACACCACCAATTGCCGTTCCCCATCCAGCATTTATCATTGTTCCTGCGGATGCGCCTGCGGACAAACCACCGGCTGCTGCCTTCAATGCGGCGGTTGATTTTTTCTCGCCACCTTGTTCGCAAACCTGTTGCATACGACACACATGACAATTACGTGTATTTGGTTCAAACGAAACACTTTTTATATACATGTAATTTGATTTTGAATTCTTTGGTTGTTCTGCTTTGTATGTATTCAAACAAACCTGTTCCGCCTTGCTTACATCAGCTTTGCGTGTTAATTCTGCAATTTTCGTATCTAATTCACGCAAATTACGATTTTCTGCTGACATTTTTGCCAATAATTTTGCGGTATTAAATACATTTGTTCCCAAAGAATTTTTTCCTTTCAATTTTTTACCACTGCCACTTTGTGAATCAGCGCATGCCGCAACCGTCTTGTCACGTTCAAATTGTTTGAAAAATTCTTCAACAGACGCATCAGAGGCAGCGATTATCTTTGCACGCAAATTCGCAGATTTTGATTCAGTATCAGGCAGTTCTGTTAATTTTTCTACATCGTTTACAATTGGTAAACACGCCATATCTGTCCCACAAACCTTGCTTAATTGTTCACTAAAATAATTTACACAACCTGTTAACATCTGGTAATCCATTTGCAGAATCGCAGATTGCACAATTATATCAAATTGAACTGCATTTTTACACGATGGGAACATACTCTGTGGACACAATGCTACAATTTCATACGATTTTTTACCAACACATTCTGGTTTAGTAAAATCAACACCGCATTTATCTTGCAAGCATTTATCAACATCATTTTCACAGAATTTTGTCTGTAAATACCCCAGTTTATCATTAATTACAGATTGAAACCCAGGAATCATGTCATTACATTCTGTGATAACTGGACATATTCCAGCCGCCACATTAACATTAGTCAAACATTCCGCATTTGTAGATGTAGAACAACTTTCTTCCAAACAATTTTGAACACGTGCCAAACACGTTCCACGCTTGTTTGTATCTGCGTATTTTGCCGCCTCTGCCAGAACGCTTTTGGATTCAGCCGCCCAATCTTCGACAACATAATCACGTACCGCCATACACTGATCCAGAATATTATCACACGCATTTGAACGACGTTGCAATAATCCTGCATCCAGACAGTTTTCAAAATTTGCACCACAACCACCCTTGTCTGCTATGCACGCACGATATGCCAACAAACATTCGCCACGATTGTATTTGTTTGTTGTGTCCAACATTTCCAAACGCGCTTTGCGAACCGCAGATTCCGCAATACGTTTATTAGATTCTGCATTTGCCTTTTGTTCTTTCAAATACGCATCATAAGTTTTGCAATCTTGGGTCACCATACGAGAATATAACAATTCTTCCATTTTTGCCCTATCACCACATGCCGCCAAATCTGGTTTACAATATTTTACCGCCATACCATACAAAGAATCGCCAATTTCCACATCTTCATCCAAATCGCCACTATCATCACCAGATAACCAAGACATAAAATCTATACTGGAAATTTTCTGACTGGCCGGCGCATCATCTTTGAACACCAATCGTGCCTTGGCACCCAATTGTTCACGTTCGACACCTTCGGTAAACAATTTGTCGGCTTCTTCTTGAATTTTTAAAACTTCATTAATTTTACTTTTGGCGCGTTCTATATTATCAGAACATGCGCAACGTTCACCCTGGCTTTCATCCAACAAACAAAAATTATCCATACATTCACGATACGCATCACGACAATCGTTTGACGATACAACCGCATCATCAGACGCATCAACCATATCATCATCCGAATCGTCTGCAACATCATCATACACAGGCAATGCCTGAGCCGCCGCAACAGTGTCGGCAGTAATCATTGCCCCAGCCGAAGTCGAAGTATTTGTATTTGTTTGTATGGCTTTGCCGGCCATACCTGGCATACGTGCCGATGTTTGATTATTTCTGCTGACCCCAACGCGAACCTCGCTATCCCCGCGAGATGCCGCAAACGCGACCATTGGAACTAATAAAACCAACGGTAAAATTTTTATTATTTTCATATGAAACATTCCCTCTTTACCGTTTTATTTTATCAAAAAATATGTCTGGTTGCAAGAGACAACGTAAAAAATCCTTGCATTTTATTTTTTGACTAATATCATTATAAGTAATTGAAAAACAAGGTTATTAATATGGCAAAAGATGATGTAATTGTTTTTTCTGGTGTTGTTGAAGACAGATTACCAAACACTATGTTTCATGTCCGGTTGGAAAACGGTCATGTGATTTTGGCAACTGTTTGTGGTAAAATGCGCAAGGCACGCATCTGGGTCAACGTTGGTGAAAAGGTTCATGTTGAAATGACACCGTATGATTTAGACAAAGGTCGTATTACATTTGTTGAGCGTAAAAATGCCGGAACCGAAGGCGCACCCAACCATCAATAAACAAACCACATTTTGTGGTTTTTTTATTTTTTTATTCTTGCTTAAAATATTCTGTTTTTGTTATCATTATCTGTGAAAGTAAAGGATGAGAAAAATTTGTCTGATTTTAATCGGGCTTGTGTTGTGCATTAATAATGTTAATGCGGCTGTTCGTAATACTAACACACAAAATACAAGACAAATTGTATCCCCAAGAAATGATGTGAACACAATTGTTCGTGCAACCACGCAAAAACGTACTGTCACACAACGTTCATCTGGCAAAAATCAGAATACATCTGTGCGCGGAACTGCTAAAAAAACAGTAATTGGTCGTTCTGCAACGCAACCGATTACGTCTGCACGTAATAATATTGCACAACCAACCCGCGTATCACGTGCTGCAACAAATAATATAAAAACACGTACATTTGGTGATAATTATAATTCATGTCGCGATGCATACTTTACGTGTATGGATCAATTTTGTGCAAATGTAAATGAAAATTATCGTCGCTGCGTTTGTTCGTCTAAATTAAAAGATATTCAAAACAAAGAAAAATTATTATCACAAACATCAACCAATCTGCAAAGTTTCGAAGATTTTAATATTGATGCGATTTCAAAAACTGCCGCTGAGGTAAAAGCAATGGGTTCTGCAACAGCCGGTGAATCCGCAATAAAAAAAGACACATCTGCCAGTGCAAAAACATTAAACAGCGTCAGTAGTGTTTTAAGTGATACAAAAAAACAATCTTTATCAACCGCTGGGAAATTAGATGCGGGTGGCGACATCAAAACAATCTGGGCAACAACCGATTTTATTGGTGGTGCAGATATTGCCAATCTGACAGGCGATGCATTATTTAATGCAGTTCATTCACAATGCGCAGAAATGGTTGCTGAATCTTGTGCAGATTCTAATTTGAAAATGGTATCTTCTGCATATGGAATGTATATTGAAAATGATTGTGCGGTATTAGAAAATAACCTGAATAAAAAAACAACCGCGGCAAATGCATCAATACGAACAACGCGTCATAAAATGCAGGACGCACGTTTGGAAAATTATAATGCACACAATTCATTAAATCTGGATGATTGTATTGCACGTGTTCGTTCAGATATTATCGCGGATACCGCATGTGGTGATGGATATATTCATTGTTTAGATTTTTCCGGTAAATATTTAAATATCACAACAGGTGCACCAATTTATTCGCCAGATTTTTACCAAATCGAAAATCAAATATCTTTATCTGGTGATGTTTTAAATAACAGTCAAAATTCATCGTTTATTACGATGCTGAACAAAAAACGGGCATTTGCCAAAAAAGATTTAGATTTATGTGTTGATGATGCAGATTATGTATGGAACGAATTTTTACGTCAGGCATTGGTTGAAATTTATCAGGGTCAACAAAAACGTGTTCAAAATGTAAAAAATGAATGTTTACAGGTTGTAAATGAATGTTATTTGAATCAATCTGAATCTTTGAAAAATTTTACAGATTCTTCTTCGCAAATGATATTCGTGCAATCGCTGGAATTATCCGAAGAAATGTGTGCTGAAAAACTGGATACTTGCAGCAACCTGTACGGTGGTGGCCCAGAAGGGTTAAACACATTAATTGCAACAATGACTGGCATAACAGATTTAACCATAGAACAATCATGTCCTGCGTTATTGGCAACATATGCTCAATCTATATGCACCCCACCTGCCAGCGATTCTGCACATGCATATCCATACGGGTGTCGTAAATATGCGCCTGGTGAATCGTATTATGCCCGTAATGAAATATGCAATACAACACTTGTAAATCCGTTTTCACGCTCTGATATTTTAACAACACACACAATGTCTTTGGGATATGCAGATTATGCCGGATATTGTGAAGATAAATCATATAATAAAATATATACCAGTTGTAATGTCGGATATTATTTACATAACACTGAATGTGCAAATTCAGACAGGGTTCTTTATGATTTTTGTTTACTTAACGCAACAGAATGTCTTAAATGTCCTGATAATTTAATATGCCCTGGTGGGACAAAGGCGCCTGTTTCGATTGATGATGATTTGTACCAAAATTGCGGACAATATTATGTTGGCAGTTTATACCAACAATTGGTTATATACGCATTGCAAAATTGCACACGAACAACAAATACATCAAATGTGTTATCAGAATATCTGTTGTCAGAGGTTGATAAAGTAGCAACCAGTGTTCGTATGTCTTTGGTATCTGCTTTGTCCAAAGAATGTTCCGATATGAACGGGTTGTGGGTTGATGCAATATGGTCAGATGACAACAATGACGGATACCATGATAAAACTGGGGATACATTATTTGGTGATTTCTATGTTGCAACGGGCGCGAATAAATTGTGGGGTTATTGTAAAAATCCAAACCAATAAAATTAATATGATAAAAAAACACCCGCGATTCATCGGGTGTTTTTTTATTTGTTCTATGCCGCCTTTTTGGTTTTTGTTTCTGTTTCTGCATATATTTCCATTGGCGGTTTTTTGCCAGCAACAACCTTGGCATCAATAACGATTTCTTTTAAATCTTTTTTATCGGGCGCATCAAACATAGGTTGCAATAAAATCTTTTCCAAAATTGAACGCAAACCGCGCGCACCTGTTTTTCTTTCAATTGCTAATTTTGCAATCGCAGATAAACCGTCTTTGGTAATATTCAATTTAATATTATCCATTTCTAACATTGCGGCATATTGTTTTACAATCGCATTTTTAGGTTCTGTTAAGATTTTTATTAATGCCGTCTCGTCCAATGGTTGCAAAGTCGTAACAATTGGCAAACGACCGATTAATTCAGGAATTATTCCAAATTTTACCAAATCACTTGATTGAACATCACTTAATCTGTCACGTTCTTCACGTTCTGTTTTATCGGATACATCTGCGCCAAAACCGATACCTGCACGTGCATTTGTCCGCGATGCAATAATTTTATTTAATCCGTCAAACGCGCCACCGCATATAAACAAAATCTTGCTGGTATCTAATTGGACAGTTGATTCGCCTGGGTGTTTACGTCCACCACCCCCCGCAGGAACGTTTGCAATTGTGCCTTCGATTAATTTCAATAATGCCTGTTGAACACCCTCGCCCGAGACATCACGTGTCAGGGATGGGTTTTCAGATTTACGTGAAATTTTATCAATTTCATCAATATAAATAATTCCACGTTGTGCACGTTCTACATCAAAATTTGCATTTTGCAACAAACGTGTTAACACAGATTCTACGTCATCACCGACATATCCGGCCTCGGTCAACGTTGTTGCGTCAGCAATTGCAAACGGAACATCCAACACACGCGCCAAAGTTTGTGCAAATAATGTTTTACCAGTACCTGTTGAACCAATCATTAAAATATTAGATTTTTGAATTTCCACATTTGACGCCAATGATGCACTGTTGCGTTTATAATGGTTATATACCGCAACCGCCAGCGTTCGTTTGGCTTCGTCTTGACCGATAACATATTCGTTCAAAAACGCGTAAATCTGGGATGGTGTTGGCAATTCAGATGCATCTTTGGTAATTTGCATTTGTTTGTCATCTGCCATAATATCATTACATAAATTTATACATTCGTCACAAATACAAACACCGCGACCGCTGACCAGTTTCTTAACTTCATATACAGATTTACCACAAAAACTGCAAAATTGCTGTTCTTTTTCTGGTGTGTTATTTTGTGTTTTGTCGTCACTCATGTTAAAACCCCGTATCAATTATTTACGTGTTAAAATACCATCAATCAATCCAAATTCTTTTGCGGCATTGGCATCCATCCAGTTATCACGTTCCATAGCATCAAAGATTTCCTTTTCTTTGTGTCCGGTAAAGTCAGCCATTTTTTGTGTAATCAATTTTTTTAATCTTTGACCTTCACGCAGGGAAATTTCCATATCTGTAATCATACCCTGGGTTCCGGCAGATGGTTGGTGAATCATCACTGTCGCATCAGGTAATACGAAACGTTTACCCTTGGTGCCCGCTGCCAACAGTACAGATGCCATAGAAGCAACAACCCCCATACCAATTGTTGTGATATTTGGTTTAATATATTGCATTGTATTCATAATTGCCAAACCGGCATATACTTCACCACCAGGCGAATTGATATACAAAGAAATATCGGCATTTGGATTTTCAGATTCCAAAAATAATAACTGGGCAACAATAGTATTTGCCATATTTGTTTCAATTGGTCCAGACACCATAACAATCCTGTCCCGCAACAAGCGTGAATAAATATCAAACGAACGTTCACCCTTGGGCGATTCTTCAATAACAATAGGTACCAATGACATAATAAAATCCTTTTTTATACTGAATTGTATTTGAATTATAACATGTATTTCCCCGATTCGCCAATTTTATATACCGATATTACCTTTTTATTTCTTGCGTGTTTGGATGCGCCACAACTTACTGTATTCGCCATTTTTATGCAGTAATTGGTTATGTGTGCCGGTTTCAATAATCTTGCCATTTTTGATTACGACAATCCTATCCATATTTTTAAGTGTCGATAATCTGTGTGCTATTACAAGTGTTGTCTTCCCTTTCATGGCATTTGATAATGACTTCTGGATCATTTGTTCGTTTTCTGAATCCAGCGCAGATGTCGCCTCGTCCAACACTAATATCGGGGCATTTTTTAACAATGCACGTGCGATAGATACCCGCTGCCGTTGCCCGCCGGATAATTTGATTCCATTATTTCCGACCAAAGTATCATAACCATTTGGTAAATTCATAATAAAATCATGGATATTTGCTTTTTTTGCCGCTGCAATAATTTCCGCACGTGTGGCACGTGGTTTTGCATATCGGATATTTTCCATGATTGTACGATTGAACAGTGTTGTCTCTTGCGGAACAAATGATATATTTTTTAACAAAGAATCTTTTTTAATATCACGTATATCTATTCCGTTTATCAATATCTGACCGTCTTGCACATCATACATACGCAATAATAAATTACATATTGTTGTTTTCCCTGCTCCAGACAAACCAACAACCCCAACCTTTTCTGCATTATCAATATGTAAATTAAAATCGCTAAAAACTTTGTTTTTACCGTATGCAAATGATACATTGTCAAAATCAATTGTTGCTTTTGTTATACGTAAAGTTTTTGCATTTTTTTTATCTTGAATTTGTATTGGTACAATCAAATTATTATACGCTTTGGTTACACGGGCAAAATTTGTAGAATATCTGCGCAAAGCATTATTTATTTGCACAAACGAATTATTTATTGACATTGATGAAGTCATTACAAATACAGCACTTGAAATCGATAAATTACCATCTTTAACAAAGATAAAACATAGAACCAACATTATTATTCTGGTTAACAACCATAATATGTGTGTTGGCAATCCTTGTAATCTATCTAAATAATATGCACGTCTAACTATTTCTATTAATCTTTCACGACCTTTATAGATATACATATTTTCATATTCTGTATTTGCAAAATATTTAACAGTTAATGCATTATTCAAACTGTCGCTGCGCAAACCGGAATATATTGAACCTTCTTCCATTTCTTCTATTTTATTCTCGTTGATTTTTCTTTGTATTGCCCATTCCCATATAACTTTGATAATCCCATAGGTTAATAATATTACCACAAACCATATATTCATTACGAATAATGCACCAACTATGAATAAAAAGCCCAGCACAGTTCCAATCATTTGTGTCCAAAAATTTTTCATTAAAAACATAAATTGAGCAGAAATTTCAGTACGCTGTGATTCTATTTGTCCGGCAGGATGATCTATAAAAAAAGAAATATCATTTGCATATATTCTTTTATATAATAAATATAATTTATATCGGTTTACAATCTGCAGTCGCAGCCCATTAATTATGGATACAACCAATTGTAAAATCATACTGAAACACCACATGCTAACCAGCCAAAAAATCAATTTGAATATAATACTATAATTGGCAGTCAGTGCATTTTCAAAAATTTGCGTTATCCATTTCATTAACAAAGGATCAAATACGATATTTATAGTATGCGCCAACACACCACAGAAAAATATTGTTCCAAAATACCATGGGAATTTTTTAATAACCAACCAATAAAAACCTCTGACTGTTTTCGGAAAATTATCTTGTTTCATATTTATAGCCTATCCTTGTAAAAATTCCCTATAATGATTTTGTTCTTATTGTACCATAAAATACATCATGATTCAAATGCATACCTGGGGCATATTCTGGTTATGTGGCGATATTTATTTCTGTATCTATCCTGATATTTTTTACAAATGTTTTATCATGCGACACTAATAAAATCGCACCGCTATATTGATTCAGCGCATTTTCCAACACAGATATACTTTTGATTTCTAAATTATTTGTCGGTTCATCCAAAATTAATAAATCTGGCTGGTTATCACCACCTAGAATCGCCGCTAATGTCGCCTTTAATAATTCGCCCCCGGATAACATCCCACATTTCTGTAAAGATGCATCACCACGAAAACCGAAATTTGCCGCAATGATATGGGCATCATGTTTAAGACAATCTGCTGTTTCCATTATATTTTCAACAACTGTTTTATTTTTATCCAGAATAGATAAATCTTGATTTACATATGCAATTTTGCCGTATGTTTTAACCACACCAGACAAAGGTTTTAATTCACCACAAATAATTTTTAACAATGTCGATTTTCCAGAACCATTTTTTCCAACCAATCGTACCCTTGATTTACCATACATTGTAAAATCAAAATTTTGAAATATGATTTTTTTATCATATGAAAAATTCATGTTTTGAATATGTACCAATTCTTTACTGTAAAACGGTTTGTTTGGCACAGGTATTTTTATCATATCGTTTCGCATCTGTTCAGACAACGATTGTTGAATTGATTTTTGTTCATCCAATTTTTTTTGAATTATAGCACGCTTTTTTGCCTCAGTTTCCTGACTTTTACCCTTCAGCGCATTTGCCTCTAATTTACTACGTCTGGAATTAGCAATTTCTTTTTTCTGTTTGGCTTCGTGATGTTGTCGCGTATTTTGTGCAATATTCATAGTATTATTCAAACGAATAATTGATTTCTGTGCGTCTATATATTTAGAATATATATTGTCAGATTCAATCTGTTTTTGTGCCGTATAGAAATCATAATTTCCACCATAGACATATAATCGCCCATTACGCATTTCGATTATCTTATCCATTTGTTGCAACAGTTCTCGGTCATGAGATACAATTATCACACCGTTTTGATATGCGTTCAAACGGTTAAAGAATTTTTGTTTTGCATCAACGTCTAAATTATTTGTCGGTTCATCCAATAATAAAATATCTGCCCCAGATTCAAAAGCACGCATCAATGCAAACATTTGTTGTTCGCCGCCACTTTTGGAATCTGATACGTTTATTTGATTTAACAGATAAACACTGGCATTTCTGGTGACGTTCCCAGAATCAGGCAACAAATCACCAGTCAACAACCGCAATAATGTTGTTTTACCACATCCATTATCACCAATAATTGCCACGTGTTCATTATCATTAAACGCAACAGAAACACCGTCTAACAAATTGTTATCGTTATATCCAAAAAATACATTTGACAAAGAAATAAAAGCCATAAATAAAACCTTTGCTATTGTAATTAAACTAACACATATTTCTATGTGCGATTTATATATAAAATTACAATATTACATGCGCATCGGTTTTATCCTTTTGTTATTGTTTTACGTATTTTGACACAAAAATGTTATTAAGTCAAGTTTCATTTTTCCAGCGCAACTATCCCAGGTAATGATTCACCGGCAATAAAATCTAAAAATGCCCCACCCCCGGTTGAAACATAGGTCATATCTTTATGAACATTTATCGCATCCAGACATGCCACTGTGTCGCCACCGCCAATGACAGATTTGATTTGTTTTTCTGTTGTTAAACGCGCCAATTCACGTGCAAAGGCAAATGAAGATTTTCCCCAAACATCGCCCCATTCCGCCATACCAAATGTTCCATTCCAAATAACTGTTTTGGCATTTTGTAAAACTGTTTTATTTCTGGCAATTGTTTTTTCGCCATCATCCATGATTACATCGTCATCATGAATATCATTTACATCACGTTCAATGCGTTTTTCATTTTTATCAAAATTTTTACCGACACCCTTATCCAACGGTAATAAAAATTCACAATTGTTTTCACGTGCCATATTCATTATTTCAATCGCGACATTTGCCATATCTGGTTCATATAAAGAATTTCCAACCGGTGCACCATTTGCAAAATTAAAAGTCGTTCCCATTGCACCACCAACGACAACTGTGTCTGCAACCGTCACCAATTTTTTTAATACATTTATTTTTGTTGAAACCTTGCTGCCCCCGACAAAAGCAATTAATGGTCGAACCGGATTTTCCAACGCAGATGTTATATTTTCAATTTCCCCCATTAATAATTCGCCAGCATATGACGGTAAATATTTTGTTATACCAACAATGGATGCAGCGCTGCGATGCGATACTGCAAATGCATCATTTATATAAATATCAAAACCGGTTGCCAATTGTTTTGCAAACGCATCATCATTTTTTTCTTCCCCGATATGAAAACGCAAATTTTCCATTAACACGACATCACCGTTTTTCATATCCTGCAAAAAATCTTTGTTCAAACAATCGTCAATAAATGGGATATTCATATATTCTGCAATCGGGCGCAAAGACAAAGATTCATCACGTTCGCCCTTTGGTCGTCCAAGATGCGAAATAATAACAACACGCGCACCATTTGAAACCAAATGTTTAATCGTTGGCATGGTTGCATCAATACGAAACGCATCGGTTATTTTGCCATCTATGATTTGCACATTAAAATCAGTCCGCAATAAAATATATTTGCCACGAACAGAATTATAATCCACAACACGTATTGTCATTTCCCTTTCCTTTCATATTTGTTTAATCACCATATTCCCTGCCCATATTATGCAGATTAAATTTTGGATTACCTAAATCTCTGGCAGTGTAAGATCTGCGAACATCAACAATTTTTTCCAATGCTTCCATTTCTTCAAAACCCAACTTACCCAACCCCAAACCAGTTCTAGGTTTAACAAAATTATTCAGTTTATCCAACATACCACTGTTTATAGATGGGCAAGTTCTTTTATTGTTTTCTGACATTTTAAATTCCTTGTTATCTTATATGGCTTAAATCTGGTATGAAAGTTTGCGGCACGAAATCAAAAGATGAATAAGGACGATGTCTATTTACAATTTTTTGAAATTCTGCAAAAGTTACTTTATCCATACATTCACCACAAGACTTTACAATTGTAATAATGTGATCTTTAAAGATATCTTTGTTTAAAACATCGCTGTCTTGCCCAATATTATCTTCACGTTTCAATTTTATCGTCATGTCATACCTCTTTATTTTTCTTTAAATATATTAAGATTTTTTTGCACAGCATTTGTAATACATTTTAAACCTTTGTCGGCATTTTTTAATTTTTGCGCATCTCTTTCTTTTTGCCAATTGACATGAGCTTTAATCATTTCACTGGGTTCAGACGGACGTGTATCATACAGATAAGTATATGTTAAACCAGGATTCATCAAACCAACATTCGTCGTTATTTTTCCATTTTCTATTCTGTACCAGTTTTGATCCAACCCAAGACCACGTCTGATTCCTGACGCTGCAGTGATGGCGGCGTACGCAGAAGCAGACAAATTAAATTCATACATATTTTTAGAAGATATACGTTTCCATATACTACCGTACCAGCCACCTATTTTTTTATATTTTTCTCCCCCAATCCAATTCACTTCAAAAATAAAATCACCTATCATTTCAGGATGAAATTCTTGGATACCAAACCATCTGCCATATTTTACATCTACTTCTTTTGGTTCTGGAATCATACGAACATCAACATATGCCAAAATATCATAATTTTGATTTATAATAATTTTTGAAAACACCGGCCATAATTGATTATACCAATATTCTTTTACCATAATTTCCGTATTTCCATCAGGCAATTGTTTAGTTGAAACCAAATTAACTGGTAGTTCTTCTTTTTTTTCTGACATTTTTATACCTTTTTTTCATCTATAATCTTTTTTACCGGTCCAAACGTCTTTCTATAATGTTCATTTATACCATACTTTTCTATCGCTTGCAAGTGTTCAGCGGTTGGATAACCGGCATTTTTTTCCCATGCGTATTCGGGATATTTTTGCGCCAATTCGTGCATTAAACGGTCACGTGTCACCTTGGCAATAATGGATGCAGATGCAATTGATAGCGATTTTGCATCGCCCTTTACCAGCGCAGTTCCATTTAACCCGTTTGGCACACGATTTCCATCAATTAAACAATGTTCTGGTGAAATTGATAAATCATCAACTGCACGTTCCATTGCCCGCATAGATGCCCATAAAATATTTAATTCGTCAATTTCCGCCGGACTGCATTGTCCAACTGCCCAAATAATATCTGGATTATTTGTTATCCAGTCATATGCTATATTACGCTGTTTTTCGCTCATTTGTTTTGAATCTGTAATTAACGGCATATCATCAAAATCATATTTCAAAAAAACAACCGCACCAGCAACCACCGGTCCACACAAAGGTCCGCGCCCCGCCTCATCCACACCGGCAATTATTTTTTTACCACAATTTATTTCAAATGAAAAATCTGGGACACTTCGCATAACTATATCGATTGTTTATCAAACACGGCGTTGTATACATATTCGTCTTCGCTGTTATATAATGGCCATTTACCGTCTGCCAATTCAGATAATGCCGTCAATGGTTGATTTAATCGTGCACGATATAACCATAAATTAGACATCACGCGTTTAATATAACCGCGTGTTTCATACGCAGGAAAACTTTCAATATATAACAACGGGTCGGTTGTAGAAAAACTTTTTTCAAATTTTGCCAAATTTCCAATACCTGCATTATACGCAATTAACATTTTAATAATGTTATTTTGAATCAATGGCTGTTGCAATAAATCTACGATATATTGTTGTCCCAAAAACATGTTATGTTCTGGATTTGACATATCAATATCAGACATTTTTACAGAATTTTTACGTGCCACTAATTTTGCAGTTCCAGGCATCAATTGCATAACACCATTTGCACCGACGTTTGATTTTGCCGTTTGTTTAAAACCGCTTTCCTGTTTAGTAATTGCGAATAACAATGCCCTGTCGATTGACCAACCGCCCATTGGTTCCCAATTAGGCAACGGATATTGCGCAGAATAAATAATATCATCATTGATTTCTAAAATTCCCCTGTCGCGCATAACACCAGAAACCAAAATTGACACACTGGGCAATCCATATAACGAAGATACTGCATTAACCGCATGCAACATTTTATCTGAAGATTTTGCAGTCACCAGATATTTCAAATATTGTTCTGCCCTGTCTTTACGTCCAACCTGAATTAACGCCAACGCCTTTTTACCATATTTATCATTACGTAATGTCACAATGTCTTCATCAGAACATTCCTGATCAAAAAATTCATATTCTGGTGTGTTGCCCAACATAGTCGATGCCAGCGCACCATAAAAAGACATTGGGTGTGACGATGCAATTTTCCAATATTTTTTTGCACTATCAGCATCATCATTTATATCTGCACAACGTCCTGCCCAAAAAGCTGCTTCGGTTTTACGGGCATTATTGATTTGTGTCAAATCTAAAATTTGGCTGAAATATTTTTGTGCTTCTTTATACTTATTTTCTTTGAAATACAACAAACCCATAGACCATAATCCATATTCAGATTTTGCATCTGCCGCGACAAATCCCCATTTTTTTGCCAATTCATATTCTGCATTTGTATAATATAAAAATGATAAACGTCCTGCTAAACGTCCATAATCGGCTTCTGATAATTTTGCCTTGAACGATTTGTCTTCCAGTATGCGACGCGCTGCACGTGACGAGCCAGATCGAATTGCCTTTTTAAATTTATCAATTGTTTTTGTTGTTTTACCTTTATACGTTTTTACAGTCCATGTTTCAGATTGTGCACTTTCGATATATTCTTTGCCGGTCACAATGTTGGGGGTTGTTGGTTTACGCACAGATGCCTTTTTAATTTTTGCCATTTTTGCCAGACGTTCTGCACCCGGCATATCATGATATTTATTCATCCAACTTTGTAATTCATTACCACGCGTATGATATGTTTTGGATACATAACGTTGATATAAAACCTCGTTCATTAAAAATTTATCTGTTAACTTGGTTTCTAATTTTTTTGCTGTTTCGATTTTTTCACGATCTTGCAATATAAAAATTTGTGCATAAATCGCCGCATCTTCATCCGAAAAAATATCCACAGATTCTATGCCCCATGAAATTAATGGGTATAAAACCAACATTAAAAAAGCGAATATTTTCTTCATCATCAAAACAAAGTCGTTTTTGGTAATTCGCAAACGATTGCATCTTCGTCTGCCTCTGGTATTTGATTAATAATTTTTTTGAAATCAGACACACGTGAAAATTTACGATACACAGAAACAAAACGTATAAATGCAATTGGATCTAAATTCAATAATGAATCAGACACCATTTGTCCAACCTGGGCACTGGTGACCGTGTCATCTGCACTTTCTGTTTCCAGACGACGTTGAATCGATGCAACCAAACGGTCGATTTGATCATCGTGTACATCACGATTGCGACATGCCAATTTTATTGAACGAAATAATTTTTCACGATCAAAGGGTTCTGTTTTTCCACTGTTTTTACGAACAGTCAAATCACGCATTTGAACGCGTTCAACCGTTGTGAATTTTGCACCACATTGATTACACACACGGCGGCGACGAATAATCGCATCACCGCTGTCCGGGCGAGAATCAGCCACACGACTGTCAGTAGAATTACAGTAAGGACATCTCATAATTAACAAGGTTAGAAAAAAATCATCAACAAGTAAAGAAGAATTTCAAGCATATTGACAAAGTAAAATCATGTGTTATTATCTGCATATTATGAGATGTTATTACGATATTAAATACCCTTATTTGCAATATTCTTATACGGATACAGACGGTGATTATATTATGTTTTCTGTCCCGCCAGCAATGTTAGCACATAAATATTACACTGTATTTAATAAACAACCTGAATCTTTTTTTGATTGTGGTGCCGCAATTGGTATGATTGTTCAACTGGCATTGGATTACGGTATGGATGCACGTGGAATTGATATAAAAAGATATCCACCGCAACATCAATCTTTTCCTTGGATGAAACATATGGGCAAATTTTATGCTGTACCACATGCAAAACTGCAAGATTTGTTTGATTCCGGTCGCATAGAAATCAAATCTGTATTGGATTGTGAACCTGTAAAATCAGACATTGCATATTGCAATGGCACGTTAACTTATTTTGATGAACAAACATTACCAAATGTATTATCAAAATTTCAAAATGTTAAAATGTTATGCGCAATTCATAACACAACCGAAGATGTTAATGCCGCCAAAGAATTGGGCGAAAAACTGGGGACTTGCAACGAACCCAGAACAATAAAACCTAATAAATGGTGGATTAAGACATTTAATAAAAATGGATTTAACGCCGAATATGATTACACATTGCGCACTTTTATTGCGATTCCGCGTCAAAGATAGTTTTTTATTTCGAAAAATTTTCTAAAAAATAACTTTTTTAAAAAAATCAAGTGTTTTTTTTGCAAACCGATTCGCTGGATGCTTTTTTTGGGTGCCAAAATATGGTAAAATATACCCAAGATATGGCTCAAAGCCAGGGGAGAAAAAAACAAAAAATGCAAAAATATCTGAATCAGATTTTGTGCGGTGATTGTATCGAAATTATGCGCAATATTCCGACTGCTTCTGTGGATGCTGTTTTTGCAGATTCACCTTATAATTTACAACTGGGTGCAAAAACATTATACAGACCCGAAGACCAAACGGCTGCGCGTGCTGTCCGGGACAGCTGGGATGCGTTTGAATCAAATGCACAATATGATGAATTTACTCGCGATTGGATACGGGAGTGCAAACGTATATTAAAACCAGATGGCGCAATGTGGGTTATCGGTTCATATCATAACATTTTTCGCGTTGGTGCAATTTTACAAGACATGGGATTTTGGATTCTGAACGATATTGTTTGGGTAAAAACTAACCCTATGCCAAATTTCCGTGGAACACGTTTTACAAATGCCCACGAAACATTGATTTGGGCAACACCAACAAAAACAGGTAAATATACATTTAATTATGAAACCATGAAAAAATTAAATGGTGGTAAACAAATGCGTTCCGATTGGGATATAAATATATGTCTGGGCGAAGAACGCGTTAAAGACAGCGATGGCAAAAGTTTACATAACACACAGAAACCAATGGATTTATTACGCCGTGTGATTTTGGCTTCGACAAAACCAGGCGATATAATATTGGATCCATTTGTTGGTTCTGGAACAACCGCGGCAACAGCAAAAGAATTAGGACGGCAATTCATCGGGATTGATCGTGAAGAATCTTATGTAAATGCCGCCCGTGAACGTGTTGCAAAAATCCAACCAATTGATTTATCTGATATTGAAGTCAGCAAACCAAAACGTGATGAGATTAAGGTTGCGTTCCGCGAATTAATCGATGCAGGATTGTTGTATGTCGGACAAACCTTGGTTGGTCCACGTGGGGATCGTGTGATGATTACACACGATGGACAATTGATACACACATTGTATGGCAAGGCATCAATTCATGTTATGGCGGCACGCATTCAACACAGCGTCAGTTTTAATGGCTGGGATTATTGGTCGGCTGAAAAGAAAGACGGTAAATTGGTTCCAATTGATGAATTACGTAAATATGTCCGCAATATCAAATCAAATATGAAACAGGCCGCATAATAAAAATAATAAAAAAAAAACACCGATTTTCATCGGTGTTTTCTTTATCTTGAAACGTGTTTATTCTATGCCATGTGATTGAGCCACGGCAGTATTTACTATACATATACTGCCCGACACAACACATGCAGATTGAACCAATTCGTATGTATTGCCCTGAATCAAATTAATTTGAACATTTGGACAATCATTCAAACGATTGTTAAATTGACTGCATGCCTGTTGCCAAGATGCCATATCTGATACCGCAGATGTTGGCGACACAGTTTCCGGCAAACGCAAGTTCCATTTTACATAGAAATCTTTTAAAGAATCAATTGTGTGTGTTTTGCCCAATGCAACACTGTTCAAACCATCACCAACACGACAAGTAATGTTGCTGCGTTCAACCAAGGCGGTGATTCCTGTAACAATTCCACCGACACCGGCACCTGTTGCACCACCAACCAATGCACCCTTGGCGATTTCTGCGCCTTTGTTTGCATCTTTAACAACATCTTGTTTAATATTCAATGAAGACAATAATTTTTGTAATTCATTGATTTGATATTGTATTTGGGCAACCGTCAAACAGTTATTATTATGTGAACACAATATTCCCGAATTGCCAGCCATATATGTTTGCACCTGTAAAGGAACGAACATACATTGTCTGTTAAATGTTTCAACACTTGATTGTGTTGTTCCAGCAGGTGCGCCACATTGTATACTTTGACCAATCACCAATGTATTTCCGTCTTGAGACAAAACAATATTCCCACCAACAACTGTTTTGGTATCACCGCCGATTTTTGAAGAAATCGAATTAGATATCTGCACATTTTGTTGGTTAGACAAACATTGTTTTACTAAACTGTCGTATAAAACAACTTTTTCTTCCAATTGGTGCAAATCACGACAATGGTCTTCATCCATTTCGTTAAAATTATATCCATCTGAGAATATTGGTGTTCCTGTAAATGTTTTTACATCACCGTTGCCAGAAAACATGACATTTTTATATGCATAACTCTTTAACACACCTGCCTGACCAGATGCATATATCTTAGCACCCAATTCTTTACGGTATTTTTCATCTGTGCATGGATCATTTTTCGCATCAACAGAATCTAAATATGCCTGATGTTTTTCATTATAATTATGCGCACCAACGCCCGCGCCAATTGCAGTTCCCAATGCCGTACCACCACCAACAGCAACAACCGCTGTCGTTTTTGTTTTGTTCATCAATGAAAAATCAAACAAATCTTTGTTGCAAGTAAACGAAGAACCCGCACGTTGCCATACTTCGGCCGGATTATCATTACCAACAGCCCCGAACAACCAACTGTTTTTAATCAATTCGTCTTTGTTATACGCAGCAACACGAACCAGACATTCTGCATTGCACCCATCCCAACGGGCATAATGACCGCGATTACCACTGTATCCGACAGTATTTACGACATCACCTTGTGGATTATCTTTAGACAACATTCCTGCCCGTGCACCATTATATGCACCGACACGATTATTGTATTCTGAATTCACAGCATTTACATCTGAAACCGCAGCAAACGAAGAACCATACGTATTACGATCCAGCAACAAACATGTGTTTTCAGCCTGATTTGGTGTCAATCCAGTTTTTCTTAACACAAAATTATAATATTGTGGTTGAATAACTCTGGAATTAAAATCCAACCATACATCCGAAGATTGTGCATAAACATTACGACAATCAACACGCACCTCTGCAATACATCTTTCAATTTCTGCCTGACACAAATGCATACCGTTCATAACAGAATTTCGAATATCGTCATTACAGAACAAATCATTTATTCCGCCCGGCAAAGCCCCAGTATTAATACATTGCAATATGCTGTCCATACACATTTTTATTGTGTACGCAGAATTTCTTACCCCACCATCTGGGCATTCTGGATCTGGGTCTGGATCCGGGTTTGGATCTGGGTCTGGATCAGGTGTTGGTGTTGGAACGACATGTGGCATACCTGCCTCGACCGGTGCAGTGACAACATGAACCGCCGGATTGCCGATTGTATTCAACCCAACCGTTGGTATAGTTGGCATACGCGCAGACATGGTTGAACGCCCACTTTGTGAATTTTGATTTCCACGTGGATCATCGCGCCCAGCCGCAAACGCAGCACCAAAAACAGCCAATGTGGCAATACTAACCACTGATTTTCCAAATAAATTCAATACTTTCATGATATTTCCCCTAGATTCCTGTAAGAACATTATATCATATAATTGACATAATAAAAAGTTTTTTTGTAAATTATTTTTTATAAAAATATTGACAAATTATATCGATTGTCTATAATATAAGTATGAATAAGGTTTTAGAATTTTTTAAATCAAAAATAATTATTGTCAAATGGACAATATGGTATTTTTTTGTATTGTGGTTAATTTTGAAATATATATTCAAATTTGATATGTTTTCTTATCATTATTGGTGGACATTTTTTCATGCAACATTACACGGATTTGCCGGATTAACATTTGGTTTATTGATGTATGGCGCAATACCGGTTTATATAGCAACAACCGTCATCACATATCGTAAAAAAGAATTTATAGTCAAAATTCCTGGATGGGATAAATTTGTTGATTTTATAAAAAAAATATTTACAACAAAACCTGTTGAGGTATCAGAACCAGAACCCGAATCCGAAGAACAAGAACAAAATCAAGAACCAGAATTTCCACCCGAATTACCACCTGAATTACGTATTCCATTTATGCGTGCAAAAAAACATCTGTCTTTAAATGGGGCGGTATCCGTGTATAACCAACAACCAACCGCCACACAAAAACAAATCGAATCGGTTCCAAACAATACCCCAGAACCACAAATACCAATTCCAACTGATTTTGACATTGGTGATGAAATTGCCGACATTCACGATTCGATTCCAACATTTACAGACATTAATTTTGACACACCAATTGCAACCGAAAAAGAATTAGAAAACAACACAACAAAATATTTAAACACGCATAATATTGAATTTGAAACGTATCGTAATTTTGTTGCAACGGAAAAATATTTAATATACGAACACAGCGATAATGATTTTTGGATTATGGATGGTGATTCTTGGTTTGCATCTGGAAAACAAATTGATTCACCAATACAAGAATTAATTGATATCGCAAAACAAAATAATTTAACACCGGTAATTTATTTACAATCAACCAATATAATGGATTTAGATACCACAATCGCAAACTTTGAATCTATGGGCATCAAAGTAATTAAAGATTTGAGTGAATTAGATTAAAAAACCGCCCGTTTGGGCGGTTTTAATTAATGTGATTTTCCCATTTGGACGGTTTCTGTATTCAGCACAGTTCCTTCATCAAATTGATCACAATAGCCACCACCTATTCTGTGTTTAAAATTGGTACAATTATATTTAGTGGTCGTAATCGTACAAACATTTGTTGCAGAATCATACGTTGCAATAGTATCTGTCAATTGTTTAATTTTTCTGCATGCCAAATGTTTAAGGGTATAATTATCATCCGCATCCTTGCCACAACCAGTCTTTGTTTCTAATTTAGTACCATTCCAAATACGATAACTTGTTCTGTGACTGTCTTCTGCTGTATATTTATCACAACTCTTTTGATTTTCTTCATCTTTATCAACTTCATTATCGGCATAAATCATTTCGGCAATTTGATTATCCAAATCTGCTATTTGTTGTGTATATTTACTGGTTAATTCAGCATTTTTTTCTGATAACCTATTTAATAAACTGTCTGCAATAACACTGCGGTATGAATCCGTCAGATTCGGGAAACGTGCTTTGCCTGCTTCTTTACTTCCGAAATTTTTTGTACTATCAAAGCCCTGCACTTTACGCCCTTCTGTACAATAAATAACCTTAGGATCTGTGTTAATTGATGCCATTATACGATTTAATGCATTATCCAAAATTGGCGATACTTTATCATCACCAGAAAACTTCACTTCTCTGCGACCGTTGTTATCTTCTGTGTAATCGTACGATACTTTATATATATCTGGTGTCCCAACCAGAGTCGCCTGATAGTTTCCAGATTTTAAATCATTGGTGGTCATCATTGCCAAACCAGATTTACAGTCATTTCCTGGTTTACCATTTGGACAAATCTGAACACTGATATCACGTTCCAAAGGCGACAAATCAAATGTTGCAGCATCACAAGTTTCTGTATCACCACAAATTTTTACCATGGCTTCGTTTGCCGCATTTTGACATGCGGTTGCCAGTGCATTATCAATTTGTATTGCCAATCCCTGGGCGATTTGTGCAACATATTCTTTAACCGTTTCTTCATTATATTTCGGTTTACCATTTTCATCTGCACTCATACATGCTGTCAATTTTTGATATGGACATATATCACCAATTGAGTCAGTATCCAAACCGATACAGCCCGAATAATCATCGCCACAACGTTCGGTCAAACATGCCTTGACTTCTGTTGTACATGCATCAACCTTCATTGCACCCAATATCGCCAATAATCCGTTCCACAAAGTTGATTTTGTTGGGTTATTATAATCCCCACCGGTGGCTTCCAAACATGGTTCCAATTGAACCTTGCATAACGATTTGTATGTTTCTGGATTGGATAAACACATATCGTATGAATCACTGTCCCCAAAATTGGATTTACATGCATTTTGGAAACATTTTGCAAGTGTTGGTATACAATTCGAACGTAAATTTTGTTCAGCAATTAATTCTGCAGATTTTATCGCAGGTGCCGCATTACGTAAAAATCCGTTCCATACTGCATCATTTTTGTTTGAATTAACACACTGTTTTGTGATACGTTCGCAAATCATTTTCTTTGCCAATAATTGTTCCATTGTTGATGCAGCCAATGTTATATCTGCACCACCACGTGAACCCTTGATTTTAGATTGCTTTGCAACACTGCCTTTCTTGTTATTTTTTACATTTTCATTGGCCGCCAATGTCACACATCCTGTATAATCATCACCACATTCTGCGGTTGTTTTCATACATTCAGTAAATGCAATCACACATTCACCAGTTGTTGCATATTTATTCTGATTTTTATATTCATCCAATGCTGCATCACGTAATGCCTTTTGTGCAGTTTGTAATTTTTGTTGACTTTGACTTCTTTGCGCCTTTAAACTGTTTTCATACGCGATACAATCAGATTTAATTTTTTGCGCATAAACCAATGATAACATTGAACCATAACTTTTGCATTGCGCAGGAATCTGGGCAGAACATATTTTTACTGTTTCGTTATATAATGCCGTTCCTTTCTTATCCATCAAAGATTGTTGGGCAGATTGCGCATCAAAAATATCATCATCTAAATCAGAAAACACATTATTATCGAATATAGACAAATCTAATGTACGCGCCCGCTTTTTATTTTCTTCGGTCTGTTTGTTGGCATTTGCAGCCTGTTCGCCAGCCATTTGGGCACGTTTCATAATTTCCGCCTCGGCTTCGCCCATTTGAATACGTTCGACACCTTCGGTTGCCATGATATATGATTGTTCATCCAGTTTTACAATTTCTTCCAGAACTTTATCTAATTCAGTAATTTTATCATTACATTGACAACGACCGCCGGTTGCATTGTCTAACATACAAAACGCATCCATACATCCATAAAAAGCATTTTGACATTCTTCTGGCACCGCAGTATTTTCGGTTGCCACTGCAACCTTGGTTCCTGTATTTATGACCTTTTGCGTGGCACCCGCACGTGCCGCCTGAACACCAGGTTTTACCGCCGTCTGTTTTTTGCCAGCCCGTGCAGAAACATTTCCATTATTTACAACCTGTTGACGTTTACCTGCGCGTGCATTATTTACATTTACTGTTTCTGATGTATCATTGTTCACCGTATTAACAGCATTATTACGTCCACGTTGGGCAACCGCCGCATTTGCAGTAAAATCCGCCACACAAAGCGATAAAAACAATGCAAAAAACATATATTTGCGCATAAAAATCTCCTTAATCCTTTCATTTTATTTTATCATAAAAACACCCACCCTGCAAATTAAATATCATAAAAAAATCGCCCAATCGGGCGATTTTAATAACACTAATTTATTTTTATTTACCAGTTGCACGACGTTTAACTGCAACAGTTTTTTTCGCACCAGTTGCCTTTGGCGCAGCCGCTTTCTTTTCTGCTGCAACCTTGGTTGTTTTTGGTGCTTTTGGTGCTTTGACCGCTTTTTCTTCTGTGGCTACTGGTTCTGTTGTTTCTGCTGCCACTGTTTTTGGTGCAGATTTTTTTGCACTTTCATCTCTGTCCACCAATTCAATAATTGCCATTGGTGCCGCATCACCGTAACGGAAACCCGCCTTTAATACGCGTGTATAACCGCCAGGACGTTTTGCATAACGTGGTCCCAAAACTGTGAATAATTTTTTCACTGCCTTGTCAGAACTGTTACCCAATTCAGATGCTGTTAAACGGCGATTTGCAACAGTGTCAACCTTAGCACGGGTAATCAATTTTTCGACAACCCTGCGTAAATCTTTTGCCTTAGGCAATGTTGTTTTAATTTGTTCACGTTCAATTAAATTTTTCGCCAAACCAATAAACAAGGCCTTGCGAGCGTTTGTATCGCGATTAAAAGTGCGACCTGCTTTCATATGTCTCATTGATTACTCCTTTTGTTGTTTCTGCCCTGGGATACCCAGGGATTTTTGAGACCCCGCAACCTGGGTTTCCCCAGAATTGCGGATTTGTTTATTTATTATTTATACGGATCTTCGTATTTTTTTGCCAATTCAGCAATGTTTTCTGGTGGCCATCCTGGAACTTCCATTCCTAATGACAATCCCATTGCTTCCAATTGTGCCTTAATCTCGTTCAAAGATTTGCGTCCAAAGTTCGGTGTTTTCAACATATCGTTTTCGGTTTTTTGAACCAATTCACCCAACCAATTAATACGATCATTCTTTAAACAATTTGTTGCACGAACAGACAATTCTAATTCGTCAACATGTTTCAATAATTTTGGATCAAATGGTAAAACATCTTTGGATTTTTCATCGTCATCACCAGATGTAATTTGTGTCGGATCTTCAAAGTTAATGAATACGTTCAATTGATCTGTCAAAATACGCGCAGCAAACGCAATTGCATCTTCTGGGGTGACAGAACCATTTGTTTTAACCGTCAATTCCAATTTGTCGTAATCTGTTGATTGACCAACACGGGTTTGTGAAACGTTTGATGCAACGTTCAAAATTGGCGAATAAATTGAATCAACTGGGATTGTTCCCAATGGTAAATTTGCCGCATTAACAGTTGCAGGAACATACCCACGACCAGATGCCAATGTGATTTCCATATCCAACACTGCGCCATTATCCAAAGTGCAAATTTCTGCATCTTTGTTCATAACTTCGACATTGCCAGATGTTTCAATCATGCCTGCCGTCACAACCGCTGGGCCTTTGACTTTTATTGTCGCCTTGTGTTGACCTTCGGTTAACGCTTTGAAATAAACACCTTTTAAATTCAAAATAATATCTGTGACATCTTCGCGAACGCCGGCTAAACTGCTGAATTCATGCTGAACACCATCAATTTTAACATAGATTGGTGCGCATCCCTGCAAAGAAGACAACAACACACGACGCAAAGCCGTTCCCAACGTCAAACCAAAACCCTTTTCCAAAGGTTCTGCGATTAATGTTGCGATATTTGGGTTATTTTCATCGACTTTGATATTCAATTTTTTTGGCTTAATCAAAGTCATCCAGTTTTTTTCAATCATTTTTTACTCCATCGGGCTTAGTTTATTATTTTCACCAGATTTACACACAACCGTGTGTGTTCGGAAATTCTATAATAATTTTTTTGAATTGTCAATTATTTTAATTATTTTCTGATACGTTTTTGACAACACGCGTATTAATTCTGCCAACGGTTAAAACAGACGGTATTTCTATATTACTGCCGTTTCCAAACGACAATTTTATTGACACTGCCTTACAATCATCGGCTTTTGTTTTCCCGGTCCCATTTGTCGTTGTTCCCGATGGACATGAGATACAAGACGATGCACCAGTACCTGAGAAAGTTCCAATTGGGCATATATAATCATTATTATCAACACTGTTGGGTTTGCAACTATTATTTCTATTACTCCCAGTCATCCCAGTGTTTGGACAATAATATCCTGCAAGACACGAAACACATGATTCAGCGCCAGCCCATGAACATGTGCCAACAGAACAGGCAATTGACATCCCATTTCCAGAACAATATGACCCCGCAGGACATTGTTCACAAACACCATTTAACATATAATGTCCCGTATTGCACGCAATACAATCATTATGTTCAGCATTTGCAAAATTACCGGTTGCACACGTTTGGCACACATTGTTATTGTCATAATATTCTGTTAATCCATCACATACCACACATTGTGTATGGTCTGAATTCGAATACGGTGTTTCACCATCACATTGTGTACATTGCACCGCACCAGCATCGGATATTTCGGCACCCTGACAAGAATTTATATTGCCATCACCATTACAATACGACCCCGCAGGACATTGTTCACAAACACCATTTAACATATAATGCCCCGCATTGCATGCAACACAACCGTTATGATTTGTATTTGCAAATTTTCCAGATTCACACGTTTGACACACATTGTTGTTATCATGATATTTTGTTAATCCATCACATGCCACACATTGTGTATATGTTGAATCTGAATATGGTGCATCATCTGGACACAGTTGCGGTGCGTTTGTGCCGTCACATGAATACCCACCGGGACATGTTTCGCAAACACCGCCATTATCATATTCACCCACATCACATGCAAATACACCATATATACCACCAACGGATACACATACAAACATTATCCCAGACAAAAAACATTTCCATAAATGCATGGATAAATCGCCTTTCCTAATATCTCAGGAAATATCATAGCAATATAAAAAAAATCATGCAACAAAAAACATCAAAGTTCAGATGCCTCAAACAATGTCTTGCGGATACCGGCGTTCGTTTTAACCGCATCGGCACAGTGTTTTGCACACGCAGTTTCACAAAACGGTAAAGCCACAGGATTCACCATTACCCACTTCTGGGTAGGTTTGATTTTGCAGCCATTAATGGTAAAATCTGCCCCGCTTGAAGAACAAGAACACTTTTTATCATTACAACTGGCACTGCCTGTTAAAATTCCACCATGATAAGTGACAGACCATGTATTGCCACTAGAAGTGGCCATAACTCCGGACAAAGCGAGTGCCCTGTCACACCCCCTCCCGACATAAGCATTTGATGCATCGCGTGACTTATTCGTATTTACTGCAATCTTTGCACATTTCCCGTTCACCACATTGTACCCATGTTTACAGTCTGTGGCACGACAAGACCAATCTATACGACCATTATTATTAGCACATTCACATTGTGCTTTGGACACAGATTCATCTAGGCGATACCCATAACTGGATTGGCAATATAAGAACCTGTTATCGTCACAATCCACATCTATTTTTGCCCCCAAATCAAAGGTTTCGTAATCATCACCAAAAAAATGACTGCATACATCTTTTGTTGACCCTTCTTTTACACAATTCGTATCCTCCTGTTGTATCCAGCCATCTTTACAGTGAGAGATATAACAGACCCACCCCACAGGGGTACACTTGCAATATCCGTCCCCGAAACCAGATGTATCATATAATATTGCTAACCCTGTACAATCTGTATCATCTGTAAAACAATTAAAATCTATGCGTTCGTCCTTCTTATATTCTTTGCCCTTGAATATACATTGGTCGGTATTATGGTTATTATTTGCCGATGTTTTTTTATTTTCTGATGTCTTTTTATTTTCTGATGTCTTTTTTACGCATTTTGTTTTGTCTGATGATGGGGTATAAGGTTTGGCACATGCTGTCACCTCACATTTTTCACCGTGTTTTACCGCACGTATAACATTTTCATCCGTTTTCTGCGCATCTGCGGTGCAATCGGTTTCAGTATCAACAACATTTAATTCACAATGTTGTTTATCTGAGGTTGGTTGATACCCGGTATCGCATTCTATGATTTCACATGTTTCGCCGTTCTTGGTCGCTTTTGTGACATTTTCATCTTTCGCCTTTGCTTCATCCGTACAATCCGTTGTATCTGTGGGCTGAACAGTCGTTGGTTGCTGCGGTTGTGTCACAGTTATTACAACACACGCCCCATTTTGATACACTTTGCCTGTTTCATTACATGTGCAAGTGCTATTATTATATGTTCCACCTGCCCGTTCACATTGTTCACGTAGTATTTGTTCCGCCGCAGCCAGACGTTTTTGTTCTTCTAATTTTTTTATATTTTCTTGGGTATCTGATATTTGTTTGTCTGTTTTTTCTATCTTTTTATCATAATCTTTTTGCGTGTTTGACAATGCAATATTACCGGCAACACCGACCGCAGTTAATCCCAATGTTGATATACCAGCAATTTTCCATCCATTTATATTACCACTGCATTTTTCCAATTCAGCCATCTTTTGTTGTTTTTCCGCAACCAATTGATTATAACGCGCACTGGCCCCAAATACGTATGTTGGGATGATTGCCATCATTAATGAAATTAATATGCATTTCTTCATTTGGGAATTCCTTACCGCGCTATTATATCAGATTTTACATACTGAAAAAAGGAATAAATTAAAAAAAAATGGGTTGCCCTGTTGGCAACCCAAATAAATAATACACAAATTATTATACGCGACGTACTTTCTTTGGACGGCACCCGTTGTGTGGAATACGTGTTGTATCTGTGATTGATTGAATTACCAATCCGGCATTTGCCAAACCACGTACTGCTGATTCACGACCTTGACCAATTCCGCGCATTAAAACATCAACTGTTTGCATTCCCATTTCAGCGACTTTTTTACCAACTGCATCTGCAACAACTGTCGCGGCATATGGTGTTGATTTTTTTGCACCCTTGAAATTATTAGCCCCTGCGGTTGCCCATGTTAATACGGCGCCCGTTTGGTCTGTGATTGTGATACGTGTATTGTTATTAGTTGCAACCACATGCGCAATTCCATGTGATACTTTTTTAACAACTTTCTTTTTTGATTTTGTAATTGCCATTTATTTTTCCTTTTAGATGTCTTCAATTAACTATCGTGTTAATCTCTACCCAATTAATTTTATTTACCCTTGGTCGCAGAACCCGCAACAACAACGCGTTTACCCTTACGAGTACGGGCGTTAGTTTGTGTACGTTGACCACGAACTGGCAAACGGTTACGATGACGAACACCGCGATAAGTTTTTAAATCTTGCAAACGTTTAATATTCATTGCAACTTCGCGACGAACATCACCTTCTACTTTGAAGTTTTGTTCAATATAATTTGAAATTTTGATAACATCTTCGTCTGTCAAATCTTTTGCGCGCAGACCGTCTTTCAATTTTAACGCAGAACAAATCTGTGCAGATTTTGCCGGCCCAATACCATGAATGTATTGCAACGCAATTTCAATGCGTTTTTCGGACGGGATGTTAACACCTGCTATACGTGCCATCTTTTATTTTCCTTTTTTCTTGCTTGTCATCCTTAACATTGGTCAAAGATGATATCTGTTTATACGAATGTTTCCATTCAACCCTGCACCCAAAATCCACACGTTTTTTGAATGCATCTCGATTTTTATTTGGTAAATATAAAAAACCAAATAAAAATCAAATCTTGTTAACCGCGAAAACGGCCTTTCTTGGTTGCGTGATTTACAACGCCAGTGTATTGTTTTTCAACCAAATAAGATTTTATCTGATTCATCGTATCCAATACCACACCGGCCACGATTAAAACACTGGTTCCGCCAATTATTACCGGCATACCACCACGTGTGTTCAATATAATCGGTAAAACACACACAACAATCAAATACACAACACCAATTGCCGTCACATGAGATACAACATCATCTAAATAATGCATTGTTTGTTCACCTGGACGAACACCCGGTATATAACCACCCATGTTTTTCAAATTAGTACTGGTTTCTTCACTGTTGAAAACGACAGCTGTTTGGAAATAAGCAAAGAACGCGATTAATACCGTATACAATATCATATAAGACCATGTTCCATACGTAAAGAATCCCAATATGTTTTGTACAACCAAATTTTCGCTTTGCACAAAACGTTGTATGAATGCCGGCAACATCATAATAGATGCAGCAAACACAGGTCCCATAACACCAGACATGTTCACCTTAATCGGTAAATAAGAAACGTTAGTATTCATAACACCGTTTGCCATTGCCTGACGCGGATATAAAATTTGAATACGACGTTGTGCCTGTTCCATAAAGGCAATCAATGCGATAATACCAACCACAAATCCCAGAACCAACGCAATCATTGCAGGTGACATTTGACCAACACCCGCCAATGAAAATAATTTTGCAATTCCACCTGGAACTTCTGCGATAATACCGGCAAAAATCAACAACGAAGCACCCTGTCCTATGCCACGTGCGGTAATCTGTTCAGCCAACCACATTACGAACACAGTTCCGCCAACCAACGCGACAATTGCAGACAATTCAAATGCAAATCCAGGATTTGCAACCGCCGCTATACCGTTCACAGGTGCCATTGATTCCAAACTGCGAACAATAGCCCATCCCTGAACGACAGCCAACAATACCGCCAAATAACGTGTATATTGGTTGATTTTAATACGACCAGATTCGCCTTCTTTGCGTAAATCCATCAAAGATTTACTGGTTGCGGTTAATAATTGAATAACGATAGACGCAGAAATGTATGGGAAAATATTCAATGCCAAAACCGACATACGAGACAAAGATCCACCAGAAAACATATCGAACATGCCCATCATACCATTATCGCCATTAAATAAATGCAAAACCGCACTGGCATTAACGCCCGGCAACGGTATAAAAGAACCAATACGATACACAATCAACGCACCCAATGCAAACATAATGCGTTTTTGTAAATCTGTTGGATTCTTGAATATATTTTTCCAGAATTTCATGCGAATATCTTTTTATTTAATTATTTAGATTTGATTGTTCCGCCTGCTTTGACGATTGCTGCCTCAGCCGATTTAGACCATTTATCCGCAACAATATTCACCGCAGATTTAATTTCACCTTTGGCCAAAATTTTTAAACCATCTAATCTGCGGTTCAAAATTTTTGCATTTATCAAAGAATCCAAATTGATTTCTTTGGCTGCATCAATTTTGCCAGACGCGATAAATTTTTCAATATCGCCCAAATTGATAGTCACATATTCTTTATGGAAAGGATTATTAAAACCAAATTTTGGAAAACGACGTAAAATTGGCATTTGTCCACCCTGGAACGTTGCCTGTTTACGAGAACCTGCACGAGCTTTTTGACCCTTGGTTCCACGGCCGGCTGTTTTACCATAACCAGATGCCATACCACGACCAACACGTTTCACATCTTTACGTGCACCAAAATTATCCATCAGAGCATTTAATTTCATTTCTTTTTCCTTTTTGTCCTAGGGACTACATCAATATAGTCCGTTTCGCATATAATACAAGATTATACACTCGGTTAATTTTAATTATTTTGATTCTTCTTCAACTGGTGTTTCTAATTTTTTACCATCACGACCAGCGATGATTTCTGCCACCGTTTTACCACGACGCGCAGCCACTGTTTTTGGAGAATTCATTTTTTCAAATGCCAAAAATGCCGCACGAATCATGTTGTTTGGATTGTTAGAACCCTGGGATTTAACCACAACGTCTTGAACACCCAAACATTCAAATACAGCACGCAACGCACCACCAGCGATAATACCAGTACCTGGAACAGCACTGCGGACAACCAATTTGCTGGCGCCATATTTTGCAGAACTGTCATGGTGCAATGTACGACCTTCTTTTAACGGAACGCGAATCATTTTTGCCTTGGCTGCTTTTGTTGCTTTCTGAACAGCAGATTGAACTTCCAATGCTTTACCTTTGCCAAATCCAACCATACCTGATTTGTCCCCAACAACAACCAACGCTGAAAAAGACATATTACGTCCGCCCTTCACTGTTTTTGAAACGCGGTTGATAGAAACTAATTTGTCTACCAAATTATCAGATTGTAATTTTTTATCATCAAAACGTGCCATTGTTTTACGCTCCATTTATTAAATTTTCATACCGTTTGCGCGCATAGAATCGCCCAAAGCTTTCACACGACCATGATATAAATAACGACCACGATCGAAATAATAATTGTCTTTAATACCTGCCTTGGCCATACGTTCTGCAAAAATTTTGCCAACCATTTCAGCCCCAGCGATATTCCAGCCCTGACCTTTGAAATCTTTTTCTTTTGAAGATGCCGCACACAATGTGTGTCCTTTGACATCATCAATGGCCTGGATTTCAATGTGACGATCCGAACGGAATACTGACAAACGAATCTTGCCAGGATTCTTTCTTTTCAATGCGCCGCGATTTGCCAACGCACGTCTTTCTTCAGAAGATAAATGTCTTAACATTTTATTTTTCCTTTGTTCATCTCCCGTAACAGCGGGATATTATTTTAATTATTTCTTTTTGCCTTCTTTACGACGGACATATTCGTCTTTATAGAAGATACCTTTACCTTTGTATGGGTCTGCTTTGCGGATTTTGTGGATTTTATCAGCAAATTGTCCCAACAAATTTTTATCAGTTCCAGAAATTGTAAATTCTGTTGGTGTTTCACCCATCGTAACGGTCAAACCAGCCGGTATTTCCATAACAACATCATGAGAAAAACCAACAACCAATGTAAAGATATTACCTTTTACAGATGCTTTGTAACCAACACCCTTCATATACATTGCCTTAGAAAAACCTTCGGACACACCCTGAACAGCCGCCTTGATATTGCGGGTCATTGTTCCCCACATTGCGCGGGATGTTTTTTCTTCGGCATCTTTTGGTGTCACAACAACATGACCGTTTTCAATTTTTATATCAACCAAATTGGCATTTTTAGTATCCAAAGATACATGTATTTCACCCTTTGGCCCTTTGACCACCACGGCGTTATCCGTCAATTCAACCGATACGCCATTTTTAATTTCTACTGGATATTTTCCTGCACGAGACATAACGATTTCCTTTTAATTAGATAACTTTACATAAAACTTCACCGCCGACATTCATCAAGCGCGCCTTGTGATCGGTCATAACGCCATTTGGTGTAGACACAATTGCAATTCCTAATCCGTTCAAAACACGTGGCATTTTTGCACAAGATGCATACACACGACGTCCTGGTTTAGAAACTGTCTTAATTTCTTGGATTGCACCATTACCGTTCACATATTTTAATTCAATAACCAAATTGGTGCGTTTATCATCAATTTGTTCTTGACGAAAATCAGTTATAAAACCTTCGTCTTTCAAAACATTCAACACCGCAACACGCAATTTGCTGTTTGGAACGGTGACGAATTCTTTACCTGCATTTTGACCATTGCGGATGCGGGTAATCATATCTCCGATTGGATGTGATAATGACATATTTTACTCCTTAGGTTGCAAGAATTTCTTCCTGCGCTTGGGCTGCATTGTCCACAGCCTGCCTTGTTAATTTTTACCAGCTGGATTTACGTACACCTGGTAATTTACCTTCTGACGCCATTGTGCGAACCTGTTGGCGGCACAAACCGAACAAACGGAAAAATCCGCGTGCACGACCTGTGACAGAACAACGATTGCGTAAACGCGTTTTGCTTGAATTACGTGGCAATTTTGCCATTTTTTTCATAGCATCCATACGTTCTTCTGGTGTCGCAGTACGAGACATCTTTGCTTTCAATTCAGCACGTTTATGTGCATATCTTTTCACTTTTTTTGCACGTGCTTCATTTTTATTTATCAATGCTAATTTAGCCATCTTATTTTCCTTAGTTAATTATTTCAAAACCAATGGCAGGCCGATTTTTGTCAGCAATGCACGGGCTTCATCATCTGTTTTTGCTGTTGTCACAATGACGATATCCATACCACGGATAGCATCAATTTTATCAACAGAAATTTCTGGGAATATCAAATGTTCTTTGATACCGAACGCATAATTTCCACGACCATCAAATTTAGATTTGGACAATCCACGGAAATCTTTCACACGTGGCAATGCTACTGTGATTAATTTATCCAAGAAATCATACATTCTTTTGCCACGCAAAGTCACTTTGGTTCCAATCGCTTGACCTTCACGTAAACGATATGTAGCAATAGATTTCTTTGCATGTGTGATGATTGATTTTTGTGCAGCAATCGCTGTCAAATCAGCGGCCGCGCTGTCCAATTTCTTTTTGTCAGAAACCGCTTCGCCGACACCCATGTTCAAAACGATTTTGGTCAATTTTGGCACAGCGAACGTATTTTTGTACCCGAATTCTTTAATCAATTCAGGAACAATATTTTTTTCATAAATTTCACGCAATCTGCTTTGCATTTTTGTTACCTTTTCGTTATCGATTCCGTAACAGCGGAATCATTTGGTTTAGATTTGTGTTCCAGATTTTTTTGAAACGCGAACTTTTTTGTCGCCTTCCATTTTGTATCCGACACGTGTTGGTTTTTTTGTTTTTGGATCAACCAACGCAACATTAGATACATGGATTGGAGCTTCGCGATCAACGATGTGACCTGGTTGTTCTTGTGTTGGTTTAATGTGCCATTTATGACGATTGACACCTTCGACCACTACACGGGATTCACTTGGGCGTGCCTGTAATACTTTACCTTTGACGCCTTTGTATTTTCCCGAAATTACTACGACTTCATCGCCTTTCTTAATTTTCATTTTTACGCCTTTTTGTTGTCAAAAGTATTATATTACCTCTGGTGCCAAAGACACAATTTTCTGAACGTCGTATTTACGACGAACTTCACGTGCAATTGGGCCAAAAATACGTGTTCCGATTGGTTCAAAGTTGTTTTTGTTAATCAAAACAACCGCATTATCATCAAAACGGATGATTGAACCATCAGGACGTTTAATTGGGAATTTTGTTCTGACGATAATAGCACGTTGAACAGTACCCTTTTGAACCTTGCCACGTGGAATGGCATCTTTGATTGCGACAACAATTTTGTCGCCAACTGTTGCATAACGACGATGAGAACCGCCCAATACCTTGATGCACATTGCTTTACGTGCACCGGAATTATCTGCAACTGTCATAACTGTTTCATTTTGTATCATAACTTTTTCCTTAATCCTGCAAGCGAGGCAATCCCCCACTGCTTTGTTATCGGGTTTCGACTGATTTGGGTAATCTCTGCACCCAAATCCTCAAAAAACCCACCCGGTTTTATTTAGTCAACATTAACAGAATTGTCTTTGCTGACACCAACACGACCCTTTACAACCCAAGATTTTGTCTTGGAAATCGGACGGTGTTCTTCAATAGCAACGATTTCACCAACCTTATATTCGTTGTTTTCATCGTGTGCCTTGTATTTTTTGTTCTGCTTAACGAACTTACCATACAACGGATGACGGAAACGGCGTTCTACTTCTACAACCACAGTTTTGTCATTTGCTGTACTTTTCACAGTTCCTTGCAGTATACGTCTTGGCATAACTTTGTCCTTTTTTGTTTTCGACCTATGATTTTACACTAAAAAAATCAAAAGTCAAAGATTTAGTTATTTATCTGCATTCAACTTGGTCTTTACACGTGCAATTTCACGACGAGTTTTGCGCACAACATGTGTTTTTTGCAATTGACCCGCAGCCAGTTGAAAACGTTGATTCATTTGTTCTTTTTTCAAATCAACCAATTTGCTCTGCGACGCTTCGCGTGTCAAAGCTTCCTTGTCGGCTGTTTTATTTACTTTCTTTTCTGCCATATTTTCTAACCTTTTGCACTTGTATTAGTTTACTTTGCGTTCTACGATTTTTGTTTTAACTGGCAATTTTGCAGCCGCCAACGCGAATGCTTCATATGCGACTTCTGGTTTTACACCATCTAATTCGAACATGATACGACCCGGTTTTACACGGCAAATCCAGTATTCTACGGCACCTTTACCTTTACCCATACGAACACCACCAGGTTTCGTTGTCACTGGAACATCTGGGAATATACGAATCCATAATTTTCCCATACGTCTCATATGACGAGTAATGGCACGACGTGCGGCCTCAATCTGACGTGCAGTCACACGTTCAGGAGACATAGCTTTTAATCCAAACGAACCAAATGCCAATTCACTGCCACCTTTGGCGACCCCGTGAATACGACCTTTGTGCTGTTTGCGAAATTTTGTTTTATTTGGCATTAACATGATTAAAACCTTTACATTTTAATTATTTGCTTTTCTTTTCGCTGCTGCCGGCATATTCAGTCGGACGCGCCATTTCAGACGCCAGCTTTTCTTTATTTACAACATCACCAGTGTAAATCCAAACTTTTACGCCGATAACACCGTATGTTGTTTTGGCCTGAATTGCTGCATAATCAATATCTGCACGCAATGTATGCAAAGGAATACGTCCTTCACGGATTTGTTCGCTGCGCGCGATTTCAGCACCGTTTAAACGACCAGAACACATCACTTTGATACCCTGGGCACCAGCTTTCTGTGCGTTCTGTACGGCCTTTTTCATAGCGCGTTTGAACGAAACACGGCCTTCGATTTGTTGTGCGATATTTTGAGCAACCAATTGCGCATTTAAATCTGGACGGCGAACTTCATAGATGTTAACAACAACTTGATCGTTCTTGACCAATTTTTTAATATCGTTGCGCAATGTTTCAATATCTGCACCGTTTTTACCAATAATCATACCCGGACGAGAAGTGTGGATTGTGACCACAACCTTTTTTGCAAAACGTTCGATGACGATTTTGGCTAATCCTGCTTTCTTTAATTTCTTTTCAACGAATTTACGGATTTTCACATCTTCTGCCAGTAAATTTGCATAATCTTTTTTACCAGCAATCCATCTGGAATCTGTAATTTTGTTAATAAATTCGCGTAATGAAATCGGTGATACTTTTTGTCCCATTTTTTCACTCCACTTTTATTTTGTTACTTTTTTAGTTTTTTTCTTTTCAGGAGCCGCCCCACTTTCCAAAACAATTGTCAGATTAGAAAATGGTTTCAAAATTGGACGCGCACTTCCACGAGGTCCCGGCATAATACGTTTCATCGTCAATGCTTTGCCACACCAAATTTCTTTGATGAACAATGTATCCACTGGCAGATTTTTATTATGTTCTGCATTTGCAACAGCGGATAACAACGTTTTCAAAACTTCGTCAGAAACACGTTTCTTAGAAAATTTCAAAACGTCAACAGCACGATCAACAGGCAAACCGCGAACCATATCACAAACCAGATTTAATTTCTGGTGGCTGATGCGAATCATTTTATTGAACGCACGCACTTGATTGTCTTTTATTCCATATCTTGTCATGTTTATCCTACCTTATTTTGCTGCTGCTTTCTTGTTTGCGGCATGACCTTTGAACGTACGAGTTGGCGCAAATTCACCCAATTTATGACCAATCATATCTTCTACGATTGATACAGGGATAAATTTATTACCATTGTGAACTTCAAATGTCAAACCAACCATTGGTGGCACAATTGTGCTGCCACGAGACCATGTTTTAATTGGTTTATGATCATCTTTTTCAATCGCCACCGCTACCTTTTTCAAGATAGATGGGTGAACATAAGGACCTTTCCATACTGAACGAGACATTTTACACTCCTATATTATTTCTTCTTTGCCAAATGTCTGCTGCGGATAATCATCTTTGCAGTACGTTTATTGCTACGCGTACGATATCCCTTGGCTGGAATACCTGTGCGGGATACAGGTTCATGTCCTTTGGAATGACCATTACCACCACCCATTGGGTGATCATTAGGGTTCATTGCCATACCACGTGTAGATGGGCGAATTCCCAACCAACGTGCACGACCCGCTTTACCCAAATTGACATTACGTTGTTCAGGGTTAGAAACACTGCCAACTGTTGCCAAACATTCAGAATGAACTTTGCGCAACTCACCGCTGTTCATTTTTATTTGAGCATATGCACCATCTTTACCCATCAATTGGGCATAACAACCAGCACTGCGCGCCAATTGACCGCCAGCACCTGGTTTCAATTCTACATTATGCACAATCGTACCGATTGGCATGTTTTTCAAAGGCATGGTGTTACCTGGTTTAATATCTTCACGTGTACCAGAAATAACTGTGTCGCCTGGTTTCAAATCACGTGGTGCCAAGATGTAAGAACGAACACCATCTTTGTATTCAATCAATGCAATAAATGCCGTACGATTTGGATCATATTCCAAACGAACGACTGTTGCAGGAATATCTTTTTTCTTACGATCAAAATCAATCAAACGATATTTACGTTTGTGTCCCCCACCCTGGTGTGGAACAGTGACATGACCAAAATTATTACGTCCACCTTTGGACTTTAAACCAACAGTTAATGATTTTTCAGGTGCACCTTTGTGCAATTCACTGTGGTCTATCAATGTTAAACCACGTGTTCCTGGGGTTGTTGGCTTGTAATGTTTTAATGCCATTTTGTTTTTACCTTTGTTTATGTTTTGACACTAACATCCGCGAAAACGGGTTCTCTGCCAAAACGTTTCGTTTTTATATACCCGCTGACAAATCCAATTTTGCATCTGCCGGCAAAGATACATATGCCTTTTTAACACTGCGTTGTGTTCCAGTGCTGCGACCACGGAAAGTTTTTGTTTTACCCTTGGTGACAACAACATTTACCTTGGTTGGTTTGACACCAAACAAAATTTCCACTGCCTTTGCAACATCTTCTTTGGTTGCAGACATTGCAATTTCAAACACAACACCATTACTTTCGGATAACTTTGCAGCTTTTTCCGAAATGATTGGACGACGCAATACATCATAAGTATTCGCCGAAGCAACTAATTTCTTTTCTGTTTTCTTTTCTGCCATATCTTCAAACCTTTAATGTTAAGCCAATCTTGCTTCTACTGCTTTAACAGCATCTGCTGTCAAAACTAATTTTTCGTGTTTCAAGATATCCAAAACATTTAAACCAATTGTTGGCAATACGTCAACATTGATAATATTCGCAGCAGATTTCTTGAAGTTTTCATCAACTTTGTCTGCACCAACAAACAACGCAGATGCAATATTCATCTTTTTCAATTGTTTTGCCAGTGTGCTGGTTTTTATCGCGTTCATTTTTTCGTTATCAATAACAATTAATGTGCCATCTTTAACCTTGGACGACAAAGCCATTTTTAAACCCAACGAACGGATTTTCTTTGGTAAATCGATACCATGATCGCGAACAACAGGTCCATGAACAACACCACCGCCACGCATATGAACATTATATCTTTCACCTTGACGTGCGTTTCCTGTTTTCTTTTGTTTGAATGCTTTTCTGCCACTGCCCGCGACATCAGAAACTGTTTTCACAGCATGTGTTCCTGCGCGCGCATTTGCACGTTGCCATGTAACAACACGGTGCAAAATATCAGCACGTGGTTCAATCCCAAAAATGGAATCTTGCAATTCTATTTTGCCGACTGATTTACCATCTAAATTTAAAATTTCTACTTGCATTTTATTCACCTTTTATTGTGTCATTACGCTTGTTCAGATTCATTGTTGTTTTCTTCTGCAACAGGTGTTTCTGTGGCTGCGACAAATGTTGGCACAGGCATTTTATCCTGAACTTTCTTTACTGCATCGCTAACCAAAACAAATGTACCGTTGCTGCCAGGAACTGCGCCTTCAACAAAAATAAGATTATCGTTCAAATCTGTTCCAAAAACTTTCAAGTTCTGGACAGTTACGGTTTCGTTACCCATTTGACCGGACATCTTTTTACCTTTTAAAACACGACCTGGCCATTCGCGCATTCCAGTACCACCGATGGAACGATGCGCCTTTAATACACCGTGAGTTGCTTCTTTTCCGCCAAAATTATGACGTTTCATTGCACCCTGAAAACCTTTACCTTTGCTGGTTGCCTGAACATCGACATATTGACCGGCAATAAAATGTGCGGCAGACAACTGTGTTCCAACTGGAATCACACAATCATCAGAAACACGGAATTCCACAACCTTGCGATAAGGTTTTACACCCGCCTTTTCTGCTGCTTTTGCCTGGGGCTTTGCAACATGTTTTGCCTTTGCTTCGCGCAAACCCAAAATGTTTGCAACATAACCATTTTTTTCCATTGTACGATTTCCAATAACAGCACAATCCCCAACAGATAAAACTGTTACTGCATGGGCAACACCACCTTCATCATAAAGACGTGTCATCCCTATTTTTGTTGTAATTAATCCGCTACGTTTCATTTTTTTGCCTTTTTGTCATTGGTTAATGGATATGTATCCACCAACATATACATTTTTATAATTTAATTTTTACATCAACACCAGATGCCAAATCCAACTTCATCAATGCATCAACTGTCTGAGGGGTTGGATTAACAATATCGACAACCGCTTTATGATTGCGGATTTCGAATTGTTCACGTGATTTTTTATCAACGTGTGGTGAACGGTTCACTGTAAACTTTTTAATCAAAGTTGGCAAGCGAACGGGTCCAACGACATCCGCGCCTGTGCGCTTTGCTGTTTTGACTATTTCTTCTACTGATTCCATCAAGACCCTGTGGTCGAACGCTATCAATTTGATGCGAATCTTAGATGCTGGTACCATTGTTCGTTTTCCCTTATTTTTAAGTTGATTTGTGGGTCAAAGGATAAACCTTTAACCCACAAATTGCAACAATTATTTAACAATTTTTGATACAACACCTGCACCAACTGTGCGTCCGCCTTCACGGATAGCAAAGCGGCGACCTTCGCTCATAGCAATAGGTGCAATCAATTGCACGCTGATACGAACGTTATCACCTGGCAAGACCATTTCTTTGTCTGCTGGCAAAGTAATTGTACCTGTTACGTCTGTTGTGCTGAAATAGAATTGTGGACGATAGTTAGAGAAGAACGCTGTATGACGGCCACCTTCTTCTTTCGTCAAAATATACACTTCAGCTTCAAATTCTGTGTGTGGTGTAATAGAACCTGGTTTGCAGATAATTTGACCACGTTCCACATCTTCTTTCTTGGTTCCACGCAACAACAAACCAACGTTATCACCGGCTTCACCTTGATCCAACAATTTACGGAACATTTCAACGCCTGTGACAGTTGTTTTTTGTGTTGGTTTCAAACCAACGATTTCACATTCATCACCAACCTTGATAACACCAGATTCAACACGACCTGTGACCACTGTACCACGACCTGTGATAGAGAACACGTCTTCAATTGGCATCAAGAAAGGTTTATCAATTGGACGATCCGGCATTGGGATGTATGAATCACATGCTGCCAATAATGCATCAATAGATTCTTTGCCCAAACCATCTTTCTTTTCTTCCAATGCAGAAATCGCAGAACCACGGATGATTGGTGCGTTGTCGCCATCGAAATCATTTGCAGACAACAATTCACGAATTTCCATTTCAACCAATTCCAACAATTCTGGATCGTTTGCCAAATCGCATTTGTTCAAATAAACAACGATTTTTGGAATACCCACTTGACGTGCCAACAAAATGTGTTCACGTGTTTGAGGCATTGGACCATCAGTTGCAGCAACCACCAAAATAGCACCGTCCATCTGCGCAGCACCGGTAATCATGTTTTTAACATAGTCCGCGTGTCCTGGGCAGTCAACGTGAGCATAGTGACGATTTGCTGTTTCATATTCAACGTGCGCAGTATTAATTGTTATACCACGTGCTTTTTCTTCTGGGGCGTTATCAATTTGATCAACACCTTTTTGTGCGTCAATACCGACGCCATAGTAATGAACGATTGCCGCTGTCAATGTTGTTTTACCGTGGTCAACGTGACCAATTGTACCAATATTGACGTGTGGTTTTGTTCTTACATACTTTTCTTTTGCCATAGTTTTCTCCTTAGGCTTTGGTTGTTAATTTACAAACTGTTTTTACTTTGTCATTTTCTTTATTACTTCGTCAGCAACATTTTGTGGCACTTCGTCATAATGCGACAATTCCATATATGGATTTGCACGACCCTGAGACAAAGAACGTAATGTTTTGACGTATCCGAACAAATTCGCCAGTGGAACAAACGCAGTAATTAACTGGCTGCCGAATCTGGTTTCGATACCGCTGATTTGTCCGCGACGACTGTTCAAATCGCCAATAATGTCACCGACGTATTCTTCCGGTGTGTTAACCGAAAGTTTCATAATCGGTTCCAATAATTTTGGTGCCGCTTTCTTCATCGCTTCGCGGAAGCAAGCACGCGCCGCAATTTCAAAGCATAACACATTAGAGTCAACTTCGTGATATTTACCATCTACCAATGTGGCCTTGAAATCTACTGTTGGATAGCCAATCAAAACACCTGTTTGTTGTGCTATCTTCAAACCTTTTTCTACACCTGGGATGTATTCTTTTGGAATTGCACCACCAACAATTTTGTTTTCAAATTCATAACCAGAACCTGGTTCCAATGGTTCAAATTGGATTTTAACCTGAGCGTACTGACCGGAACCACCAGATTGTTTTTTATGTGTATATTCTTCCAAGACAGGTTTGCGGAATGTTTCACGATATGCAATACGTGGTTCACCAACGTTCACATCTACTTTGAATTCACGCAATAATCTGTCAATCAAAATATCCAAATGCAATTCACCAACCCCAGACAAAATTGTTTGGCCAGATTCTTGATCCACAGAAACACGGAACGAAGGATCTTCTTTGGCCAATGCCTGTAAACCCAATGACATTTTTTCAATGTCTGCCTTGGTCTTTGGTTCAACTGCAATAGAAATAACAGGTTCTGGAACATGGATAGATTCCAAAATGATTGGATTGTTTTCATCACACAATGTATCACCAGTGATTGTTTCTTTCATACCAACCAACGTGATAATATCACCAGCGGATGCTTCTTTGATTTCTTCACGTGCATTTGCATGCATCAACAACATACGACCAACACGTTCGCGTTTATCACGATTCGAATTATAGATATAAGAACCAGATTGCAATTTACCAGAATAAATACGGATAAACATCAAGTTTCCAACAAATGGGTCATTAGCAATCTTAAATGCCAAAGCACTGAATGGTTCTTTCGCATCAGGATGACGTTCTGCCTCGGTTTTACCGTCCATCTTGGTTCCTTTAATTGCAGGAATATCTAATGGTGATGGCAAATAATCTACGATTGCATCCAACAATGGTTGAACACCTTTGTTTTTGAACGCAGTTCCACACAACACAGGAACAAAGTTTTGTGCGATTGTCCCTTTGCGAATCAATTTTTTAATTGTCGCAGTGTCTGGGATTTTGCCTTCCATGTATTCTTCCATGATGGCATCATCCAATGTCACAACTTCTTCAATTAATTTATTGTGCAATTCTTCTGCTTTTTCTTTCAAATCAGCAGGAATTTCTTCGATTTTTGGATGAGAACCATTTTCGTCTTCCCAAATAATGCCCTTCATTTCAACGACATCAACAACACCGACAAAGTCTTGTTCTTCACCAATTGGGAAATTAACAACCAATGGATTTGCACCCAAACGTTCACGAATCATATCAACACAACGGAAGAAGTTTGCACCTGTTCTGTCCATTTTGTTGATAAAGCAAATACGTGGAACATTGTAACGATCCGCCTGACGCCACACTGTTTCAGATTGTGGTTGCACACCATTCACAGATTCAAACACAGCAACCGCACCGTCCAAAACACGCAAAGAACGTTCTACTTCCATAGTAAAGTCCACGTGTCCCGGTGTATCAATCAAATTAATACGATGATCACGCCAAAAGCATGTTGTTGCCGCAGACGTAATTGTAATACCACGTTCTTGTTCTTGAACCATCCAGTCCATTGTTGCAGCACCATCGTGCACTTCACCAATTTTATATGTTTTTCCGGTATAAAACAAAATACGTTCAGACGTTGTTGTTTTTCCAGCGTCAATATGGGCCATAATCCCAATATTGCGGTACATATCCAAAGATGCGGTTTTTCCAACTGACATTGTATCTTTCCTTATTCTTTATATTACCAACGGAAATGAGCAAATGCTTTATTCGCTTCTGCCATTCTGTGTGTGTCTAATTTCTTTTTAAATGCGCCACCAGTACCATTTAAAGCATCACGCATTTCACCAAACAATCTGTCAACCATAGAACGTTCGCCACGTTTACGCGCAAACATAACCAACCAACGCAAAGCCAATGTTTGTTGACGTTCTGCACGAACTTCGACAGGAACCTGATATGTTGCACCACCAACACGACGACCCTTGACTTCCACAGACGGTTTTAATGCGTCGACCGCTTCTAAAAATAATGTTAATTCATCTTTGTCTTTGGTGATAGTTTTTAATTTATCCATTGCACCATAAACGATGTTTTCAGCAACTTCTTTTTTACCATCCCACATAACAACATTTATACATTTTGCAACAACCAGATTATGATATTTTGAATCTGGTAATATTTCACGTTTTGTTGCAGCTTTACGTCTTGACATATTTATTTTCCTTTTGTTTTCTTCACTTGGTTTCCCAAATTACTCACACCAATAAATGATGTGTATTATTTCTTTGCGCTTTTCGCACCGTATAAAGAGCGTCCCTGTTTTCTACTTTCGACACCCTTGGTATCCAAAACACCACGAATAATATGATATTTAACACCCGGCAAGTCCTTTACACGACCACCACGAATCATAACAACGCTGTGTTCCTGCAAATTATGACCTTCGCCAGGAATATACGCAGTCACTTCGTGACCATTAGCCAATTTCACACGGGCAACCTTACGTTGCGCAGAGTTAGGTTTTTTAGGTGTAGTCGTATAAACACGTGTACAAACACCACGTTTTTGCGGATTAGCCATCATATCTGGTGCTGTTGATTTCACAGCTACTTTTCTACGTGGTTTCCGAATCAGTTGATTTACTGTTGGCATTCAAAATCTCTTTGTTTTTATTCTCTTTTTTTCCATACGAAACCGCACCGCAGACTTATTTCAACGCTATCGCGCGATTATAAATCTTGCAAAAAGTGCAGATTTCTGTGCTTCTTACTTTCCTTATTTACACGGAAAGCACATAAATTATAACTGAACACCGCGAATTGTCAAGAAAAATATCAGAAAAATCTTATAAAAAACCGCTGAAAATCTATGTTTTTACGCCGGCCATTAATACATAAAAAAAGCCCAACCAAACGGTTGGACTTTTTATTTTCTTTCGAATGATTAGAATTCGACACCAAATTTAGCACCAAATCCAAAACCTTCGTCCCATTCCCATTCATCAGCATTGTCGCCGCCTTGGTGGTTCAAAGAACCATTGACGTACGCGCCAACAAATGTGGTAGAATCGATGTTATAATTTACACCCAATTCTGCATCCCATGAACCGGCGTTTTTAACTTTGGCACCTGGGATACCAAACCATTCTTTATCCATGAAACCTGTGTATTCAACAGTACCCAACACAGACCAGTTAGAATCAAATACATATTGACCGTCCAATCCCAAAACCAATGCATGGATACCTTCGTTGCCTTTGTCTTCATTCCAATTGAATGATTCAGAATTCGCATAATTAAAGTATGCATGACCAGCCAATGTCCAATCATTTGCTACATAACCACCGCGAACCCCGGCTGTCCATGTGTACCATGTGTCATCTTCATCCAAGAAAGGACGATGATCATCCCAAACAGGATCCAAGCTATATGCACCAACCAAATCTAATTTCCAACCATCCATATCCAATACGCGGTATGCTGTTGCCAATCCGAAATCATTCCATGCCATATTATCAAAAGAATTATTTTCAGATACAGATGTGTTCAATCTAACAGCCCATTTATCTGTAATGCCATAACCAAATTCTTCACCCAAAGACCATGGTGTAGCATTTTTAGTATGTGATTCAACATTTGTCACGCTGTAAAAATGATTTTCTTCTGGCATGTACAATGGATTACCATCGATAACATTTGCAGCCATTGCACCAGATGCTGTAAACACGGCCAATAAAGAAGTTAAAGCAATTTTTTTCATTTTTTATCCTTTTCTCTCGGTTAAAATTACTCAGGATTCTTTCCTGATATAGGTATTATCTCATATTCCAAACAAACCTGCAAGAAAATAGATTTCTTGCATATTTATAAATTTAGTGATATAATCGCGAACGTTGTTTTAAATTTTATTTCGTTGATTTTTTATTTCGCGCCAATTATTGTGATTTTTCTGATGCTCATCGTAATCTTTGGAAAATTTATGCCCACCGTGTCCATCTGCAACAAAGAATAAATATTTTGTTCGTGCGGGTTTTAATACTGCACGAATCGCATCAAGTCCCACGTTTGCAATTGGTGATGGTGGTAATCCTTTGTTGCGATATGTATTGTATGGATTTTCAATTTTTAAATGTCCAGACAACAACGGTTCGCCACGCATATCCCCCAAACCATCGGTTAAAACATAAATAACTGTGGGATCTGCCTGCAGGCGCATATCTATATTTAAACGATTAATATAAACACTGGCAACAATTGGCATTTCACGAACGCGTGGTGTTTCTTTTTGAACAATAGATGCCAACACCATGACATCATTCCAAGTTTTTAATGGTTCTGGATATCGTGTTCCTGCAAAAGATTCCTTTACTGATTCCATTTTTTTACGTGCTAATTCCAACAGCGCCAATCGTGACGTTCCGCGCGCTATTTTGTAAGTATCAGGAAAAATATCGCCATCATGTAAATCACATACAGGCAATTCATCACTGCAATCAACATCGCCAACCAAATACGGAACGTTCATCAACATCAATTTAATTTGTTTAATTGTGTATCCTTCGGGTATGGTTATGTTTGTTGTCGCAACACGACCATGCGATAACATAGATGCAATAGTCCACACACCTGCCCCGCGTGGAATATCATATTCGCCAGCGCGAATTTTTCCACCGTTCATACGAATCGAAAAATAAAATAATTCTTTGGATTTTATGATATTGTTATCGTACATATAATTAGTAATACGTGTCACAGATGCACCGTTTGGCACAATAATATTTGTTGTCTGACGAATTGGTGACCACAAATTAAAAATAAAGAATACAACAAAAACGACAACGCACGCGATTGCCAGCGCAAACTTTGTCCAATCTTTGATTTTTTTCCATCGTTTTTTTGTTAAGAATTTCATGATGGATAAATTATAAACATAGTTTTTATAAAAACAAATAAAAAATACCGTCAATTGACGGTATGTTTTTTTCAATACTATAATTTTATTTCAAATATTTTTCTGCCCATTTTTTTAATGTTTCAGATGACACACCACGATTAAATACTTTGCCCCGCTCTACCGATGCGCCATGTGCCAATGCCTGAATATTTTTATACGTATTTCCCAAATCACTGCCCCCAGAGGTTGCAAATGGAACAATTAATTTTCCATCTAAATCATGATGTTCAACAAAAGTATCTATGATAGAAGGTTCGCGATACCACCAAATTGGAAAGCCTAAAAATATCACATCATAACGCACAATATCGCGCACGTGGGTTTCTATTTCTGGGCGACAATCTTTATCTTTCATTTCAACAGAAGAACGACTTTTTGGGTTTGTCCAATCTAAATCATTAGTGGAATAAATATCTTTTGGAACGATTTCAAATAAATCTGCGTCAATAGATTGAGCCAATAAATCAGCAACATGTTTTGTTGTGCTTGTTGCAGAAAAAAACGCAACCAATGCCTGTTTCATAATTTCTCCTTTTGTTTTTGCGCTTTACATTATACAATATAAAAAAATAAAAAATCAAAAAGAAAGAAATCCCCTGATGGGGATTTCTGTAATGTTTTCAAAAAATTATTTTTTTACACCAAAACTTAAATTCAAACGAATTTCATCATTACGACGCATTTCAATTTGATCGTCTGTTCGTGTTGTATCTATACCTGTGATAACATCACCGCAACGATTATCTGCACAATCACGAACCTGAATAATTCCGACTGATTCTACCGGGATATTGTTATCACCAAAATAACGAATATCAGAATTAATACGATTTACATCTTCATCTTCTGCAGCTGCATTTAAACTGGCTACAGTAGAATGTTCATCCAAAGGTATGTCATGTCTATAATCGTATTCGTGTTGAACACCATCAGCATTACTGATTGTGACACCATTACCTGTTGTATCTCTTAACATGCGAAAATCTGTATCTTCGTTTGTATAATTTGTTAAAATGATAGATTTATCATCACCATTTTCAGTATATTTCACATCATACCAATTATTAAATTTAGCTATTAATTCACTATTCCCAGAATTCTTATCAAATGTCAATTTGGCATCTGCATCCAAAGGTAATGCGCGTCCTGAACCTTCGCCATCAAGGATTGAAGCCACTGATCCAGTTGCTTTACCTGTAAACGTTTCACTGTTGGTAATATTATGCGGTTCAATCTTTTTAGTATCATATCCCCCAACAAACACAGGGCGCCAATTTGGTATAGCATTGATTTCCAACATTCCAAAATCAGAATATCTTAATCCTAAATCTTTACCCATAGAAGTGTACTTTAACTTTGCATTATCCCAATCTTCTACTCTCCCGGTAAATTCATTAGATGTTCCATCGCGAACAAAAACCTTGTTATCATCATCATCATCTTCTTCATCGGCCAATACTATAAATTCATTAACCTCGCCCGTTTGTTCATTTACGTTGAATCTCATCTTGCCACCAAAACCCTCGTCAGCCATTGTAAAATCAACATCTTTCAAATTAAACACTTCAGTTTTTTGTTGTAAATCTGTCAATGGAGTTTGAAAATTAGTACGGCGAGATATTATTCGTTCTGCGGTTTTTTCTGCACTGCCACCAACAAAACAATACATGTCGTCCATTAATTTTAATGCGGCCTTGATTTTATTTTTATCTAAATTAGATTTATTAAACATAGATATAATTTCATTTTCAGTTGTCGTGTCATTTGCTAACCACGCTGCCAAATCAACCAATTCACGGGCTGTGTCGTAATCTACATTTCCGGTCGCAGGTTTTGGGGTGAACGCACTACGTGATAAATTAACAGATACAGCATCTTCACCTAATTTATTTGCTACATAACGTGCTACCTGATATTCACTGTTAGAAACCATGCCCGTCACATTAGAATTACTTTGTTCTATAGAATCAACATAAGGTATATTTATATCACCAGGTGTCCCAGCATCATGTCCACCACCATGCCCGCCACCACATGCAGTTAATACTAAAACAGATGTCAATATTGTAAATTTTTTCACGTTTTTCTCCTTTTCATTCACGGTGTTTGTATTTTATCATAAATAGGAAATCAAACAAAATAAAAAAGAAAAAAAATCCAGAATCGCTTATAACCATCATCTTGATAAAATACCCAATCTATGATAAAATAAGCGCGACATCAGGAATTCTGATGTTGGGGTGTAGTTACCTCTCCAAATGCGTTAAATGCTGACGTAAACAGCCCTGCAACCATGTGGTTGGAGGGTCGGTGAATAAGGCCTTGGCCAAATAAGCCACACTATTCATTTGGTAGTAACTAACCTCCAACCGCTCTCTTGTCGACAGCGGTTTTTAATTAATGATAAGCAAGGAGACCTAACATGACAGAACGTGCATCAAAAACCCCTGTGTTAATTGATAAATCCAATAAATATGAAAAGTTAAATCGTTTATTGCTTTCCCAAGAAAAACTTGACGAAGGTTGGTTACAAAATTTATTAGCAAAATTCCCATCTATTTTACCAACCGGCGAAATTGATCCGATTTATGCACCATTGTTTTTAATTGGACGCGAAATATCTACAGATAATGGCAGAATTGATAATTTATATGTCACCCCAAGTGGTTATCTTGTCATTGTTGAAACAAAACTTTGGTCTAACCCAGAAGCACGGCGTGCGGTTGTTGGGCAAATTCTGGAATATGCCAAGTCAGTCAAAAATTGGGATTATGAATATGTAAACAACGCATACCAAACATATAATAAAACGAAAAAAACTTTATTTGATGCATTGGTTGCTGCGGGACACAAAGAGCCATCTGATGAAGTCGAATTTATTGATGTATTAACCAAGAACATCCACAAAGCACGATTTTTATTGATGATTGTCGGCGACGGTATTCGGGAAAACGTTGAAAAATTATTAGAATCCGCTGGCGATACTAACGATACAATTGATATGCATCATAATATCGCCCTTTGTGAAATGGAAATATATAAAATTGGTACATCAAAAATCGTTATTCCTCATTTAACAGCGCATACAAAAATTGTCAAACGAACTGTTGTTAGCATTGAAGATGGAAATATAAAAGTAGATATTGAAGAAGAAGAAAAAACAATAGCAAAAAACCAGTACAACAAAACAATTTTGACAGACGATGAATTTATCAAAAAGTATGTAAAATTACACCATAATATTAACACTGAACAAATAAGTGATTTTATGGACGATATAAGAAATTTAGGATTCTCTATAAATTATGCTGGGAAAAGTATAAGTATAAATTTGCCGGGTGTAACATCATTGATTAACATAGGATTAAAAGACAATTCTTTTGTTCCTGTACGGATTATAAGAACATTAAAACGTCGTGGATATTCTGAACTCATGGTCAATTCTTTATTAGAAGATTTAAAACCATTGATAAAACATTTGCCGTATTCAAAATCCAAACCATACGATAAATTGGATGTGTTTTATCATTTGGACGACAGTATTATAACCACAAAACGCGAACAATTCTTGAGTGCACTGGAATCATTTAAAAATAAGTTTTAAAAACAGATAAATAGATAAAACAAAATGGGCAAAAGCCCATTTTTGTTTTTTTGGTCGGAGTGGCGGGATTCGAACCCGCGACCTTTTGCCCCCCAGACAAACACGCTACCAGACTGCGCTACACCCCGAAAACTTTTTGTTTCGATTTTAAGAAATTTTGTGCCGGCAAAAATAATTCATCTTTATGACGTTTCCACATATACCCGGGATTCATCCAATACCACTCAGAACATTTATCTGGTTCCATTGCATATGCTGTGCGAAAAACTTTTAATTTTGCAAAACAATGTATTGTCACATAATGTTTGTCTGCAAATACATCATTTGTCACGCCAACGATGCTAAAATCATCTGGTTTTATATGAATATTTGTTTCTTCAATCAATTCACGCACAGCACATTGTTCTGGTGTTTCCCCGAATTCTAAATGTCCCCCTGGGGGTGCCCATGTTCCATTACCATGTTTTGATAAACGCCGTCCAAACAAAACCTGTCCAACAGGATCTTGAATCCAACAGCCCACACCCACACGAATAATTTTATTTTTTTCGGACATTTTTTTACCTGATTAATAGTGGTCGGGGCAACAAGATTTGAACCTGCGACCTCTACGTCCCGAACGTAGCGCTCTACCAGACTGAGCTATGCCCCGAAAACTTTCCAATTCTGCAACGTTAAAAACAATTTGTCAAAATAATTATTTTACACGTTTCAAAACCAATGTCGCATTTGTTCCACCGAAACCGAACGAATTACTTAACGCAACATCAACAGGACGTTTTTGTGCAGTATGCGGAACTAAATTAAAATCACCAACTTCTTCAATCGGATTATCCAGATTTATTGTTGGCGGAACAATATTGTCACGAATCGCCAATGCAGAAAATATTGCCTCTATCGCACCGGCAGCACCCAACAAATGCCCCGTCATTGATTTAGTTGATGACATACATGTTTTATCTTTATCAAATAATTCACGTACCGCGACCAATTCGCCAACATCACCCAAACCTGTGGATGTACCATGTGCATTTATATAATCAACATCTGTCGGTTTTACACCTGCTTTGTCCATAGCAATTTCCATTGCACGTTTTCCACCGACACCGTTTGGTGCAGGCGCAGTAATATGATGTGCATCTGCAGACATTCCGAAACCTGCAACCTCGCCATAAATTTTTGCACCACGTTTAATTGCGTGTTCGTATTCTTCCAATACTAAAATCCCAGCACCTTCGGCAATAACAAAACCGTCTCTGTCTTTATCCCATGGGCGTGATGCACGTTCTGGTTCATCATTTCGTGTACTTAACGCACGCATTGCGGCAAACCCTGCCATTCCCAAATGACAAACAGCCGATTCGGAACCACCACAAATCATAATATCCACATCACCACGTTTTATTATTTCTGCACCTTCGCCAATTGAGTGTGCGCCGGTTGCACATGCCGTAGACATTGCAATATTCGGTCCACCCAAACCGTATTTAATCGAGATATAACCTGCCGGCATATTGATAATAGATTTAGGAACAAAAAAAGGACTTACATATTTTGCACCATGTTGCAATATTTCAGTATCAGTCTCAGATATTGTTGACAATCCACCAACACCACTGCCAACCGAAACACCAATACGATTTTTATCACCGTCATAATCAATCAAACCAGAATCACGAATTGCCTCGTCCGCGGCGACCAAGGCATACATAATTGTCTTTTCCATTTTTCTTTGTTCACGTGCATCAATAACCGCGCTGGGATTATATTCGCCAGGTTCTGTCCCGTACACTGGCATGCCAGCAATTTGAGAAGACAAATCAGAAACATCAAATTCGGTCACTTTGCGAATACCACTGTTGCCCGCCAATAAATTTTTCCATGCGTATTCAATTCCACATCCGACTGGTGAAACTATACCCATTCCAGTAATAACAACTTTCTTCATATAATAAATCCTTTTAATAATTATGTGGAAAGATAATACAATAAAATATTAAATAAATCAATGATATAAAAAAAATGCCGCCAGATGGCGACATTAAAAAACTTGAACATTAAATTATTTTGCATGTGCATCAATATATTTCACAGCATCCCCAACAGTTGCCAATTTTGTTGCCTCTTCATCAGGAATTGTGATGTTAAATTCTTTTTCGACTTCCATAACAAATTCAACAACGTCCAGTGAATCAGCACCCAAATCATTCACGAACGAAGCTTCTGGTGTAACCTTTGCCTCATCAACACCCAATTTTTCACATACAATTTTTTTTACTTTATCAAAAGTTGACATTTTATATATCCTTTGTTTTTGTTAATACTCGTGGCCCATGTTACAACAGCGCCTTTCTATATAAAGTATCATTTTATCGTTATCGTGTCAAGAAATTATAACAAATGATAACAAGATATTGACTTTTGCTAAAAAAAACTTAATCAAACAAATCAGACAACAAATCGTTCATATTTTCACGCAGCATATCTTTGTCAGGATTCCACACCAAACCATGCATTAAAAATTTATAAACATCATCCATTGTCACATTTGGAATACCTGCTGATTTTACAATTCTTTTCCATGCAATGCGCGGATCAGTTAAATGAAAACGCCCCCGTCCCATAAAAACCCATTCGCCATCTTGTGGTAAATCTTGTAATAACAACACCGCACGATTCGACAACGGCATATCACACCATAAATCATGATTAAAATCTAAATCGTCCCAGCGCATTTTAAATACTTTTGTTTTTTGTGCAAAACCATAAATTAACATTAGAAAAGCCGAACGCAGATTAATATTTTCTTCACGATTAATCGCATTTAATAATTTATTTATACCTGTTTTATTCAATTTACGAACACGGCGTACAACATTTATTCGTTCAATATTTTCCATCGGGTTATCTGACCGATATCCGGTATCAATCGCATATTTAAAAATACTTTGCAATAATTCTTGCATACGCAAAGCCATTGCACGTCCAGAAATATTGTCTAATACATTTTTCAAATCGGTTTCTGTTATATCTTGGATATTTTTTTTAAATAAAGACGTAAAATGTAAATTAATTGCACGTTTTAATTTAGTCAAAGAATCTTCACCACGACGAACCTTGTTAGATAAATAATGATCAACAAATTCACCAAAAGAAATTTTTTTACGGCGCACAGGTATTTTTTTACACGCTTCGTTTAATACAATATTTACATGTTCACGCGCGGTTTCAATATCCATGTCAGGATAATTTCCAATTATTATTCGTTTGTCACGACCATTTACACGTTTACGAACAAAAAAACTTTTTACACCACGCGATGTGATATACATACGCAAACGTGGGTCAGACAAATCTTGGACCACATCAAATCCAGTTTGTGGTGATGGCAAATTATCCAATATGTATGTATTAAAAAAGAATTGATGTGCCATGATGTATCCTTTGGTATTATGATTATTTTATACGTCTGCCACTAAATAACATTTTAAAAAATTCTTTGCGTTCTTGTTTATATTTTTCATTTGCCAAAATATAATGCATATTTTTCATATGCACAGGGCAATTTAAATTATCACAAATTTTATTTTCATTAAAAGATTCACATACCGACATACTTAATGACGGAAACAAATCAAAAAAAGCGATGTTTTCTTTTATACAAGATTTTTCATCTGATGAAAAACCCACAGAAATTATCGCAGATTCTGCCTGTTTCAGATTATATTTAGATGTGCGTAATTGTTGCCATTGTTTTCTGATATTTTTTTTCATTTTATTTTTTCCCATCGTTATTCACTGACTTTCAATGCGTTGATAAATGCGCTTTGTGGAATTTCTACATTACCAAAAGTACGTAAACGTTTTTTACCTTCTTTTTGTTTTTCTAACAATTTTCTTTTGCGCGTAATATCGCCACCATAACATTTTGCCGTCACGTCTTTGCGATACGCAGCAATTGTTTCACGTGCAATAATTTTTCCACCAATTGCCGCCTGAAGTGGTATTTTAAATTGATGACGTGGAATTAAATCTTTTAATTTTTCAACAATCTGACGACCGCGTTTTTCCGCTGCGCCACGATGACATAAAAATGATAAAGGTTCAACATTTTCATCATTAACTAAAATCGAAACCTTGACTAAATCACTTACACGATAATCGTATAAAACATAATCAAACGATGCGTATCCAGAAGATAAAGATTTTACCCGATCATAAAAATCAAAAACAATTTCTGATAATGGTAATTGATATACTAACACCGCACGATTACCAACATAAGAAATATTTTCTTGGACACCACGACGCGATGCACATAATTCCATAATTGCGCCCAAATATTTATCAGGCATCATTATTGTTGCACGCACCCATGGTTCTTCAATAGATTCAATGCGTGTAATTTCTGGCATATCTGCGGGATTTTCTAAATCGATTGTTGTTCCGTCACGTAAATGGATTTTATACAACACACTGGGGACAGTGTTTATCAACGATAAATTAAATTCACGATTTAAACGTTCGCTGATAATTTCCATATGTAATAAACCCAAAAATCCGCAACGTAATCCAAAACCCAGCGCAGATGATTTTTCCACAGTAAACACAAACGATGCATCGTTTAATGCCAGTTTTTCCGCACCTTCGCGCAGGTCTGGGTAATCATTTGCCTCAACCGGAAAGAAACTGGAAAACACAACAGGTACAGATGGTTTAAACCCAGGCAACATTTCAACCGTGCTGCGTGCATCACAAATTGTATCACCAACCTTGCAATCATGAATTGTTTTCATACCTGTAATAATAAAACCTATTTCCCCGGTGTTTAACGAATCAGTGTTTTCCATTTTAGGTGTAAAATATCCGACCTTTTCCACCACATATTCGGCACCAGTTGCCATAAATTTTATTTTCTGACCGCGCGATAATTTTCCATCAACAACGCGCACCAATACAACAACACCTAAATAAGAATCATACCACGAATCCACCAACAAAGCACGTGTTGGTGCATTTTCATCCCCAGATGGCGCAGGTAATTTATTAACAATTTCTTCCAATAATTCTGGAACACCTGCCCCTGTTTTGCCAGATACACATAACGCATCAGATGCATCCATACCAATAACGTCTGCAATCTGTTCACGTGTCGCCGCAACATCACTGGACGGTAAATCAATTTTATTTAACACAGGCAACATTTCCAAATCATTATCCAAAGCCAGATACGCATTTGCCAGTGTTTGTGCCTGGACACCCTGGGTTGCATCGACCAAGATTATTGCGCCTTCGCATGCCGCCAAGGAACGTGAAACCTCGTAAGAAAAATCAACGTGTCCCGGTGTGTCCATTAAATTCAATTGATATGTTTCACCATTTTTTGCGGTATAATTTAACCGCACAGTTTGTGCCTTAATCGTGATTCCACGTTCACGTTCAATATCCATAGAATCCAAAACTTGGGCCTTCATTTCACGCGATTCCAAACCGCCTGTATATTCAATCAAACGATCAGACAAAGTAGATTTACCATGATCAATATGCGCAACAATTGAAAAATTTCGTATGTGAGATTGCTTCATTTTCCGTCCGTTTATTTATCCAGATTATTTAATAATTCTTCGATTCTGTCTGCGCGTTCCAGTGTATCATCGTAAACAAATCGAATTTCAGGCACATATTTTTGATCTATTTTTTTTGCCAATTCGAATCGCACCATTTTAGTGATTTCATCCAAACGTTTTTGTGTTAAATCTTTATTTTCACGTGAATAAAAATATAATTTTACAAATTGCATACCACCGTGCGATTGTGCGCCAACCAAAGACACCCCAGAAATCAGTTCATCATCAGAAAAATTACGTTGTAAAATTTCAGCGACCAATGTTTGCACTTTGCTGGCAATTTTTTCACCACGATTGGAATTAATTTGCTTTTTTATCATACCTGCCCCTTTGCGGCAATGATACACCGGTATATAAAAATATACAAGTAAAAAAACAC
>CAMOGA010000005.1 GCA_946613885.1 uncultured Pseudomonadota bacterium
ATTCAATACAACAAAGCTAAAACTTATCACATCAAAACAAATGAAAAAACAAAGGGAATAAAAAATGACAAACAATAAAATGACTTATGAACAAGTGCAAGAGAAAGTTTATAAAGTTCTTAAAGATAAATGTGCATACTGCACTTACCTTACATTACCAAAAGAAATAACAAATGACTCAGTTTTGGCTACTGATTTTAATATGGAATCTTTGGATGAAGTTGAGTGCATTATGGATATGGAAAAATATTTTGGTATAACGATTGAACAAACGGCTGCTGAAAAAATCAAAACCGTTGGTGATATTGTAAACTATATTTATGATTCAGACGTTGCAACAATTCATAAAACAAGTCCAACTAATAAAATAGTAAAAGTAAAAGCGAACTTGGTTAAAGACTTGCGCGAATTTGTGCAAAGTCGAAAATTCAGCGATGTTGTATTCGGTTTGTCTGGTGGAATGGATTCTGCGTTAGTTTTGGCTTTGGCAGCCGAGGCACTGGGGCCACAACACGTGCATACATTTATGATGGCAACAAAAAACACAAGTGGACTTAGCATAGAATTGGCAAAACAATTGTCATACAATATTGGCAACCCGCACCAGTTTATAGATATACAACCACGTGTTGACTGTGCGTTGAAAACTTTGCCTTTTGTGCCACAACGCAGAACCACCGTTGAAAACATCCAGGCGCGAATTCGTGGCGATATCTGTATGACATATTCAAACGAGTATAATTGGATGGTGTTATCCTGTGGAAACAAGTCCGAAGCAGCAATGGGATATTGCACATTATATGGCGACACTTGCGGTGCGGTAATGCCAATTGGCGATTTATATAAAACCGAGGTTTATAAAATGGCTGAATTATATCCGGCTATTCCACAAGGAATAATTACACGCGCACCATCGGCAGAATTATCGCCAAACCAACGCGACAGTGATTCTTTGCCAGAATATTCAATACTTGACGCATATTTACAAAAAATCGAGGCTGGGGAGCAGGATGAAAATGAACAAATGGCGGATATAAGAAAGAAATACAATGCTATGGCATTTAAACGTATTCAAATGGCACCTGCAATAAAGGTTCGTGAAAGATAAAAGGAATAAAAAAATGATAAAAAATTACTGGCTGCATTTTAAGAAAATAATGACACACAAATACTATGTGTTTTGCGAATGTGTCGAATATGGTCTTATATGGCAGGGATTAACACATGATTTATCAAAATTCCGTCCCAGTGAATTTCGGCTTGCTAAATTTTATGCTGGCAACCAATCGCCAATCAACATAGAAAAACAGAAATATGGTTATTCTATATCGTGGATAGAACACACCAACCGGAACAAGCACCATTGGGAATACTGGGTGGACAGAACAAACGGCAAAATCGCGCCGATACCAGAAAAATATGTCAAAGAAATGGTGTGCGACACAATCGCTGCATCGCGTGCATATACCGGCAAGGACTGGAAACCAGAGGTTCTGTTGGAATATATGCAGACAAAATGCACTTGGCCAGATGAAATCAAAGATTTGACAATGCCTTTGATTATTGCCAAAATACAGAAGTATAAAACAAAATAGGAAAGGCATGACAAATACCAAACACGAATTTTCATCCGAGGCAGAATTTTTGGCCGCATATGATGCATCACAATTTGATAGGCCATCGGTTACATCGGATGTTTTAATATTTTCTGTATCAAACAGTGTGGCAGAAAATTGGCGCAAAGCAGATAAACAATTATTCAGTGTTTTATTGGTACATCGCGATGATTATCCACAAAAAGGCAAATGGAATTTACCTGGTGGTTTTATAGGAATTGATGAAACTGCGCTGGATGCAGCATATCGCATATTGCGTAATGAAACAGGTGCAACCGGTAACATATATTTGGAACAATTATATACATTTGACGCACCAAATCGTGACCCCAGAACGCGTGTTTTTTCAATTGCACATATGGCATTGATAAATAAAAACAAATTGCATTATTCGGGAAAGCATGATGCAAAATGGTTCAGTATAGAATATAACAACGGCAAATTGTTGTTGCATAATGAGGATTTAACTTTGACCGAGGCAGATTTGGCATTTGATCATGCAATGATTATAAAAACCGGCATAGAACGTTTGCGTAATAAAATCGAATACACAGACATAGTGTTTGATATGATGCCAAGCGAATTCACATTGGGCGAATTACAACAGGTTTATGAAATAATTTTGGGTCGTAAAATGATTCCTGCCGCATTTCGCAGGACAATAGCAAACAAAGTTGTGCCAACCGATAAAATGCGTTCCGGATCCGGACACCGTCCATCGGTATTGTTTAAAAAACATTGTTGATAAAGTTTAGACATAATCTTTAGCCACTTGTCCAGTTGTTTGTTCAGATAAACATGGAATACAAAACCGTATGTCTGTGTGTTGCGTATGTCAGCTTGTTTGTTGGCTAATGGTGTGTTTGGGATTTGATATACAATATAAATGGTGGTACAAACGAACGGTATAACAGAACGTTGGCAAACAAAAACAAATATCTGGATTCAACAAAGAGAAAATATATGCATCTGTTGGAGCGTATTTTTTTTATTTTTTTGAAAGGGTTGACAATTGTTATTTTTGTGCTATATATATAATATGACAAATAGATAAGGGAGTCAAAAATGAAAAGAAATAACAATATTATTAAAAAATATTTGATGGCGTTGTGTTTGTTTGTGATGGCTTACGCAATGGTTGGATGTCATTCTGAACCACGTAATATGCAAAAACACTTTGATAAATACTTAGCGGAAGATTTTGAACCAATTAATTGGGAAAATCCGTCTGAAAAAGATATCGGAAAAAATATTGCCAAAGGCGTGGCGCGTGATGTTGATTCTTTGCGTGATGGAACAATGTTTCCAACAGAAAAATACGGTACTGGTGAAATGTATTGTACTTATACAGCCACAACAGGGGTGCATGATGCACAGGTTGATATGGATTCACCAGTAGATGTTTTTGAAGGTATGGGTAATTTAGGCATGCAAAACGGTAATCAATGTGTTAAGTTTTTAAGAAAAAATTATGAAAATGATGTTCAAGGTTCGGTGGTTGTTATTAAAAACCCAACGGATACGACAAACATTGACGAAATGGAACGCGTGTTTAAAGACATGAATCCTGGATCTTTGGTTCGTTATTGTGGGCATTATAATAATGGCAATCAACATCGTCATTCACAAACATATCTGGGACAGGGGTATAGTGAAAATAATGATTCATTTGTTCCAAGTAAGCGTGGAAAAACGGTGATGGCCGCTGGATATGATGATTTGTTCAAATATTTAGAATCAGATATCAAAAAATATGCAGAAAATGATGGCAGTGAACATCGTCCGGTTTTAGATAGTATTGTGATTGTTGATATTCCAAAAATAATTGCACATAAAGCGAAACAGCGTTAAGAAAAATCGCCCGTTTGGGCGATTTTTTATTGTCTTAGAACCGTGTCCCATATATACAATATCTGTAATCTTCTGGGTCTGTTTTTGTCCAGCATTCACCCAATTGTGTTTTGGTTGTTGCAACACCATATTTCATTTGATCCATTGTTAATTGTAATTTACAGCCCGTATGATTTTCGTTTGCATTACTGTTAAGCGGACAATCAATAATTCCCTGTTTTAGTGATGATTTTGCAAATGTTCCACCAGGGCAAAATTGTTTGCGATTCAAATTTTCGCATGGTTGTGGTGTTGTATAATTTGCCGGTAAATAATACCCACGGGGCACGGATATGTTGTCTGGATCTGTTTCGCATTCTGTTTTTGTTCTGTTGGGAACAGTGCCATTGGGACATTCTTCGTTACCCTGGTCGATTGGTTGTTTTGAATAAGCATTGCCACGGCACACAAAACCGTCAGGACACGCCGCACATTCTTCGGCATTTGCAGGTAAATATGTTCCAGCAACACATTTTATTTTTCCATCACTAGCATTTTCGCATGTGGTGTGCGTGCCATTTGCATGTTGACCGGATGTACAGGTTTTTATTCCTTGGTCGATAGTAATTGATGGATAAACATCTTTTAGTCCAGGACAATAATCAGATGTTCCAGTTTTACATGGAACGCATGTGTCAGAATTTATTGGCAAATATTCCCCAGAAACACATGTGATTTTTTTGTAATATAATTTTTTAGGTCCTGCCACTGTATAACATTGTTCAATTGATGTTGAACCGCCTGCCGAGTTTGGAAATTGTTCTGGACAACGAAATACCTGTGCTTTATCATTTCTGCCACATTCTTGATATTCATTATAGTATTTATTGCTCTTTTTTGGTTTGTCGCATTGGTTAATTTTATGCGCACACCAATCTGCAAGTTGAGAACTTGAAATTTCATCTTCTATATCTAATTGCATTCTGTTACCGCTGATATACGGACAATAACATCCTGCGGGACAATTACTGCAGTTTTTGGTCATAAAAAATTCGCCATAGTCACAATGTTCTGATTTGGCAAATGCGCCATATTCCGGCAATAATCCGACACATAATGCAATAACAAAAAAACCGAAATTTGGTTTCATAGATTAAAAATTCCCTTTCCTGTGATACGATAATTATAATATTTTTGGCATAACCGTGCAAGGCAAAAATAGGGGATAAAGAATATTTTATTTAATGTAATTGAAATTCTGCTTGATTTTTCATAAAATATAACATAAAATGCACCCAGTAAATTAAAACAAAGGCAATAAAAATGGCATCTAAAAAAGGCAGCAAAGAAGTTGTAAAACTGGAAAACAAAGAAACCGGTTTTTATTATACAACCACGAAAAATACAAAATCTGAAAACACTCAGGGTAAAATGAAGTTTCGCAAATACGATCCAAAATTGCGCAAGCATGTCGTATTTACAGAGGCAAAAATGTCCCACTAATGGTGTGAATTTTATAAAAATTAACCCGCGTTTTGCGGGTTTTTTCTTGTAATAAATAGTAGTTGTTATTGTTTTTTATTTAGTACGTTTTTTTAATTGGGCAATAATTTTGTTTTTTAAATTTCCGACAGTGTTATATTTGCCGTAATCTGATTCTGGCAGGCGGACATGAAATTTGTGTTCTAGTGTGTACAATGTATCAACACAATCAAAATAAGATAAGTTAGAATTTGACATAAAACCTGTGTTGTTGTTTATATCTTTTACCTGAATACCACATTCTTTAGCGATGATTTTCTTTATTTTTTGTGAAATATTTCTGTCCATTTAAACCCCCATTTGTAAAATGTGTTCGTATTAATCTGACAGGCATAATATTACCTATTATGCCTGTTGTCAAATATTTTTTTTGGAAATTTTTTATTTTTGTTTGTTATTTACCGAATTTACCACTGCGTGGAAACCCGACAGGAATCGTATGACCCTGGGATGCACGTTTTGCACGCCATGGTGTAATATCGTCCAGTTTTGTTGTTCCGCGACCAGTTGTCCAACCAAAACCGTCTGCCATATTAAAGAACATTGCATCGATTGTATAAGTGCGTTCGGCATTATATTTCTGCAAAATTACACCCTTGCCACGGGACATTTCTGGAATTTGGTTGGTTTCGAATATCAACAATTTATCGTTAGAACCAGACAGAGCAACCATATCGCCAGTCACAGGAACACATAATACCGCCGGATTTTTATCGTCAACGTTCATAATCTGTTTCCCGTTTTTGGTTTGGGCGACACAATTTTCACCGTTAACAATGAATCCTGTACCGTGACGACCGATGACCAGATATTTTGCATTTGTATCCAATACAAATGCGCGAACAATGTTTTCTTCGGCACCGATGTCCGCCATCATACGGACAGATTCCCCAAACCCACGCGCAGATGGCAAATCGTTCGCAGCCAATGTGAACATTTTTCCGTTTGATGTGAACAGATTGATTTTGTCGGTCGTTTGTGCGTGGAACGCAAATTGTAATTCATCACCTTCTTTGAATTTCATATCCAGATTATTTAAATCCAGATGCCCGCGCGCCGCACGTATCCAGCCCATATTAGATAATATAACGGTAATTGGTTCGCGTTCGATAAAATCATCTGCGTTAACAACGATTTCTTCGCCAACTGGTATCCACTGAGTGCGACGACGACCCAACGCAGTTGTTTTTGCATATTGTTTTTTTATGTCATCAAACCATGCATGCAATTGTGCGTTTTGGATTTCATCGCTGTTTAATAAATTTTGCAATTTTTCACGTTCTGCACGTAATTCAGCATCTTCGCGTTTAATTTCCATTTCTTCCAATTTGCGCAGTGAACGCAGGCGGGTGTTTAATATAGATTCAACCTGAACCTCAGTCAATTGGAATTCAGCCATTAATACAGATTTCGGATCATCTTCGTTTCTTATAATTTCGATAACTCTGTCTAAATTTAAATAAACAATTAATAATCCATCCAATATTTCCAAACGTCTGTCAATATTACCCAAACGCCATTTTGTGCGGCGCAATAAAACATTTTTTTGATGTGCAACAAATTCACGCAACACATCGCCAATAGGCATAACACGTGGCGCACCATTTGAATCTACAACGTTAAAATTCATGTTGAATTTATATTCTAAATCAGTCATCGCAAATAAATGCGCCATCATTTTATCAATGGGGATATTTCTGTTCTTAGGCGTAATTACAATGCGCACATCTGTTGTTGATTCATCGACAATATCTTCGACCAATGGTAATTTTTTCGCGTCAATTAAATCTGCAATTTGTTCCACCAGTTTTGATTTTATAATACCGTATGGAATTTCAGTAATTACAACCTGTTCGGCACCGCGTTCTAATTTTTCGGTTTCCCATTTTGCGCGAATACGAAATGCACCACGTCCAGTGTCATAGTTTTTACAAATCGTATCAAAATCATCAATTAATATGCCACCAGTTGGAAAATCAGGACCTATTAATTTTTTCATAATTTGCGGGGTTGTAGATTCTGGTTTATCAACAATCAAATTCAACGCATCCATAATTTCAGATACATTGTGTGTTGGGATGTTTGTTGCCATACCAACCGCAATTCCCATACCGCCGTTTGCCAACAAATTTGGAAATGCACCCGGCATCACAGTTGGTTCAACAGTTGTGCCGTCAAAATTTGGCATCATATCAACACTGTCTTCATCAATGCCTTCCATAATAGACATTGCCGCCGCAGTCATTTTAGATTCAGTATAACGATATGCCGCCTGGGGATCGCCATCGATGTTTCCAAAATTACCCTGGCCATCAATTAATGGATAACGAACAGAAAAATCTTGGGCCAGACGCACCATTGCATCATAAACAGAAGAATCCCCATGGGGATGATAATGACCCAATACATCACCAACCACAGTTGCACATTTACGAAATGCAGCGTTTGGGGATAATTTTTGGCGCAACATAGAATATAAAATACGACGATGAACCGGTTTTAATCCATCGCGAACATCGGGCAGGGCACGTGCCACAATGGTTGAAACCGCATAGGATAAATAACGTTCAGACAATGCGTCTGATAATTGTTGACCAGATATATTTTCGACTGTGTTTTCGGTTTTTCTCATAATATTTCCCACTTTTATCAGCCACAGGTTAAAACATTTAAAAAAATAAAACAAGAAAAAACAGTGAAAATATTATGGTTGTTTTTATTGTGAAACAGGTTGTTTTTGGGAATGATATGCGGCATTCATAACTTTTTCCAAAATAATTCTGTCTGATTCAGGTAAATCGCTAAAATTGTCACTTGTGAATTATATCATAAAATTTATATGTTTTGAATAAAAAACACCGACATGTGTCGGTGTTTTTTGAATTGTTAGAAACCAAATACCATACGTTGTTTGGATTGGCGTTTCTTTTCGTTACGGACCGCTTCTTCCTTTAAACGTTTACGTTTAGTTGTCGGTTTTTCGTAACGTTGACGTTCCTTCATTTCGCGATACAGACCTTCTTTCTGTGATTTACGTTTTGCAACACGCAGAGCCTGTTCAACGTTGTTATCACGAACCAAAACTTTTACCATATTTTTATTCACCCCCTTTGGCGAATTTGTATTTTTTTGTTAATGTTATCGGGTATTGTATAATATAAAATTTCAAAAAACAAGGATTTTTTATCGTTGCCTTATGTTTTATTTACATATTGCAGTATATGGATATATTGATTTTTCTGTGTCTATTTCCCCATCACCACAATCCATACAATTAAACATGCGGTTTTGGCTGTGGTTAGTGTCTAAATCAATTGTTATGCCGTTCAGTTCCGGTATCCCATCAATGCGAGATTTTGGAGAAAAACCGAAATATATTCCACGAACAGGTCCACTGCATTCGGATATGTCATTGTTATAACATGCCGCGTTATTTAATTTATCGACATCGGGTATACAATACGTTTCACATGTTTCTTCATCTACAAATAATTTTTCACAATCGGTACAAGATATTGAACGAACCCTTAATGTTGCACCAATACCACCCTGAATCGGGGTTGTGCGGGCGATATTATCACATTTCTTTTTAGTTTTTTTCGCATTTGGGTCGGCAATACATTCCCATTTTAATTCATTGTAATCCAGGCGCGCAACCATTCCCTGGGGACATGTTTTGTCGGCAAACGGATCAACACATTCCCACATGTCATCAATCAATACAGCCGTTTGATTGTTTGAACACAGTGGTTGACGTGTGTCATCTGCCACGCATTGCATAGATACTTCGTCCCAAATGGTGTCGCCAGTACAAGACATTTTATAATTATATTGGATACATTGCCATCGACCAAACCGAAATGTTTTTATTGTATCTGGTGGACAGATAATATTACTGTCGTCAACAGTAGGATAATCAATGGTGGTTTCTGGTATCTTGTATTGCATGATGTATGTTAATTGGCCATCCGTTAAATTTGCCGCTTTTACGATTTTTGCTGGTATGGTGCGATGAGATACAGACCCAGCGGACATTAAACTGGAATCAGTAAATATGCCAAATGTTCCAGCATCAGGGTAATATTTTTCCAGTATTTCCAACATATTATTATATTCTGTTTCTGGCAGAGCCGAACTGGTTGTAATAATGAAATTAAATATCGGCGTTTTTCCAGATGTTGCATCACATGATACGATATTGTAAGATTTATTCATACATACGTATTGGCTGGTTATGTCATAGCGTTCAACACAATCATCAATGAATTCTTGGCCATACATCGATGCGTTTTGTGCAGATACCACACATTCGGCAATAGAACGTAAATCTGCCCGTTTTATGGCGTATTCTGTTTCATGTTGGATAATTCGCGTGGATGGACTGGACATCATGTAATATCCTGCCATAATTATTAAAGATAAAAGAATTAAAAAAATATTCACGAATTCTCTCTTGCGATTTATAAAAAGTGTAGCTAAAATTGCATCAGAGTTCAACAGGAAAAAGACATGAAAAAATTATTTTTATTATTATTTTTATCAGCATGCAGTTTTAAACCGATTTTTTCCGGTGATTCAACCGATATTTATGTCGGACCAATCAGTGGTATTAATGGTATTGAACTGCGAAATTCGTTAAATGCAAAATTTGGTGGGATTCATGATGAAAACGCAAAATATTCTTTGTCTGTGAATTTAAAAGACCCTGTGACCAAATACAAGGCATTGGAACGTGCAGGTGATGCCGTTTGGCAAGAGGTTAGATTAGACGCATCTTATGTGTTAAAACAGGGGGATAAGCAAATTGCATCTGGGGCTGAATCTGCATCGGAAAGTTATACTTTTGTTCGTTATCTGGTCGCGTCAAATGCATCATATAATAATGCAGTTATGAACACTATACATCAATTGGCTGAAAAAATCGGAATACGCACCATTACTGAAATTCGAAAAGTGGAAAATCAATAATGAAATGGAAAGAATCTGATTTTAATTCTGGAATATCAAATATCAATGCTGTGTTGATATATGGACCGGATGCAGGTTTGGTTGATGAATTATGTGATAATGCGGTTGCTAAATTAGAAATTGATAAAGATAATTTGTTTGTGTTAGATGCAAATGAATTGCGTGAAAAACAAGATGCAGTTTTTGCAGAAAGTTGTTCGCCTTCAATGTTTGGTGGACGCAAGGCGGTTATAATTTCTGGGGCTGGTGATGGTGATACGAAAATTATATCTGAATTAGTGTTATCAACATCGTTGTGCGCAACCATAATAGTGACAGCCGGTGATTTGCGTGTTGGTTCGTTACGCAAGTTGTTTGAAGATGGTGAAAATGTTGCGGCAATTGCATGTTATACCGATGATTCAAAAACATTAGAGGCATTAATTCATAAAGAATTATCAGCGCAAAATGGTATCAGACAGGTCACACCAGATGCTATGTCGTATATGTTATCACATATGGGGGGCGATAGGGGAATTACGCGCAGTTTTTTACAAAAAATTGCAATATATGTTTCTGATAAACATGTTGTTGATTTGGAAGATGTGGAAAAGTGTCTGCCGGATACATCGGCAACCAGTGCAGATGATTATATGTATTCATTAACAGCAGGACATATAAATCAAACGATGGTTGCGCTGGACAGGTTAATTTACAGTGGTGCAGATGCGAATATGTTGGTTCGTATGTTGTATAATCATTTTTCAAAATTATTAACAGCGGTGGTTGATGGTCAATTGCCACGTATGTTGTTTTGGAAGGTTGCTGATAAGTTTCGTGTTGCTATGAAAATATGGTCAGAGGATGAGATTGTTAATGTTTTATCTAAATTAAACGATTTAGAAAAATTATGCAGAACTAGCGGTATGCAACCAGAAATTTTAATTCGTGATTTTTCGTTGAAATTATCTGTGCGTGCCGCAAAATTGGCTTTAAAACGAAGGAAGTAAAAATGTTGTCGTCTGTTTATGCGCCAAAAGATTTTAAAAGATTACGTGTATCTGGTGATTTGGTGGCACGTTGCTTTGATTACATAACACCGTATATCGTTGCAGGAATTTCTACCGGTGAAATCGATAGATTGGTTGCGGGATTTTTAAAAGAAAATGGTGCAAGGTCATCTGATTTGGGGTATATGGGGTATCCTAAGAGTATATGCACATCAATAAATGATGTTGTTTGTCATGGAATACCTGATGATAATGTAATTTTAAAAGATGGTGATATTGTTAATATCGATTTAACGGCTGAATATCATGGTTTCCATGGTGATGCATCACGTATGTTTATGATTGGTAATGTTTCAAATCAGGCACGTAAGTTAGTTCAAACGTGTCAAGATGCATTAAATGCGGCTATTTCAATTTGTGCACCGGGCGTTCCGTTGTCCGAGATTGGAAAAACAATTGAATCTGTGGTTAAACCACATGGTTTTTCAATTGTGGAAGATTTTTGTGGGCATGGTATTGGTAAAGTAATGCATGATAATCCAAATATTTTACATTTTTATGATAAAGCATATGATAAATTGATTATGCAACCTGGGTTTGTGTTTACAATTGAACCGATGATAAATACAGGAACGCATCGATGTGAAATTGATAAAGACGATGGTTGGACTGTGCGCACGTTGGATGGCGGGTTGTCTGCGCAGTGGGAACATACTTTGGGTATTACAGAAGACGGTGTGATTATATTTACAGAAAAATTGCCCCATGATTAAAAAAGAAGAATATCAATCTTTGCAACATGGTCATCGCGCCAGATTAAGAGAAAAGTTTCTGGCAGGGCAATTGACGGAATATGAATTGTTGGAATTGTTATTAACCTATGCTATCCCCAGACGTGATGTGCGTGCTTTGGCACGTCAGTTATATAAAAAATATAGAAATATTCAACAGTTGTTGTCTTTGCCTGTGGCAGAATTAATGACAAATCCTGGAATAAAAGAAAATACAGCAACGTTTTTAAAACTGGTACACGAAATCACAACTTTGGAATATAAATATGTGTTTGGAAACGAACCAATATTTTATGATTTTGCAAAATTGGAAAATTATTGCAAAGTGTTATTAGGTAATAAAACAGTTGAAGAATTTCACGTGTTTTATCTGGATAAAAAATTGGCGTTAATATTAGATGATTTACATAGTTCAGGAACCATTGATTGGGCGGCAGTGTATGTTCGTGAAATTGTTAAAAAAGCATTAGATTTAAATGCGTATAGTGTTTTGTTAGTACACAATCATCCATCTGGTATCACAGGTTTTTCAACAGCCGATATTCAAATGACTGAGGAATTAGAAAATGCTTTGAAACAATTAGGCATAGAATTATATGATCATTTATTGGTGTCTGGAAATGTTTTATATTCGGCACGTAATTCACATTTGATATAAACGCGTGATTCCAAAAAAGTATAATATTTTATTGTTCTGTATCATCTGATGTTGTTTCGATATCATATTTTGCACCAGAATCAACCACTTCAAAAGATTCGTATAATAAACCGTTGTCGTATTTTGAAAAATGTTTGTTGCGTGTGTCTAGTAATTCCTGGATTGATGATAAAGATACCTGTTTTGTATCGCATTGACGGGCAAATAAATCATCGCCGTATACCACATTTACAATCGGTTTAACAAAACTTAATACCGCAAAAATTAAAATAATTGTTTTTGCGTTATTAAATAATGTATTTATTTTTACACCATTTTTTATGTATAGAAAAGCCCAACCCGCCAACATAAATATGGTTAAAAATACAATAACAATCCATGCAAAATGTAATATTGTATCAAATGCAGGAAATATACAGGATGGATCTTCAAAATATATATTTTCAGAATCCATACCGAATACTTTGATTCCGGAATTAGTTAATAAATTTATTATTGTTGTTTTATCCATTGTTTATTTCCGTGAAGCGGCATTTGTAAAAAATCCCGGAACAGAAAAATCTTCATCATTTGCAGCAATACCGGCCCATCCAAATAAATCACCCAATCCAGTGTCTTTGTGTTTAGATTGTTTGAACGGTAAAATGTTGCGTAATTTTCCAATTCTATTGCGAGATGTCGATTTTGTTTCAGATGTAATTTTATCCTGTTTTTCTGCAAATTCAGTTGCCAATTGTTCCAATGTCGCATCTACAGAAATATCATTATCGTCATTATTGTCCACAGGTATGATTGGTTCGTTATTATTTGTATCTTCTGATACGTCCAATGGGGTCATTTCAGATAATAATTTTTCCAAATCTGCATCATCATCAGAAATTTGGATGTCCATTTCGTCATCTTCTTTTGATTCAATTGTTTCAGATGGTTCATCAGATATTTCAGAAATTATATCTAAATTTTCAACAATTTCGTTGTTTTGTGGTTCTGAACCGTTTTCATCTTCGTTTGTTGATAATACAGATAATATAGGAACAATATTTTCTGTATCGATATTATCCTGATTTTCAGAATCAACGACTGTTTCTGTTATGGTTGTTTCTTTGCGTGGGCGGCCACGTTTTTTTATTGGTGTTTCAACAACCGATTCGGTTTGTTCAACCATTTCAATTGGTTCAGGAATAAATTCTGGTTCTGGTTCAATGATTTCAGATGTTTCAATCGATTCTGGTTCCGGTGTATTAATAACGTCAGTAATATTTGATTCTGATATGGCGATGTTATCTGTTTTTGTTGATAATCCGGCATCTTCGTTGTCCACAGGGACACCAAATAACACAGTGTTTTTATCCAGATTTAATGCGTTGCGAACCTCTTCAAATGCAGCGCGTATATCGTTCATATCGAAAATTTCGTTTCCAGAAATATAGATGATTTTTGTCTTCATAGAATTTGTTCCTTAACTTTAACGGATGTATTATATCACATTTTCCGGTTGAACGCATATAAAAAATATCGTAAAATGCAAATATGGCAGATATTAAAGATCAAATTTTTCAAGAACTGGATTCATTAGAGATTTTGGCACAACATTTACGTGCCGATGCCCAATGTGCGACAAAACAGACAGATTTAGAGGTTGCTATTTTAACTAAACAGGTTAAGACTTTACGTGAAAAAAATGAAAACGCCAAACAGTTAATTGAAAAATCTGTGTCGATTCTGGAGAAATTAAAGAAATGAGTGTTGTATCAATACCAATTGTTAATCGCAATTATCCCATGGGGTGTGAAGACGGGCAAGAGGGTCGCCTGATTGAACTGGGGCGTATTGTTGATGCGCGCGCACGGCAGATTTTGGATAAAATTGGTCCTTTGCAGGAAAGTGCATTATTGGCAACGTTGTGTATAGTTTTGGTTGATGAAATACAAAATAAAAATACCAAGCCAACAATATCTGATGAAGATTTGCGTGAAATTTTGGCACGAATCCGTGAAATAAAACATAAAATGTCTTTATAAAAAAACCGACATTTGTCGGTTTTTTATTTGTTTATAGTGTTTTTCCGATTGCAACGGCGGTATCGCACATACGATTTGAAAATCCCCATTCATTATCATACCATGCGGTTATGTGCAATACATTACCATCAACAACACGTGTAAACGATGTATCAAAAATCGCGCTGTGTGAATCATGTGTGAAATCAATAGATACCAATGGTTTTTCATTGATGCCCAATATATCAGATTGTGCCGCAATCATCGCACGATTAACAGATTCTGATGTTGTGTTTTTCTTTAAATTCAATACCAGTTCAACGACAGAAACATCCGGAGTTGGAACACGAATTGCAACACCGTCTAATTTGCCGTCTAATTTTGGTAAAACCAGACCAATTGCCTTAGCAGCCCCGGTTGTTGTCGGAATCATTGATAAATTTGCCGCACGTGCACGACGGAAATCTTTGTGATTTTTATCCAATAATTGCTGGTCACCTGTATAAGCATGCACAGTTGTCATCCAACCATTTTTTATACCGAATTTTTTATCCAGAACATTTAACACTGGTGCCAAACAATTCGTTGTGCATGATGCGTTTGATATTATCAAATCACGTTTAGTTATTTTATTTTCATTAACACCAAAAACAATTGTTTTATCCGCCCCCACAGATGGTGCAGACACCAAAACACGTTTTGCGCCATTGTCCAGATGAACACGTGCTTTGTCCGCCGCGGTAAATAAACCTGTGCATTCCATAACAACGTCAATTTTCATCTGTTTCCATGGTAATTTAGATGGATCGCGTTCGGATAAAACCCTGATTTTATGGCCGCCAACCAATATGTGTTCGCCGTCTGTTTTAACATCGGTATTTAATTTTCCATGAACAGAATCATATTGTAATAAATGTGCGTTTTCGTCCAATGGGGTTATATCGTTAATTGCGACAAAATCAATATCTTTGCGCCCGGATTCAATTGCAGCACGCAATACCAAACGCCCAATACGCCCAAAACCATTAATTGCAACCCGAATTTTTTTCATAAAATCTCCTTTGTTCCTGATGTGATATTTTATCATAAAATAGGGATAAAATACAATTTGATTTTTTTCTGGAAAATAGCCGTCTGTTTTCTATAATGTGATTATGAAGTATAAATCGATAATTATTACAGGACCAACTGCATCGGGCAAATCTGATTTTGCGCATGAATTGGCACAGCAAATAAATGGTGCAATTATAAATTGCGACAGTGTTCAGATTTATGCTGGTATTGAAAATATATCTGCATCACCGTTTGCAAATGAATCAGATGCCAAATCAGAACAAATTGATGGTGTTCCATATAAATTATTTTCGATTCTGCCGTTAAATAAGCATATTAGTGTTTCTGAATATTTGAATCTGGCGCATCAGGCGATGGATGAAGTGGTTTTAATGGGCAAAATACCAATCTTTGTTGGCGGTACGGGATATTATATAAATGTTTTGTTAAATGGTATATCTCAAATTCCGGAAATCAGTGAACAAAACAGAATACGTGCGCGTGATATCGTTGAAAACGATATGTCAAAGGCACGTGAAATATTGCCAACTGATTTTATAATGATTGACCCACAACGTACTGCACGTGCATTAGAGGTGTTTTTTGAAACTGGTGTTCATTTAACGGATTGGCAAAAAAATCCTCGTACTGGTGCAATCATTTCAGATGCATATAAAATACTGGTGTTGCCAGAACGTGAAATATTATTGGAACGTATTGCAAAACGTATTCCTGAAATGATACATGGTGGCGCATTAAACGAAGCGAAAAATATAATTACCAATAATTTTGATGAAACACGTGCAATTGGTGCAACACAGTTATGCAAAATGCTGCGCGGTGAATTATCTGAATCAGAGGCAATTGAAAATTGGATAACAAAAACGAATCAATATGCTAAACGTCAAAGAACTTGGTTTCGCGGACAATATAATGCTGATTTAGTAATAGAACACATCCCAAATGCAAAAGATATATCAGAAACGATAAATAAAATATCATAATTCGTTTATGATTTTTTTATATGCATCACGTGTGGTTTTATCCAGACCAATCTTCTGCATTTTTTTACGAACACGAACCAGACCAGTGAATTCATAATCTGTATTGTTGTATTTTGCCCATTCCCAATCAATTATACCAGTGATTTTCATGGTTTTTGGGTCAATCATAATATTGCTGCACATGTCACCATGAATCCATGAATATCCAGGTTGAATCGGATTGGTGCGCAAATCATCGATTTCTGTCGGTTTTGCCAACGATTTTTGGTATATAAATTCTGCCAATTGTTTGCTGATTTGGTTTTGATATTTTTTTATTTTGCGCGATGATATATTAACCAATAATTTTCCATTTATACGTGCAGTTTTATAAAAAGTTATATTGTCAGAATCAAAAAATTCAATTTTTGGAATTTCAATCGTACACCATGGACGCAGTGCATCTGTGATACGTTTTTCACGGTAAAAGCGTTCGAATTTGCCGGCCTCGTAATTATGTTTGCGAACCTTGAACGTGTCGTTGCCAATTATAAAAACCAATGAACCGCCACCCTTAGCCAGACGCATTTTTCCATAATCTAAATCGGGATATGCGTGTTTCAGTGCATTTATTTTGCGCCGATAATCAAACAATAAATCTGTGCGTAAAAATTTGCGCCATTTTTTTATCGGCACAATTGAAAATAACCGGTCACTTAATTCAAATAATAATTTCCACATAACGTATAAATGATTATTGAAAAAAAGAAAAAAAACAAGTATTTTATGAATATGTTCAAAAAAGACGATATTGTAAAAGTTCTGATACCCAATGTTATAAACACTGGGTACGATTATCGTTTGACTGAAAATGCAGATGTTGGAAATTTTGTCCGTGTTACGGTTATGAATAAACAATATATTGGCGTTATTGTTGGGGCCGGGGATGGCAAGATAGATGCTTCAAAGATAAAACCGATAATATCAATATGTGATTTTGGAAAAATGTCCGTGGCTGATTTGAATTGGATATACAAAATGTCACAATGGACATTGATGAATCCTGGGGCGGTGTTGCGATTAATTTTAAATGTTCCTGATGCGTTTAATCCGCCAAAAATAGAACAATTATATGCCTATAATTTTAATCAGACGACTAAAATGACAGATGCACGACAACGTGTTATGGATGCGTTTCAATCAAATGAAAATGAACCAATGTCTGTGTCGGATATTCAAAATATCGCACATGTTAGTGGGGCTGTTATAAAAACAATGATAAAAAATGCTGTGTTAATGCCAACCACAATGCGTGAAAAAGATGAACGTAGATTTGTGTATGAATATTATGATACGGGCAATGTAAAATTAAACGCGGAACAACAATCTGCGGCGGATAAGATAAATCGCGCAATTAGTGATGAAAATTTTTCTGTGCATTTATTAGATGGTATAACAGGTTCTGGTAAAACTCAGGTTTATTTTGATGCGGTTTTACGTGCATATAATATGGGGAAATCGGTATTATTGATGATGCCTGAAATTGCGTTGACTGCACAATTTATGGACCGATTTCGTAATCGCTTTGGTAATCCGCCCGTTGTGTGGCACAGCAATTTAACCGCATCACGGCGGCGTGAAATTTGGCGTGGTGTTGCACGTGGTGATATAAAAATTGTCGTTGGAACACGCAGCGCATTATTTTTACCCTGGCAAAATCTGGGGTTAATTGTGGTTGATGAAGAACACGATACATCATATAAACAGGAAGATATGGGGAATTATCATGCGCGTGATATGGCAATATTACGGGCGAAAATTGCCGGTTTTCCCGTTGTTTTAGCCAGTGCCACACCATCTGTTGAAACAATGTATAACGTCAGTATGGGAAAATATCATCGTATACGTTTGATGTCGCGTTTTGGTGGTGCACAAATGCCAAAAATTGAAACCATAGATATGCGTCAAAATCATCCTGAATCTTATAAAATTGGTTCAGATGAAAATGAAATTTCGGGTAATTTATCGCCGATACTGTGTGATGAAATATGTGATACTTTGTCAAAACATCAGCAGGTTATGTTGTTTATAAATCGTCGTGGTTTTGCACCGATTGTGCAATGTAAAAAATGTGGTTGGGTGGCACAGTGTCCTGATTGTTCAATGGGGTTAAATTATCATAAAAATTTGAATAAATTGTTGTGTCATATGTGTGGAAAAACACTAAATTTACCAACAAAATGTCCACAATGTGGAAATGATATTTCTATGCGTGGGGCGGGATTGGAACGCGTTGAACAGGAAATATCTGTAAAATTCCCAAATGCGCGAACTGCGTTGGTGTCATCTGATACAATATCATCGCGTGAATCATTGGAACGGATGGTTCATAAGATGGAAAATGGGGAAATAGATATAATTATCGGAACACAAATTTTAGCCAAAGGACATCATTTTCCAAACCTGACATTGGTTGGGGTTGTTGATGCAGATATGGGATTGTTTGGAACAGATTTTAGGGCGGGTGAACATACTTTCCAACAATTATTTCAGGTTGCAGGTCGTGCGGGTCGTGGCGAAATTCCTGGCCGTGTTTTATTACAGACGTATCAACCAGAACATCCTGTGTTGGGGGCGATATGTGCCGGTAATCGCGATGAATTTATGGCCGGCGATATGGAATCAAGGCGGGCGGCGCAAATGCCACCGTTTGGGCAATTGATTGCTGTTATTGTGGAAAGTGATAAAGAAAGTGTGCTGAAAAAATATTGTGAAGAATTGGCAAGTGTTGCACCGCAATTAAATGGTGGAAAAATTATGGGGCCGATACCCGCCCAGATTTATCAGATTCGTAATTGGTATCGCATGAGGTTTTTGGTGTCTGGGCATGCACGTGCAAATTTGCAACCGATTGTGCGTGATTGGTTGGATAAGATAAAACAACCAACAAATACCAGAGTAAAAATAGATGTAAACCCGCAAAGTTTTATGTGATGACCAGATAAAAAAACAGCGAAAATTCGCTGTTTTTTTTATTTAGTTTTATTTTTTATGCGGTTGTGAAATATTTTATTCCAAAAATTTTTGCGTGTAAGAATACGTTCGTATTCGTCTTTTTCTGCGGTATTCATTTGTCTGTTCAATTCATCGTGGTCAGGTGTCAACGATTTGTTTTGTAATATACATTCTATTTCGTGAATACCTTTTAATATTATGTTTGCGCCATAGCGGTCTGTGGCGGTACCATTGATGTCAAAAGCCAAAGGTTCCAATTGTTCCATTTCTTTTAATTTTGATTGAACGATGGCTGTAAATTTTGTCGCATCAATTACACGATTTTGTGCATCAATTGCGTTTGTTTTCTGTAATTCCGTTTTCAAAGATTGTTTGATGGTGTTAACTTTTTTTTCAATATCAATATACATTGTATAACCCCTTGGTTCTTTTGAAAAAAATAGCACGGTTTTGGACAATGTCAATGTTTTTAGTTAAACAACCTCTGTGACAGCGCGTAATGTTCCTTCGCGAGATAATTGGACAACACGAATTTTCTTTTTCATTTCTGCAATTAATTCGGTTCTGTTATATGCAGGTTGGGTGTGTAAGATACGATCTGCAAATGCGGCATAGGCGGCTTCTGCGTTTTCTGCATGAATTGTAGTGTAAAAATGGTCGTGGCCAGTACCCAACATTTCCCATAACACAGCAGCATTGTCGGTGGATATTTCACCACCAATAATCACATCTGGGGTCATACGAACAACCAAATCCAGCAGACGCGCATAATTAAAATCGTTGTTTTGCTCTGTTCTGGATAATACAAAATGAACACGATTTTTTTGTGGAACACGAATTTCACGTGCGTCTTCAACAGTTATAACGCGACTGTTTTGATCAATCAGTGTTAACATATGATTTAAAAAAGTGGTTTTTCCCGTTGATGTCGCACCAGATACCAGAATAGGACTGCCGTCATTTATTGCAGACATTAACCGTTCATATGGGTCATCAGGACGGACGGATTCACGGGGCTTTACCTTTAACAATTTTTGCCCACGTTGCAGATGATAGTTTTCAAAACTGGTTTCACGCGTGGTGCCACCACGAATATTTAATGCCACACCGCCGGTTATATCACGTTCGTCATATTGAACGTTTGGACCCGCAATTGCAGAAAAACGATGATTTCCAGGTAATGTAGCATATACCACAGGTATCCCGTGAATCGGGTCAAATGGACGTTCGTAAATATTTGCAACCGTATGAATCAAATCAATCAGATATTGTTTTGATAAAATTTCGCTGTTGTAAGAAACCCATGGAACACGTCCACCATTTAAACGCATCCATACTTCGCCTGCATGATTTATGGCAATTTCTTCAACAAAGGAAGGACTGTAAAATTCTTCCAATGGTTTTAATAAAGAATCTAATACAACATTACTCATGTTTTTTATTTTATCATAAATTGTGGCTTGAATCAAAAAAGTTTATTTGCTAGGATGAAAAAAACAAAAGGGAAAAAGAAATGAAAAAATATTTACTTTGTTTTTTGTGTTCTGCGGTGTTATTGGGTGGCTGTAATTCTGGGGATGGCGGTTTTTATGGGAACGATGCCAATGCGGTGTATGATGAAAAAACTGGCGAATATATAACTGCGGATAACGAATACGCAGAAATCGATTCGTACAAACCACGCAGTATGGCAGAACGTGAGGCAATATCGAATCGGTGGAATACGGCACGTAAAGAAACCAGATGGCAAGAATACAAAGGTTCAATGGTTCGTATCGAAATTTTGTTGGGCGATAGTGAAACACGCGAAATGCGTTTGCGTTTGATGCAAAACGCTGATGGTATGGATGTTGATGCGGATGCGCGTACGATTTTGGCACGTGTTGCAGATTATGAAATGAAACGTGTATGTGGGCGTAATGCTGAATCTATTGTTGTCGTGTATGATAATCCATCGGCCCAGGTTATGCGTCCAACAACATTTTACGATTATCGTGTCGAATCCGAAGGTGTCACCATGCGTGAATATGGATTCAAATGTGTTTACAATACTAAATAAAGGAGTAATAAATGAAAAAAGTATTGGGTGTAGTGGCTTTGTGCGGGGTTGCCGCATTGGCAGGATGTGACAAAGTTGCAAAAAATGGCGATACAGTCGTTATTGATTTTGCTGGATTTTTGGGTGAAGAACAATTTGCCGGTGGTACAGCAGAAAATTATTCTTTGAAATTGGGTTCTGGCACATTTGTCCCAGGTTTCGAAGAACAATTGGTTGGTGCAAAAGTTGGCGAAAGTCGTGATGTAAATATTACTTTCCCAACAGATTATGTTCCAGAATTGGCTGGTAAAGATGTTGTGTTCAAAGTCACAATCAAAGATATCAAAAAATAAAGATTTTGAATCAATTTAAAAATCCGCCGTTTGGCGGATTTTTTATATTGCCTGAATGAATATTTTTGCCCGATTCGCGGCTGCAATAACCGCATCACGGTCGATTACAAAGCATGTCTTGGCATTTATAATAATTCCGTTTAATTTTGCCGCAGCAACCGCACGAACAGTGTCAACACCAATTGCAGGAATATCAATACGTAAATCCTGACCTGGTTTAGTCATTTTAGCAAACACACCACTGGATTTGCGTTTGTTTTTGCGCATTTCAACAACGCGATCCAGCATGCGTGCAGTGCCTTCGGCGGCTTCGACTGCAAAGACCTGTTTATCAACGACCACGGATGCACCAATGTCTGCCGAACCAATAATATGTGATACTTCAATGGCACGTTTGATGTCCGCTATGTCTGATTTTGACGGTTTGTGTTTTGTATAAATACCGGGCTTTTCAAAAGTTAATTCAGGTGCCAAATCTTGTGCCGCAACAATTTCATATCCGCGTTTTTCCAACGCTTTGTTAAATGCAACCGCCATGGAATCATACCCCCGTTGATGTTTTAAAACACTTAATAACACAGATATAGACCATAAATCAGGTCGTATATCACTTAAATTTATATGCCCCAGTGCACCCACGAATACCAATTTAGAAATGCCACGCTTTTTACATTCGCGTGCCGCTGTTCCGCCACCACCAACACGTATAACCAAATCTGGTTTTAATGCCGGGTCATAGAAATTCTTTAATCCGATAACAAATACATCCCAACCGTTTTTACGCAACGCATCACGTGCCAAAAATGGCAACGATAATGCACCAGCAAACAGGGCGACTTTTTTGTCTGAATTTTTTTTCATATTTATATTTTAAGATTAAAATAATTTGTAATCAAGTTGGAATTTATGTTATTATTTGAATATGAAAATAAAAAAGTGTCCTTTGTATGGTATTTGTGGTGGTTGTCAGTTTGATTTTTCTGACACAGGTTATCAGACAGAAAAATCAGCGGTATTGCCAAAAATAAAATATACTAAAACGCCAATTTTTGTGCCGGCTGGGTTGCGTCGTCGTTGTGATTTCGCCTTTGTTGATGGGCATTTTGGTTTTTATAAACGTCAAACCAAGGATGTTATTGATGTTATCGCATGTCCAAACGTGGCAGATGAAATAAATACAATATTACCGGATGTTGCAAAATTGCCTTGGGGTGGGTCGGGCAGTGTATTAATAACAAAATGTGAAAACGGTATAGATGTGGCGATTAACAGTATCATTCCGTATTTTAGTGCCGATTTTAAACAGGCTGTGGAAAAATTGCCATCACAAATTATACGTGTTGTTTGGAACAATATTGAAATTATAAAACGTGCACAGCCACAAATAAAATTTAATGATAAAATTATTGATTATCCGCCACATGCGTTTTTACAGCCCACAATTGAAACAGAACAAATTTTGCGGGATTTGGTTGTGAAAAATGTTGGTGATGCGAAACGTGTTGCTGATTTGTTTTGTGGATTGGGAAATTTTACCTTTGCGACAAATGCGGTTGGTTTTGATATTTTTGGAAACGGTGTAAAACGTGATTTGTTTAAAAATCCGTTGCGTGCAAATCAATTAAATAGTTATGATGTTGTTATAATGGACCCACCGCGTTCTGGTGCATTGGCACAGAGCAAAGAATTGGTAAAATCTGGTGTTAAAAAATTTATATATGTATCATGTAATCCAAATACTTTTATACGGGATATGGAAATATTGCAACGTGGTGGTTATAAAATGATAATCTCAATCCCAATTGACCAATTTGTTGGCAGTAGTCATTGGGAAATATTTAGTGTTTTTGAAAAATAATTTTTCCGCTTTTTTCAGTATGCAAAATCTGATATAATACTGGGGTAAGGAAGGAAAAACAAACGGACAAAAATCGCAGGGTTGGCAAATCGGCTGAAACCCGCAGAACTCTACACACACAGATAGTTTACCTGTAAACAAAATTTTTCCAATTAACATTAATTAAGAAACGGGGGGACACCCCTCCGGCTGTGCCGCAGCCCCCCGATGGGGCGGAATTAGAAAAAATACCGCCGTCGCCGGCGGTATTTTCCGGGTGCCCTGAAAGGAAGGAAAGGAGAAAAAGAAATTAGGCACCCTAAACTGAGACGGGCCCAAAGTCCAGAGGAGAGAGAATGTAGGAGGGAGTCTGAAAACCCCGGGCCCGATAATGGTCAAATGATTTTTATCCTTTGACGATGTAAAATATAATACACAAAAAATAATTTGTCAAGCATTTTGTCAAAAATTTTTTTAGTGTATTTTATTGTGCGCTTTTTGTCGCAATAAAACCTTGCAAAGCCTTGATTTTTCGGGTATTGTTGTGTCATGATTAGAAATATTAGTGTGTTTACTTCTGACATTTATTGGCAACATATTTTTGTTGAACTGGGGGCGGTTATCGCCGATTCGCAAAAAGTGGCAGATGTTGTGTTTGATGATTTGGATATAAAAACACCTGTGGCGATTAGGGATTTGTATAAAATCATATTGGATGCGGCGAATAACACAGATATAATCACAGATGTTTTTGGAAAATATGTGATTTTGCCAACTTTGCAACATAAAATAGTGGTTTTGTTATACAAAAATCCAAATATAACCATGCAAGAGTTAAAAAATTGCCTGGGGTTATTGCCAGATATAACAACACATACTGTGGAAAATGCAATTTATCAGTTGCGAAAAATTTATGGTCATGATTTTATTCAAAATATAAATGGGACATATAAAATTGGACACGTATAAATTATTGTCTTTTGATAAAATCCCCAGCACGCAAGATTATGCGCATGATTTGATTGCACATAATAAAATGGGTAATAAAACAATTATTACCGCGATGGCACAAAGTGCAGGGCGGGGGCGTTATCGCCGCAGTTGGGTTTCACATCATGGAAATTTATACGCATCGTTTATTTATAAAATAACAGAACGTGATCCACGGTTGTCTTATGCAATGGGGGTCGCTGTTGCAGAAACATTGATTGATTTTGGAATTAGCCCACAAATTAAATGGCCTAATGATGTTTTAGTCGATGGAAAGAAAATTAGTGGTATCTTGATTGAGTATTCGCAAAAGTTTGTGATTATTGGTATTGGAATAAATATAAAAACATGTCCAACTGTTGCAGAATATAAAACTACTAAAATGAATAATTATGTTAAAAATGTTGATGTGTCAGATTTGTTAAATGTTCTGATAAAAAAAATTGATAAATGGCGCAAAACTGATTTCGCCGTTGTTCGTGAACGCTGGATGAATTTAGCGGCAGCATTAAACAAAATGATAAAATATCACGGAAAAGATGTGGAATTAATCGGATTAAATGAAGATGGTGCTTTGGTTTTACGTGATGGTTCGCGATATATTTTAACATATGGTGAAGAAATCAGTTTTTAATTGCTTGACTTTGATGTCAATTTGTGATATTATATTAAACATCAAGAATAGAAATTATGTCCGCACGTTGTTGCGGTTTTTTTTATTCTGAATTTTTTGTCTGTGCGTGTTTGCACGGACTTTTTTTATTTAAATAGGAAAATAACATGCATTTAAATTTGATAACAAATGATGATGATACGCAAATCACATCATATAAATTGGCACGCATAGTTTTTGCAGAAACTAATGCTGTGTCTTTGCGAGCTGTGGAATCGATGGCATCAATGATTTATAATATTCATATTAAATATGATAAATCGTTTGCAGATATTGCACATGATAAAAATCTGTTTGATGTATTAAATGAAAATTCATCAAGACATAAATTATTAAATGTAAATGCAGATGATAAAAAATTACAAATGTGTTTGCGTGTCGTCAAAACTATGATGCGTGGTAATTTACCAGATGCTGTATTTGGTGCAATAAAATTTCATCATGCTGACATAATTCCATATTGGGCGATGGCACGTGGATATATAACTGAATGTGAAGATATTTTATATTATTTATAATGAGGATGAATCATGAATAAATTTATACGTGGTGGATATTTGAAAAATCGTAAAACATATGTTGTATCAACAACAGGAATCGTTGGTGCAATGGGCGCGTATCTGATTGGTGATGCAGATATATTTACAACATTACAAACAATATTTATGTTGTCTGGAATTTATTTCTTGAAACAAGAATCTTCAACCAAAGGAAAAAAATAATGGAATCTGTACCAGAAAAATTTTTAAATGCAGATGGTGAATTAAATACTTCTGCGTTGGTTAAATCATATTGCGAATTAGAAAAAAAGATGAGCAATATGGTATCTGTACCAAATGAAGATAGTGATGATGTTGCAAAACAAAAATTTAATCATGCAATTGGGGTGCCTGATGATGCATCTGAATATCCAACAAATGATTTGTTTGATGACGAATCGATTCGGAAAAAATTTCACGAGATTGGTTTAACATCAAAACAAGTTGAAAAAATTTATTCCATCGCAGAAGAATTTTTACAACCAACATTACAAAATTTATTTCAATTACAATCACAAACAAATGCGATTAATGAATTAAAAAAATTTTTTGGTGATGATGATAAAATGAACGAAGCATTACGTGAAATAAATTCATTTGGTGAAAGATTTTTACCACACGATGCATTTGATGAGTTGTGCTCTACACCCCAGGGAATCCAAGGCATATATAAAATGATGCAATCAATGGAACCAACAATTTTAACAAACAAAAATACAAATGAAAATTTAACTGATGATGCATTGCGAAACATGATGCGTGATCCAAAATATTGGCGTGATCATGATCCTGAATATGTTAGAAAAATTGAAAATGGTTTTAAAAAATTATATTCATAATCATTTTATTCTTTACTATTTTGTTTGTTTCATATAAAATAAAACCAAGAACAAAATAATTTTGTTCTGTCCAAAAACTTAAAAGGAGAGAATTATGTTCTTTGGTTCCAAGAAAAAATGTGGTTGTGCAAAAGCTGCTGCAAAGCCAGCTGCTAAACCAGCTGCAAAAAAAGCACCTGCGAAAAAAGTAGCAGTTAAAAAACCAGCTGCAAAACCAGTTGCAAAAAAAGCACCTGCGAAAAAAGTAGCAGTTAAAAAAGTAGCTGCAAAACCAGTTGCAAAAAAAGCACCTGCGAAAAAAGTAGCTGCAAAAAAACCAGTTGCGAAAAAAGCACCTGCGAAAAAAGTAGCAGTTAAAAAACCAGCTGCGAAAAAACCAGTTGCAAAAAAAGCACCTGCGAAAAAAGTAGTTAAGAAAAAATAATATGCAAATTTGTATATGATTTTAATCCCCAAAGCACCATGTTTTGGGGATTTTTTTTAAGATAAATTTTTCAGTTGGATTATATATGTCTAACTGAATTTTTTATTGGATAATCCGTTTTTTGGACCCTGAATAATGTTTTTATTTATGGCGCATTTTTTGCACAACCATTGATAAAAATTTTTTAGATTTCATAAACAATAAAAAAAGGATTTAATATGTCTATGTCTGTTGATCAAGTGTTTATCAAACAATTTGAAGCAGATGTTCATTTGGCTTATCAGCAAATGGGCACAAAATTACGCTCTACAATCCGCAGTAAATCAGGAGTTGTAGGATATTCAACAACCTTTCAAAAAATTGGCAAGGGTATCGCCAGTACTAAATCACGCCATGGTATTGTGCCGGTTATGAATTTGAATCATACACCTGTGGAATGCACTTTACAGGATTATTATGCAGGCGATTGGGTCGATGCATTGGATGAATTGAAAACTAATGTTGATGAACGTCGTGTGGTGGCATCTGCCGGGGCATATGCGTTGGGTCGTAAAACAGATGAATTAATCATCAATGCTATGAACAGTGCAACACAATATGTTGGCGATTATTCCACAGGTTTAACCAAATCTTTGATTATGTCCGCACTGGAAATTTTGAATACTAACGATGTGCCAGATGATGGCCGCAGATTTGCAGTTGTTGGTGTTCATCAATGGAACGAATTGTTAAAGATATCTGAATTTGTTTCCGCAGATTATGTTGGCAATGCAACACCATTGGTTGACGGTTGCGAATCCAGAAAATGGTTGGGTGTTAATTGGATTTTATGTAATGCATTACCGTTGGCAAATACTGATGACCGCGATTGCTTTATTTATCATGCATCCAGTATTGGTCATGCATGTGGTCAAGAAGTTAAAACAGATATTACCTGGCATGGTGAACGTGCTGCACACTTTATTAGCAACAGTATGTCCCAAGGTGCAGTTTTGATTGATGGCGAAGGTATCGTTCGTATTAAATGCGATGACGATGCAGAGTAATATTTTAACCAAAAGGAAACAAAATGGCTTTTCAAAATAAGAATTTGTCTGTGATTGCGTATGCAAATGGTTTTACATTATGGCATTATAAAGAAAATGTGACATTGGCAACGATAATCGCATCTGGATATTTTAATTCTGTAAAAACATTGATGAATACAGGTGATATAATCTTAATCAATGGTTCAAACGGATCAACAATCAAGGTTGCATCAGTTGTTGATGGTGTTGTCAGTTTGGCGGCACTGTCATAATTTATTTTAATTTGTTCATATATCGGGTCGCTTTTTGCGACCCGTTTCTAATTAATGGGTGTTAAAATGTTTACTAAAATAGATTTATGTTCAATGGCTTTGTTAAAATTGGGCGAAAAACCAATTCAATCTTTGAACGAAGATTGTGTGGCTGCCAAATTAGCGCAAAGTTTATTTAATCCAGTAATTGATACATTGTTATCAATGTTTCCTTGGCATTTCGCAACACAATCAATTTTGTTGGTAAAAAATTCTGATGGTGATTTCGTTATTCCACAAAATGTGTTAAGGGTTTTAAAATGGTCTGGTAAAATAATTGGAAATAAAATCGAATCCAATTCAGATACATTGAATATAACAGCAATTGTTAAAACAGAACCAGAAAATTTTCCAGGATATTTTGCAAATCTGGTCGCAGATAAATTAGCAATGGAATTTTGTATTCCGCTGACAGGTGATGCAAATGTTTTTCGAATGATGTCGGCAATATATGAATCAGAATATCAATCTGCAAAATTCATAGATAGCGCATCTTCTAATCAATCAAATATAGATAATTTTTCTTTGATTAATGCCAGATTTTAAACAAAAGGATTTTATTCATGGGAAATTTTTTAAAGACACAAAATGTTTTTTCTGACGGTGAAATTGCACCAGAATTTTATTCAATAAATAATGTTCATGGTGTTGCATCTTTGGAAAACGTTGATGTTTTACAATCTGGTGGATTGAAACGTCGGCGCGGATTAAAAAAAATAAAAAATACGGTTAATGGTGCAATATTAGTACCTTTTGTGATAAATGAATCTGAAAAATATTTGTTGGTAATATATGATACATCCATAGATGTTTATTGTAATGATACCAAAGTATCTTCGATAATATCGCCGTGGTTGGCATCTGATTTATCAAAATTACAATATGCACAAAGGTTTAATTCGATATTTTTTGTTCATCCAAATTATATCCCAAAAATTTTAACAAAAACATCGTCTGGTTTTTCTTTAACAGATTTTGTGTTTTATATTAATTCTGATATTAGTGTGAATATGCCTTTTACACGATTCGATGATACAGATAATATTACAATCGGTATCAGCCCCAGTTCCATAGATAATAACCATGCGATATTTACAGCCAGTGCAGATTTGTGGAATGACAATTGGGTTAATACCAGGTTATTAGCAAATAACAAACAGTGGGTTATTGAATCTGTGCAAGATGCACGTGTGGCAACCGTTTTTACTAACGGTGGTTATACGTTGCCTGATGGTGTGTTAAAAGAGTGGTACGAGGCCGCTTTTAATCCAAGACGTGGTTGGCCAATGTCTGTATCATTTCATCAAAATAGATTAATTTTTGGTGGAACTCCGTCTTTGCCAAATAATATTTGGATGTCTAAAATTGGCATGTATAATAATTTTGATGTTGGAACAGGATTAGATGACGAGGCAATTTTTACCACACTGTTATCATCACAACATCATCAAATATGTACGATTGTCAGTTCTGATGCGTTGCAAATATTAACTTCGGTTGGTGAATGGGCGATATCTAATTCACCATTAACACCGTCAAATGTTAATATTAAACAGCATACATCTGTTGGCAGTTTTATTGATAAATATTTGCCACCACAACAAATTGAGGGTGCAACTGTTTTTGTGTCTAAATCTGGACATGATATTCGTGAATTAGATTTGGATACTCTGAACGATAAATATAATGCCACAGATTTATGTGTCTTTTCCAAACATTTGATAAACAAACCGGTCAGTTTAGCGTATAACAAATCATGCCACCAATTATTCGTTGTTACAGATGATGGGAATATGGCTGTGTTAAACAAATATATTAACACAGATATCGCCGCATGGGGAAAATATACAACAGATGGTTTGTTTAAATGTGTTGCAGTTGTTGATGATACAACTTATGTTATTGTAAAACGCGGGAATACATCGTATCTGGAAAAATTTGATGATGAGTGTTTGGATGATGCCGGACAATATGATTTTTCATATAAAATATCTGGTTTTCCAATGATTATAAATGGACATGTTCCAAAAAAAATTCGCGTTCGTAAAATATCACTGCGTGTAATGAATACGAAAACTTTGTTTGTGAATAATCACCGTATGGAAATACCGAATTATGCATATGATGAAAATCATGATGGATACAGTGGTGATTTGTATATGAATTTATTCGGAACACAATTTGACACTATGAAACCGCTGTGGACAATATCCAGCAATGAACAATTACCAGCAACTATATTATCTGTGACAATGGACGGATGGTATTTAATGTAAATAAATCAAAGGAGGTTTTTATGGGACAATTGGTATCAGATGTGACAAAAATATTAGATTATAATAATGCTAAGAAAGATGCAGAAAATCAGCGTCAGAAAATATTAGCACAAATCGCATCAGATGAAAAAAACAAAGTAAATCTAATAAAAAAAGTGCTGTCAACGCAACGTGCCAAATACGGTGCAGATGGAAATTCTGGGGACAGTTTTTCTGAAAATGCAGTTTTGAAAAGGTTGCGTAATGAAACTGCACAGCCGTATGATGATAAAAAGCAGGAGAATATAGAAAAAATAAGAAAAAATAAAATAAAAAAACCAAATTTAATAAAAAATTGGTTGGCAAAACTAGATGATATAGCCGGTTAAAAATGACAGTGGCTGATGCGTTGAATTTTTTGGATGTATGGAATAAATTTATCGGATTACAAACGCCAATTCATCATCAAAAAATTATGCGATTTTTGGTTGATGTTTTTAATGAAAATCCCCATCGTGGGTTGTTAAATGCTTTTCGGCATTCTGGAAAATCTACGGTTGTGGGGATATTTGCCGCATGTGTTTTATACCATCATCCAAAAACCAGAATATTAATATTGTCTGCAGAATCTGGATTGGCATCCAGAATGGTTTCACATATCAAAAACATATTAGAAAACCATCCGTGGTGCGAAGGGATTTTGCCTGATGTGAAAAAAGAGTGGGGCAGTCACAAAATTACAATAAAACGCCCGGTTGGAATACGTGAACCTTCGGTTATATGTCAGGGTATCTCAGGAAATATTACCGGTATGCGTTCTGATTTAATAATCTGTGATGATGTTGAGGTTCCAAATACATGCAATACTGTGCAAAAACGTATTAATTTGCGCGACAGATTGCGAGAACTGGATTTCATATTATCACCAAATGGTGCGATGATTTATATTGGAACACCACACACACATGATACAATATACAAAACAGAATGATTTAAGACAAAGATGATACAAATGTGCGTAATCTGTTTAACATCTTTTGACCGTTTTCACCAAACATTGGCAGATATGTTTCGTATTCTGGCATGTCTGCCTGGATTTTAGCACGATTGCGTTCTGTTAATGTTTCTGATAATAATTGTTGTGCAGAATCCCACAATTTGTATGCTGTATCTGTTTTTATGACGTTATCCCATTGTGCAGATAATTCAGAATCCGTCGCAATTGCAGATTTTATATCTGCGGCCCAATCGTTGCCAAATTTTTTAACTAATTGCATCTGTTTGATTGCATTTAAATTTTCAGATGTTGGTTGAAAACTGGATAATGCACGTTTTAATTCGATAATTTCATTTTCTGACAAGGAAATATTTGTTTCGTGTCCCGTCATCATACCACCATAGGGCAACAAATCGTTGTCGATGGAATCCATCGGGGTTGTGCCATTACGTAAATTGTTTATGTGTTTGATTAATTTTTTACCTGTGGGTAGATTTTCCAGTTCATGGATTACCTGTTCATCATTGGATTCGGCAATAAAAACCTGATTTACAGCCGACCAACCACCGCGAATTACATGTTCTTGGCGATACAGGTTCAACAGGCGTTGTGCAACTACATGAGCCGATTGCGACATGGTTTCTCCCCCCTTGTAGTTAATCAGTTATTGCATGACAATCATAACGACTTTGTGCATGCTGGCACCAGATATTTTTTCATCTGGATTAGATATATGACCGTATATTTTGCCATGCGAATCTTTTTTTACCAACACAATTTGTGCATCAGAGGTTTCGTCAGATGCCATTTTTGCAAAATCAGATGTTATACATACCGCCAAATCACCAGGTTTAGGTGTTAAACCACTGTCTGCGAAAACATATGCAGATTCTGGAATAAAACCGCCAACGCGTTTTGAATTTGGAACGATGGCATAAATGCCACTGCGACCCTCCATCTCGGCAGGTGCAGCAATCATTGTTTCATCAGATTTTTTCAATTTAATACCCTTGGCATTTGGTGTACCAAATACAGGAACCAATTTTTTGCGTGCGCTGTCATATAGTTGTGCGCCATATAAACCATCACTTACATTTAATCCGGACACAGGGTTCACAGGTTCCAATACAGATTTTACGCGCGCAGTAACTTTGTTGATTTGTTTGGTTAATTCGCCAGAACTGTATAATTTGGCAATTTCATCAAACATTTGTGATGCGGTATACCCAAAAGCATTTGCCAACACATCAATTTCGTTTTCATAAACCTCACGCTGGCCAACCTCAATTTTATGATATACAGACAAGGTCATTTTTGCCGCCGCCGCTGCATCTGCGATGGTTTTTTCAGATTTTTGACGAATTTTACGTAATCCGGCACCAAATATCTTCAAACCGCCACCTTCGTTGTCGTTTAAACGGCGTTTGATTTCTGTTTGCCACTTTTGTGCGCCAGCATCAGATTCATGGATAAATATATCGGATAACTTACAGCCCAAAATATTGCAAATATTCAAGATTTGTTTTTGATTAAGACGACGTACACCTTTTTCAATCTTGGATACGGCAGATAAAGATAAATTCGAACGCCGCGCCAATTCGGTCATTTTCATACCTTTGGCAGTACGAATATTGCGAATATTATTTGGAAATATAATTTCTTCTTGGGCCATAATTGAACTCCTTGGTATATATTGTTGACAAAATGATAGTCAATTTTTATGAATTTGGCAAGAAAAATTTAAATGATATCTTCCGGAATTTCATTTATATCAACAATATTTTGGTTTTCGTCAGGTTGATTTTGTGTTTGTTGTTGATTAAATCCGTTGTCATAATCAGACGGTGTATCAAATTGATTTAAATTATCAAATAATGAATAATCGCCATTAAAGGACAAATGAACCGTTTCTGGTTTTCCATGACGGTTTTTAGCAATTATAACGTCTGCCTTGTTTTTCGCGTTGTTTAAGCGTTTGTGCCAATTTTGGATTACTGCATCAGATGCAGGACCAGATAACCTGTCTTCGGGCGAATGTCCGTTCAGATAGTATTCTTCACGGTATGTGAACATGACAATATCAGCATCTTGTTCAATAGATCCCGATTCACGTAAATCCGACAGAATTGGTCGCTTGTCATCACGATCTTCAACTTTACGTGATAACTGGGACAATACAACAACAGGAACATCCAATTCTTTGGCCAATATTTTTAGACCACGAGTGATTTCAGATAATTCTTGAACACGATTGTCGTTGCGTTTGCCGCCAGGCGAAGACATCAATTGTAAATAATCGATAACAATTAATGCAATACCGCCAAATTGACGTGCAATACGGCGCGCACGTGTTTTTATCGCAGGAACAGACACTTCGGATGTATCATCAATAACAATCGGAACCTTGGATAACGCATCAACATATTGGGACATTTTCATAAAATCTTCGTCCGTTAGGTTGCTGCCTTCACGCATCATTGATGCCGGAATTTTAGATTGAGATGACAATATACGTGCCGCCAATTGTGGAAAAGACATTTCCAAACTGAAAAATGCGACCGCACCATGATATTGTTTGTTCGCACGTCCGTTTAATATTGCGTTTGCTGCATTAAATGCGATATTTAATGCCAGTGTTGTTTTTCCCATCGCAGGACGACCAGCAATAATTATTAAATCAGAATGGTGCAGACCACTGATTGATTTATCCAAATCGTCCAACCCGGTTGTTAAACCAGATAATTTGCCATCAGCTTTATAAGCGGTTTCGGCCTCAGCCAGGGCGCTTTTTAATGCAGTTGCCAATGTGACAACATTGCGTTCTGTTTGACCCGTCGATGCTAAATTAAATAATTTTTGTTCCGCAGATTCAATTTGTGTGTTAACCGGTTTGTCTAAATCTTCAACATAGGCATCATCAATAATAGATTGTCCCAGATGTATTAAATCGCGTCTGCGTGCGTTGTCAAATACAATTTGCCCGTAATGCGCGACATTAACAACGGTTGAACCGGCAGATGCCAATTCTGATAAATATTGTATGCCGCCAACAGATTCCAGTGTTCCCTGTTGTTCCAAGTATGTTTTTGCAGTAATAATATCAAACGGAACACCCACAGCAAATTGGCGCAGAGCCAATTTATAAATTTCTTGGTGTGCAGGATGTGAAAAGTGTTCTGGCAATAAAAATTCAGACACAGATTCCAACGCACGGTTATCCATCAACACCGCAGCCAGAACAGCTTGTTCTGCTTCTAAATTAACAGGTAAAGTTTTCGGGGTAAAGTCCATGTCTATAAGGTTAAACGAAAATTTTGATAATTCAACACCTTTTTTACGGGGGTATAAACAATTAAAAATTCCAATAATAGATATTGCCGGAAATTCAGCATGGCCAGAGGTGTTTCCATTAGAAAAAATTCATGAATTGGAAAATACAGTGGGAACACGACATTTTTCGGCTCAGATGATGTTAGAATATATGCCCGATGAACGCGTTCATTTAGATCCTGGGGCAATTAATTTTTATTGTGATGATTTTAATCATCGTTTGGCGTGTATCGGTGTTCATGAAATTTCTGGTGTCAGTTTTTATTGGGATCCGTCATCTGGGCGTGCTAATTCTGATGGCAGTGTTTGTGTGTTAATTTATCGTGATGATAAAAACAGAAATGTTTTTGTTCATGATGTTTTATATATGCTGGTGGCAGATAACGATTTGTATCCATTACGTAATCAATGTGAAACTGTTCTAGATTTTATGCAAAATAATTTTCTGAACAAAATAGCGGTTGAAATAAACGGAATTGGAAATGCTTTGCCAGAGATAATTCGGACCAATGCATTAAAAAAACATATGCATGTAAATATAACACAAATTGCAAATCACACAAAAAAAGAAACCAGAATTTTAAATGCAATTGAACCTTTGTTAACCACAGGACATTTATACATGCATGAACGAATAAAACAAACAGTGTTGTTGTCTGAAATGTTGGCGTGGACACCGATGGGCAGCAAAGAACATGATGATGGTTTGGATGCGCTGGCTGGGGCTGTGTCTGTGATGCCTGCACCAATCAGACCGATAAATTATAGCCAAAAATTAATTCAAGCAAATACAGAATTTCAAATATAAACAACCTAACCAAAAGGATAAAATATGGAAAAAAATCTTGTGCAATTATATAAACGTGCATTAAATGAACGTGAAATTTGGTTGCCCCGTTGGAAAAATGCTATGCGTTATACGGTGCCAACAAACGATACAGATGTTGCAACATTGTTTGATGCAACCGCATCAGATGCTGTTGATAATCTGGCGGCATCAATGTATTCTTTATTAACGCCACCTGAATCATTATGGATAAATTTGGTTCGTGAAAGTGATTTATCGCCAGACCCAGAAATTGCAACCAAAATGTTGCGGGCGCATTTAAATGATTCTAATTTTTATACAACTATACATCAGTGTTATATTGATTTAATTGTTTTGGGAACAGCGTGTTTGTTTATGGCTGAAAATCCAATTGGGGCAAATTCAGCGTTTTCTTTTACGGCGATTCCAATGACAGATATTGCCATATTGCCGGGGGCGATATTTCATACTACGTCAATACCTGCATGCGATTTGATGGAAAAATATCCAACGATAACTTTGCCAAACCATATGAAAGACACTGTAAAAAATAATCCAGAAACACCAATTAATCTGGTGCAATCATTAATTGGACAAGATTTTACTGCCTGGATTGATGTTGGCGGCGATTTTGAAAATAATGTTGTTGCGCGTGGAAAATTTGAAACAAATCCGTATATAATTTTTCGCTGGTCTTTGATTAGTGGTGAATTATATGGTCGTGGCCCAGTGTTGCGTGCGTTGCCAGATATAAAAACTGTTAACAAAGTTGTAGAATTGGTATTAAAAAATGCAACAATCGCCGTCAGTGGTATCTGGCAGGCCGATGATGATGGGGTAATTAATTTATCAAATATAAATCTGACACCCGGCGCAATTATTCCCAAGGCAGTCGGCAGTTCAGGTCTGACCCCGTTGGCCAGCGGTGCAGATTTTGATGTGTCACAAATAGTTCTGCGCGATTTGCGTGACAGAATACGTCATACATTATTGGCAGACAGGTTGGGTTTGTTGTCCGATAAAGAGATGACCGCTACAGAAATTTTAGCACGTAATTCGGATATGGTTCGTATCTTAGGTGCAACGTATGGTCGTTTGTTGCACGAATTTATTCGCCCGTTGTGTGAACGTGGATTGCAAATATTATCGCGTCGTGGATTAATTGATAAAATATCTTTGCACAGTGATGCAGAATTAGAATACATTGCGCCAATTGCACAAATGGCACGTGAAGAAATCTCAATCACAGGGGTTGATAATGAATAATATTGAAAAACAATATGCGCAAACGTTTGTGACGGCATCGGGTAAACGGGTTTTATCCCATTTGCGAACAATTACTGTTGAACGCATTTTGGGACAAAATGCGACAAATGACGAATTAAGATGGTGGGCGGCACAGTGTGCATTGTTCCATCAAATTGAAAATTTAATAAATAGAGGAAATAATTCATCGCAGTAATAACAATACCAGGACATATTGCCGTAATTGTTTGTTATGAATTATTTAAGTAATTATGAATAAAACACAAAATATTTTTAATATTGTGGACATTTTGCGCGATAGTTGGTTTTTAATCGCATTTATCGCAGGAATAATTTATTGGGCCGCACGTCAAGATTCTTCGTTGTCAGAAATTGAACGCCAAGACCAGCGAATAACAGCTTTGGAAAATCGAACGACAATCTTGGAATCTGGTATTGGACAATTGCAATTGAAAATTGACGGGATTAAAGAAGATGTGACGTTAATTAAAAGTGCGGTTATAAAAAACTAAATCACGTTTTTTGCCCAATGTATTTTATGTCCGCAAACCATAATAACATCAAATCGTGCATCGCCGTGCCAATGTTTTTTTATTAAATAAGTTTCTGCGGCACGGCGCAGGCGCGCTGATTGACCTGGGGTTATTGCATCCCATGCGGATTGTATGGTTTTATGTGCTTTGACTTCTACAAAAACAATAGTGTTTTTATGTTTCGCAATTATATCTATTTCTGCACGATTAGTATTTTTGCCGGTAATATATCTGTGCGCCAATATGCGGTATCCGTGCAGGCGCAAATACATGCGAACCAGAAATTCAGAATAAATCCCAATCCAGTAAGATGTTTTATTAAAACGCATATGGTTTTGCCTGGAAATTTTCACGAGATTTTTGGATGTTAATAGATGAATCTGTGGTGTTTAATCCATTATCTGTTAAAACCAATTGACCATAATATGCACGCATCATTGGGTCATAGGCATTTTCAGATGAAATCCATTTGTCTTCACCAGAATTTGGTATTCCGTATTTATCAATTACACCCTGCCAAAAAGCCAAAATCTTTTTTTCGCGGATGTTCGAAAATTTTTCATCACCACCATCCATTTGGTTAACATCATTTTTGTAAACGATTTTCCAAACAACATTGTCTGTGGCATTACTGGTCATGTAAATATCAATGGTTTCGCCGGTAAATGTACGTTCCAAATGTATTTCAGATACATATAATAATCCACGATTTTTAGCCAACGAATATATGCATTTTTTTAATTGGTCTGGAATAAAAATATTGTTTTGACGACATTCGTAATCCAGATTGTATTCCCATTCTTTGTTTATCGTGTAAACAATGCTGTCTTTTTGGCGCGGTGCATACAGTGATGAATTATTAAAAAACAGATTGTATACTTCATCATAATTCATGCCCAACATTGCGCCGCCAATATCAAAATGTTTTACATCTAATACCCCCATGTCATCGTTTAAAGATACTGGTTCCATGTTCATATCATCATCTGTATCATCAACAATAGCAAAATTGTCAAAATCTAAATTATCGTCAGCAATCGAAAAATTGCCCGAAAATATTATTGAACACACGGATATAAAAAATAATATTCTTTTCATTATTATATGCCTTTGCTGCCTATGTTTGTGACCCTGAATCTGAACAAATTTACCGGATTTTGATTGCTTTTTAAATAATCCCTGATGTTTATTTTTTCACCATATTTATTGTGTTCACGTAATCCTGGTTCAAATAAAACCTCAATATGAATAATACCCTGGTCATATATTGGTTCTGTGTTCATATTATTTGATTCTGGCCATGTGTATGTTTCATAATGAACAACATAATATACAGATTTTGTAGTATCAGATGTTTTGGTGTTAATATCATCAGGTGTGTGTAAAGGTGCGATGCCACCGTCTGGAACACGTGCCATACGAAACATTTTTTTTGCAGACATATCGGTAATAAGTTTTGCCTCGCCGTTGGCCCATTCAGAAAACGCATTTGCCGAAGACATTTCAATCATTGTTGGACGTGATGTCACGTTCGCATCACCAGGCATAACCCGGAAATATTCAGATATATATTTTTTTATTAATTTATTACGTAAATCATCAGGAGATATTGTATCTATATCCTGTAATGCACCAACGCGTTGATTAACATTGTTGCCCATTTGAAATATATATGTTTTTATGTTTGAACGTTCATTTGCACGATATATTAACACACCAAATATCACCATGATAAAAACGATTATCAATAATAATATCCCCATAAAGAACGATTTTATTTTCATCATTGTGTAATCCGGTATGAATTGAATTGTTTAACATAATATCCAAATGTTGCAGGATAAGAACCGTCTGTGTTTCGTGCAATATCCATGAATATCAATACATTAAAAACACGTTTCATCATAGATGCATTTGATGTTTGTATTATGGCATAAACCTGCCAAGAACTGGCGTTTTCTGAAACTGTAATCGGTAAAATTTGCATTCCTAGAACACGCCATGTGTCGGTGTTTTCAATTTCTTTGTATTGTTGACTAACCATATGAAATTCTTTGAATACATCCGCACTACATTTACAAGATATCGCACATTCTGTATTTGTGGGATCGTATTGTTCTGGTAAATCACATTCATCAACAGAACATTGTGACCAACGGGATTCATTGATGTTTGCATTATTAGAAATTGTAAACCAATCAGTCACAAAATCATTGACCAATTTTTCTTGGATGATTTGATGTTGCTGCATCGGTTTTTTGAATTCATCGGGATATGCAACCACAGACCATTCGTCTGTTATTGGATCCACAGATATTAAAAACGGATAATTTGTTTTAAAACGTATTCCCAGCACAATGAAACCACAAAATGCCACAATCATAAAAAATATTATCGCAATCCAAATAGAAAAACTGCGGGACAGGGCAAGTGTTTTGCCCGCAGGAAATGTAGGTATATTAAATCCGTTTGGGTAATCCAATCAATCCCCCCATAATAATGTATTGTATTATGCACGATATACCAATATACACGCACAAGGGCTTAATTTTAATTCATTGTTATCATATCCAATGCTGACCGGTTCGGCATCATATATTTGTCCGCATCCGGATATTCCCAAACCAACAATTGCCAATGTGCAAACAATCAGAATTTTTTTCATGGTGTCTCCTTTCTTTTATTTGATTATAAGAAATATCAAATCCCCCCGTCAAGATAAAACAATCAGAACTGTGTCGCAAACGATAACAAGAAACGTCTTTCATCGTCATATTTATTAACCTTTAATGGCCATCCCCAAGAGAAATTCATTGGGCCCATTGGTGTATTCCAATAAATACCAAATCCCACAGATGTCCGCCAATCTTCATCAATTATATTGGGTTGACCCTGATACGTAAATTCACGATGTGGTGGTTTGCCCAAAATACCGTAATCTGCGAATACAAAACCCTTAATCTGGTATTCATCAGGAATAAATATTGGGAAATTTAATTGTGTCGAACCATTTAATTTCCATAAACCACCCAATGAATAACTTCTGTAATACCAATTACGAGAACCAACACCAGCCACATCAAAACCACGCAATGAATCACCACCCAAGAAATAACGATACACACGTGGTATGTAATTATCAGATTCCAAAGATTGTAAATAACCAAAATCCAAAGATGATTTTAATTGCCATCTGTCATCAAAGAATTTTACCAAACCAGTGATATCTGCACTGTATCGCATAAATGTATTCGTACCGCCAAATCCAGTATATGCGATACCTAAATCACCGACAATTCCTGTATGGGTGTTTTGTTGGAAATTTGTGTGTAAATTATAATAGCGCAAATTTGTTCCCAGTGTATACAGATTCGCTTTATTCCAGCCGCCCAATTGTAAATCATAATTTTGATCAAATGATGCAGACAGGCGCATTGTTTGCGTCCAGTGGTCTGTTAATCGCCATCCCAATCGACCAGCCACCACAAAAGAATCACGGTCGTATCCATATCCACCCAGTTTTGAATATTTATATTCTGTATATGAAACATCGACACCTGCGGATAATTCACGATTAAATAAAAATGGTTCTGTGAAACTGAATAATGCCTGACGTTGATATTCGGCAATTGAACCCTTAATCTGGACAACCTGACCGCGTCCCATAAAATTGTTTTCAGTGATTCCGGCATCAATCATAAAACCATTAATTGTTGACCAGCCAATACCACCAGACAATTCCCCAGTTGGTTGTTCCGTCACTTTTACATCTAAATTCATCATATTTGCATCTGCCAGACGTGTCGGAACCATTTGAACATCTTTGAAATAGCGTGTGTGCATTAAATTCTGACGACCTGTTTCAATCGTTTGCAATGAAAAAGGATCGCCTTCGCGCATGGGCAAATGGTGTTCGATGACATTGTCAAAAGTGCGAACATTACCCAATAAATTGATACTGTTTATATATATACGATTTGTTTTTTGAATTTTGAATTTAATATCCGCAGTACGTTTTTCTGTGTTTTTATCGGTAATGGGTTCGACATTGATAAATGCATATCCGTGATCTGCAACGACACCACGTATCGCATTAACTGTGGCATCTATTTCATCAATATTGTATACATCTTTTTTTGATATTGTTAACGCATCGTATAATTCACGATTTGGTACATCTGGAAACGGGTTATCAATCGTGATATTACCGATTTTATATTGATTTCCTTCGTCCACAGTAAATTTTACAGAATAATATTCACGTGTTGGTGAAAAATTGCCTTGAACATTTGTCACCTTGAAATCTAAAAATCCATTTCGCATATAAAATTGATGCAACAATTGTTGATCGTATTGAATACGGTCTTCGTCAAAAACATCAAATTGTGTTAAAAAACGCCACCAAGCATGTTCGCGTGATAAAATTTCCCTGCGTAATGTGCGTGACCGGAATTTTTTGTTGTTTTCAAAATCAATGTCTTTGATGTATGTCGGGTGACCTTCGCGAATTTCATAAACCACGTTGACACGATTATTGTCTACATCAATTTTTTTCGGATTTATTTTAGTGCCAAAAAAACCCTTGCGCTGATACAGAGTTAACATACGTTGCACATCGCCACCAATAACAGATTTATCATATGCAGCGCGTTCTTTGGTTTTTATTTCTTTTTTTAAATCATCGGTAGAAATTTCATCGTTTCCTTCAACTGTCACCATGTTTATGATTGGCGATTCTGTGACCTTGATTTTTAAAACATTTCCGTTTAACGAAGTATCGACAGATGAAAAATACCCAGATGATTGTAATTTTTTCGCGACATTATTTATTGTTTCTGAATTGACATTATCACCATTTTTTATGCCTGATAAAATGCGCACAGATTCAGCATCCATACGTTGATTCCCAACAACGTCAATCCGCGAAACAACAGTGGCATGGACAGATGTAGATGCCAACAGAAATAAAACAAAAAACAGACCACGTTTCATCATTTTCTAATTCAATCCAAACACACGTGCAATATCATTCCACATGGTAAACGCGAATAACAATGCGATTAAAATCCATCCTATTAATATTGTTATTTCCATTGCTTTACCGCCCAATTTTTTGCGTGTGATGGCTTCTATTACCAATATTAATAAATATCCACCATCCAATACCGGTAAAGGCAACAAATTAATCACACCTAAATTAACAGACAGCAGGGCGATTATTGACATAAACACAAAGAATCCCATTTCCAAGGCATGTCCAGATACCTGGGCAATTGTAATAAACGACCCCAGTTGTTTAGAAGAACGCTCGCCAGTAATGATTTGTTTCAAAACAATTAATAAAGTTTTTGATTGGTAATACGTTTCGCGTAACCCAGAATACATCGCACTGAATAAACCCTTTTTGCGGAATATGGTTTTGCTGCCATCTGCGATTAATCCCCAACGATCCGCAGGTTTTAATGTAGTTTTGATTAATTCATTATTGCGGGAAATTATAACGTTTGCGTTGTGTTTGTCTGCCAATTCTTTGGCAATAATTAATTCACCCCAATTCGCAATTTTTGCATTATCGATTTTAACAATTTTGTCGCCTGGTTTAATTCCGGCATGGAAAGCGGAACTGTCGCGGACAACCTGACCAATTACAGGTAATTGAATCGTGCGTGGGCGGAACATAAAGTCAGCAGAATATATAAACCATGCCAGTACAAAATTCATAAATACACCAGCGCCAATGATAATAAATTGTTTCCATGCAGGAACAGATAAATAATGTCCTGTTTTTTTATCAGCAGGTAAATCTGTATATTTTTTGCGGTTAAACATGTCTTCTTGACCATAAATAGACACATAGCCACCCAACGGCAGACAACATAATTTCCATACTGTATTATGTTTGTCGTGCCATTTTATTATTGCCGGTCCAAAACCAATGGAAAACGCATCAACACGCACACCCGCCCATCGTGCAGCCATAAAATGTCCTGCCTCGTGAACAAAGACAACAATTCCTAGAACTATGATTAACGCAATAATTGTCAAAATCGTGTGCATAATTTAATCCTTATCCGTTATTTGATAAAAAACCACATAAATGGCAAAACGTAAATCCAACCGTCAAATCTGTCCAAAATGCCACCATGCCCAGGCAACAAATTCCCAAAATCTTTGATTCCGATTTTACGTTTTATAAAACTGGCAGTCAAATCACCATATTGTGATAACAATGCGATTGTACATCCCAGTAATACCGAAAATAATGCATCACCACCATATCGTTTGAACAATACGAAAAACAACAAAGACATCGCTGTTCCGCAAAATATACCGCCAATTTGTCCAGCCCATGTTTTATTTGCAGACAAACGTTCCCACATTTTATCGCCACCAAAAATATGTCCGAATAACCATCCGCCTACATCGGCACCCACAATTATCATTAACAGCCATAACATAATCCATGGGCGTGCGCCAACAAAATACACAGATACTAACATTAAAACCAACAATAACATAAAAACAGTAAAGTAAAATAAGTTTGTGTTTATTGTTTCTGTGTCTGCAGCCTTGTAGCATTTTATTGTTTCATATATTGCACCCAAAACAACCAAGATACCCAACCAACGCACAGCGTGCAGGGCAGGCATCCAAGATTCCAAAGCCATAACAACAATCAATATTGCCACCATGGCTAATGCGGAAATAAACCGTAAAGATGTATTAGATAATTCGTTTAATTTCATTTTTGTTTTCCTGAATAATTTTTCTTTTTACCACCACCAAATCTGCGGTCGCGTTTTGTGTATTCGTCCAAAACCCGTTGCCATAATTTTTCAGATTTAACCAAATCTGGCCAATGTTCTGGAATGAATAATAATTCTGCGTATGCCAATTTCCACAGCAAGAAATTAGATATACGACATTCGTTGCTGGTGCGAACCATTAAATCTACAGGTAATAAATCGCCTGTATCCATAAATGTTTCAAAAGTATCCTTGTCAACGCTTTCCCCATTTTCAATTGCGGCATTGACAGCACGAATAATTTCGTCTTGACCGCCGTAATTCAATGCAAAAACAACCGTCCCGTTGGTGTTTCCTGCGGATTTTTCTTCCAATTCATCACATAATTTAGCCAATTTTTTTGGTAATCTGTCACGCGAACCAATAACACGATAACGCAGATTTTTTTCCATTGCGTGTTTCATGTTTTTATTTAGTTCTGAATAAAATAAATCCATCAAGAAATTGACCTCTTCGTCAGAACGATTCCAGTTTTCTGTGGAAAAGATATAAAATGTGATTGTAGAAACCCCACGCGCAATAAACCAATCAACCAAATTTTCAAAATTTGAAATACCTGCACGATGTCCCTCTAGTGGGGGCAGACCGCGCATTTCTGCCCAGCGGCGATTGCCATCACAAATAAATGCAATGTGTTGAGGTATTTTCGTTTGGATTTGTTCTGGTTGTGTTTTTTTGAATATTTTGAACATGGGTTTCTCCTTGGATATAAAATGTAAAGTTTTATATTTTGGTTGTTTTATATAGACATAATGTCTGCTTCTTTTTGTTTTAACATTGCATCAACTTCGCTGGCACGACCGTCAAATACCTTTTGAATATCTTCTTCGTATTTATGTTGATCGTCTTCTGAGATTTCTTTATCTGTCACCGCACGTTTGATTTTACCCATTGCGTCTTGACGAATGTTGCGCATAGATATTTTTGCTTCTTCTGCGTATTTTCCGGCAACCTTGGTCAATTCACGACGGCGTTCTTCGGTTAATGGTGGCATGTTTAAGCGGATAACACCACCCGCAGTCATTGGATTTAATCCCAAACCCGAATCGCGAATCGCTTTTTCAACCAATGGCGCATTGGTTATATCCCAGACCGTCACAGATAATGTTTGATTGTCTGGGGTGGATACTGTCGCAACCTGATTCAATGGAATTTCAGAACCATATGCAGGTACTTTGACACCATCCAACAAATGCACAGACGCACGTCCCGTGCGTAATCCAGCAAATTCAGATTGTAAAACTTCCAGTGTTTGAGCGGTCTTTTGTTCGGCCTCTGATTTTAATAGTGAATAATCCATAAAAAACTCCTTAATAAGATATCACGGTAAAAAGATTAGCAAAATGATTTGACTTTTTGCAAGAAGAAATATAAAATAGTTTCTGCCGCATGGGGTTGTAGCTCAGTTGGTAGAGCACTTGCATGGCATGCAAGGGGTCGTCAGTTCGAGTCTGATCAGCTCCACCAAAAAATTTGAGTCAGGCAATCAATGCCTAAAAGTTATGGCGGGTGTAGCTCAGTTGGTTAGAGCGTCGGTTTGTGGTACCGAATGTCGCCAGTTCGAATCTGGTCACCCGCCCCATAAATAAAAAACGCACCAAACGGTGCGATTTTTTATTTATCTGGTCGGGTCAGATGAGAACTGGCGAAAAAGCCAGTCGACCCGCAGCAAAAAGGCGGAATAACGCCGGTTTGCCGTCAGGCAAATTTTGCAAGGGAGCGAAGCAATCTGGTCACCCGCCCCATAAATAAAAAACGCACCAAACGGTGGGTTTTAATTTTATCAGGTCGGGTCAGATGAGAACTGGCGAGAAAGCCAGTCGACCCGCAGCAAAAAGGCGGAATTGGTGTTTTTTATATAAAAGTTTTTATTTTCTTGCTTTATTAAATATGCAGATTTATAATCAGCACCGATAAAGGAGAAAGAATATGAAAATATCAGAAACATTTAAAAATTTATCATTAATTTGGGTTGTTGTGTTGGCGTTCGGTGTTGCGCTGGGGGGATTTTTTATCGGAAACGGTGTGTATAAATCTATGGCGCGCAGAACGGTGACTGTCAAGGGTTTGGCGGAAATGGATGTGGTTGCAGATACCGCCGTGTGGAATATAAAAATCAATCGTGTTGGTGGTGATTTAAGTGCTGTTCAGGCATCTGTTGATAACGATATTCAGAAAACACGTGAATTTTTAACAGATAATGGATTTAACGAAAATGAAATTCAAAACCTGCGTATAACTGTGCGGGATAAATTTGCCGGATACAGTGATGCGCAACGCCAAGATGAAAATGCCAGCGACAGATACGTTATTGAAACAGGTGTTATGGTGCGTTCAAATTCTGTTAATTTAGTGGATACTGTATCACGTAAAATGGGTGATTTAGTGCGGCAAGGTGTGACGGTATCAGAAGATTATGCCGGTCCGATATATGTTTTTAATGGATTAAATGATATTAAAATTAAAATGATAGAAATGGCGACAAAAAACGCAACTGCAGCGGGTGAACAATTTGCAAAAGATTCTGGTGCAAAGTTGGGTAAAATACAATCTGCAAATCAGGGATTGTTCACGATTACTGCGCGCGACCAAATGGATGCGTGGTCTGACAATGAAAAGCAATCAATTAACAAACGTGTTCGTGTTGTGACAACGATAACTTTTTATCTGAGATAAAAAAATTACCGCCTGTTTAGGCGGTTTTTTGTTTTTGTCTTGCACTAAAATTTTGGATTTTCTATAATCAAAATATGGCAAAAATTGCAGACCTGTTTATTCGCTCTGAACACGCAGATTTACTGAAAAAATTAAATGCGTGGGATGTTGCATATCATCAAAATGATGCACCAATTGTGGATGATGCAACGTATGATGATGCAAAATCTAGAATATTAGAAATTGAATCTGAATATCCAGAATTGGCGGTTAATGGTTTTTCAACCCACGTTGGGGCGGCTGTTTCGTCAAAGTTTAAATCGTATCCGCACGCTGTGCCAATGTTATCTATATCGGATGTTTTTAATGAGTCCGAAGTGCGTGATTGGTATGATAAATTAGAAAGCAAAGATTTATTTGTGGAATTAAAGGTGGATGGTCTGTCTTTTTCTGCGCGATATGAAAACGGTGTCTTTGTTCGTGGGTTAACCCGGGGCAGTGGGGTTGCTGGTGAAGATATTACCGCGAATTTACGAACGATTCCTGATATCCCGCAAAAACTGTCGGGGGATTTTCCATCTGTCATAGATGTTCGTGGCGAAGTTTACATGGCGCGTGCAGATTTTATCGCTTTAAACGAAAATTCTGATAAAAAATTTGCAAATCCGCGTAATGCGGCGGCTGGGTCGTTGCGTCAGTTAAATCCTGCGATTACTGCTTCGCGTAAATTAAGTGCGTTTGGTTATACATACGGGGAATTGTCTGAACGTACATGGGATACACAATCTGAATATTTTGAAAAATTGGAATCTTGGGGTTTCAAGACAACTAAACAATGGGCGCGTTTGGCCCGCAACGTGGCAGATGTGCAAGATATGTATAATGATATTATGTTGCATCGTGATGAAATACCTTTTGATATAGACGGTTTGGTGATAAAGGTTAATTCTGTCGCAACCCAGGAAAAAATGGGGGCGCGTGCAAACAGCCCGCGTTGGGAAATTGCCTATAAATTTCCGGCGGCACGCGGTATTACACGGTTAAATGATATTACAATTCAGGTTGGACGAACCGGGGTTTTGACCCCCGTGGCGGAATTAGAACCCATTAACATTGGTGGTGTGTTGGTTTCGCGCGCGACATTGCATAATGCAGACGAAATCGCAAGGTTAGGTGTTAAAATTGGCGATAAAGTTATTGTTCAAAGGGCTGGCGATGTTATCCCACAAATTGTATCTGTGGCGGAAAATGGTGAAAATTCTGTGCCGTTTGTGTTTCCTGATGTTTGTCCGGTGTGTGGTGGGGCGGTCGTTCGTGAAAATGGTATGGTGGCACGGCGGTGTGTAAATTCGTTAACGTGTCCGGCACAAATTCGTGGGGAATTGGAACATTTTGTGTCACGTCATGCCTTTGATATTGAAGGTTTGGGTGCAAAGCAGATTGAATTATTTACTAATCGTGGTTGGATACGTGGGGCGGCAGATATTTTTACACTGATTGATAAATATGGTGATGAAATACGCAAATTAGACGGTTTTGGTGATAAATCGGTTTCTAATTTGGATGCCAGTATTAAAAATGCGCGAAATATAGATTTACATCGTTTGATTTACGCGATTGGAATACCTGATGTGGGTGAGGTCACTGCCAAAATATTGGCACGTGAATTTGGAAATTTAGAAACTTTGCGTAATGCCAAAGAATATGAATTGGTAAAAATTGACGGTATCGGTGAAACAATGGCACACGAGATTGTTTCTTTCTTTAATGATGAACATGTGATGTCTGCGTTGGATAATTTATTACAGTATATAAATGTTAAAAACCCCGAACAGGTTAATATCGCAGATAATATATTCAAGGGTAAACGTATTGTGTTAACAGGAACTTTGACCAAATATACGCGTGATGGTGCCAAAGAAATTTTGGAACGCATGGGCGCGCGTGTTGGCAGCAGTGTTTCATCCAAGACAGATATTGTTATTGCCGGGGAATCGGCAGGGTCTAAATTGACAGATGCCCAAAATTTGGGTATAACAATCTGGAACGAAGATGATTTTGATAAAGCAATCGGGGGGAATTAACGTGCAAAACGATACAGAAAACATCCAAGAAACCAAAAAAAATGATAAAAAACGGTCGTGGAAATCGCGCATATTGATTTTTTTGATAAATTTATGTTTGTTGATGGTCGCTGTGATAGGGCTGTATGTTTTGTTTGTGTTTTTACAGATGCCTTCTTTGGATTCTGTGTTGCATGAAACCCGTGAGCCGGCAATTGTGTTTTTAGATAAAAATGGACGTGAAATTGGATCTGATGGTCGAATAATGGGTGTGCCTGTCACGGTCGATGATTTACCGCCACATGTGTGGCAATCAATTGTTGCAATCGAAGATAAACGTTTCTTTGAACATGGCGCAATATCGTATCGTGGAACATTGCGGGCGATTTTTGTGAATTTATTTCGTGGGTCTTTCGCGGCGGGTGGTTCAACAATCACACAACAGACGGTTAAAAATATCTTTCTATCGCGTGATAAAAAAATTTCACGTAAAATCCAAGAATTAATATTGTCAATGTGGCTGGAAAATCGGTTTTCAAAGAATCAGATTTTAGATTTATATATGAATCGTGTGTCGTTAGTTGGCGGTTTACGCGGAATTGATGCGGCGGCAACAATGCTGTTTGGACATGGTGCGCGCGAAATGACGGTTGCAGAATCTGCCCAGATTGCCGCTATGTTAAAGGCCCCCAGTGTTTACAGCCCATTAAAAAATCCAGAACGTAATATTAAACGTGCCAGTGTTGTTTTAATGCAAATGGCAAATCAGGGTTATATTACATTTGATGTGGCGCAAAAAGCAATCGCAGAATTAAAACCTGCACCGGTTCGGCATAATAAAAATATGTATCGTTATTGGACAGATTTTGTTCGTGAAGAAATTGAATCACGTGTCGGAAAAATAGATAAAGATTTGTATGTGTACACTACTTTAAATCCAAAAATGCAAGAACACATTGCCGTATCATTGTCGCATAATATTGGTGAATATCAGGGGGCGGTTGTCGCGATTTCACGTGGTGGTGAAATATTGGCGATGATTGGCGGTGATGATTATCAGGTCAGCCAATTCAATCGTGCCACCGCGTTGCGTCAGCCGGGCTCTGCATTTAAGCCGGTGGTGTATTTGGTTGCGTTGGAAAATGGTATGACACCAGAATCTTATGTAAATGATTCCCCGTTTTCAATTGGTGATTATAACCCAAAAAATTATGATGAACGTTATTATGGCGGAATAACATTGGCAACTGCGTTTGCAAAAAGTGTAAATTCTGTGCCGTTAAAATTAACCAAAGAATATGGAATTGATTCTGTTTTGAATATGGCATCACGGTTGGGTGTGGGAAATAATCTGAAACGTGAATATTCAACGGTGTTGGGGGCTTCGGAAATGAGTTTGTTGGATTTAACAACCATTTATACAGTTATTTGGAACGATGGCAAATCTGTGCATCCGTATTCGATAACCAAGATAAAAGATGCGGCCGGTAATGTGATTTATGAACGTAATCCATCCGATGAAATTACAATATTGCAACCGCAAACAGTTGAATATATGCAGACATTATTGCGAGAGGTTATTACCAAAGGAACCGGTAAACGTGCAAATGCACCAAATGTTTTGGGTGGAAAAACGGGAACCAGTAATGATAATCGCGATGCGTGGTTTGTTGGCGCGACAAATGATTATGTTATGGGTGTTTGGGTTGGTCGTGATGATAATAAATCGATGGATTCTAAAATCACAGGTGGCACATTGCCAGCCACGATTTTCCATGAAATTGTTGAATAATGTCCTTGATTTATCTTTGGTGTTTATGTAAAAATGCCGTACATAGGGAAGGGGTGTTTTATGAAAAAAGAAATCACATCATTACCAAAATCTTTGTGGAAATTTTATGCCCAATACGGTTTCAAAAACTATAAATTTTTATTGGTTTGTTATATGCTTACTATGTTTGCCGTATTGGCGGGCGGGGTGATTTGGCCGTACATAGAACGTTGGATTGTTGCGTTATTTGAAAATCCTGTACCCGCAGGGGTTGGATTTGTCAGATATGCTTTACCTACAGTGATATTAATCACATTGTTGAATATGTTTATGACGGTAAGTGCTTTGTTGCATCAAACTTTGTCTGCGCACACTGTGCCTGGTATAAAAAATCAGGTTTCAGAAGTATTGACCAGTTATGTTCATCAACAATCCATGAATTTTTGGGTTGGGCGTATGTCTGGTTCTATAAATTCGCAGATTGGAAATATCCAAAGTACTTTGGATGCATTGGGCAGTTTGTGGCGCAATTTTGGCAGATTATTGGTTATATTTGTTAATGGCACCATGTTGTTGTATGTGAACAGATACGTTGCATTGTTGTTTATATTTGCTTTGTTTTTCAGGGTGTTGTATGCGTATGCCATGCGCAGTCGTATTAAAAAAGCCAGTGAAGATGCTTCTGGGGCCAATGTTGCGTTAAGCGGTAAATTGGTGGACAGTTTTTCAAATTATTCTATTGTGAAATTGTTTGCAGGTGCCGATAAAGAAAAAAAGGCATTGCAAGATCCCAGAACAAAAATGGTAAATACGCAAATGTATTCTTTGTATATGACGCGTCTTTTCTGGGCAATTCCTGGATTGTTATGGGATTTATTGTTGGGATGTACAGTGTTATTCTGTTGTATTTTATATGTGCGCGGTGAAATATCTGTGTCAGAAGTTGTTTATACGTTATCTGTATATTACACCGTAATGGGGTCTTTGTCGCAAATAATAGATGCCGTTCCTGAAATCATAGATAAAATTGCATCGGGCAAAAAGGCGTATCGTGAATTGGTTGTGCCGTTGGATATTATTGATAAAAAAAATGCGAAACCATTACGTGTTAAACGTGGCGCAATTGAATTTCAAAATGTGTATTTCAAATACAGAAGTAAATATGTATTAAAAGATTTATCTTTGTTTATTAAACCTGGTGAACGCATTGGTATTGTGGGGGCCAGTGGTGCTGGAAAAACAACTTTGGTTAATTTGTTAATGCGTTTTTATGAACCACAACATGGCAGTATTTACATCGATAATCAAGATATTGCCAATGTTAAACAACAATCTTTGCGCGAAAATATTGCCATGATTCCCCAAGAACCAACGATGTTTAACCGTACAATTGGTGAAAATATTGGTTATGGTAAAAATGGCGCATCAAAAGCTGCTATAAAACATGCGGCAAAATTTGCATCTGCAGATAAATTTATTATGGATTTAGAAGATGGTTATGATTCTTTGGTGGGTGAACGTGGTGTAAAGTTATCTGGGGGACAACGGCAACGTATAGCCATTGCACGTGCGTTTTTAAAAAATGCGCCAATATTGGTATTGGACGAAGCAACTTCGGCATTGGATAGTGAAACAGAAATGGCAATTCAGAAATCTTTTGATAAATTATCACGGGGACGCACAACCATTGCGATTGCGCATCGGTTATCAACTTTACGTAACATGGACAGGATAGTCGTGTTGGACAAGGGACGTGTTGTAGAAACCGGAACCCATACACAATTATTGCGTAAACGTGGTAAATATTACCATTTGTGGAAAATGCAATCAGGTGGTTTTTTGCAAGAAATGTAAAAAAATGCCCAAATTGGGCATTTTTTTTATCTGGTTGAAGCGTTTTCTATTAACTTCTGCAAGTCTTTAATCACGTCTTTATTATTGCCACCAAACAATCCAGTTTTTAATGAGGCAATCCTCATTTTTAGATTTTTGATAAACGAATCCTTTTTTTCTAGTTGTTTTTCCATTTCGTTCATTTGCTCGATTAACTGTTTGTTTTTAGTGCGTTCTTCGCCTAATTGTTTCAACAATTCATCATATGATGATTGTAATTGTTGGGATTTTGAGGTTGCTGACTGGGCCGCTGTTTCGGCATCGTTTGCACGTTTTTCAGCATTTTTTGCGCGTTTTTCGGCATCTGCAACCTTGGATTCAGATTCCGCAACGCGTTCTTCCAAAGATTTTTCTGTTTTTGCAATATATTCTGTGTTAGTATCTAATACACGTTCAAAATCAAATTCAGCCCGAACAGTATCCAGATATTCAATCGAAACAGGGTTTTGTATATTTCCTGTTGATTCGTTTAATGCGGTCCTTACCTGGTGTATTAAATGTTGAACTTGCTGACATATTTTACGAATTACATCAATGTTTGGAAAATCTTTTTTTAATTCGGTATCTAATATTTTTTTTGATTCAGATATCAAATCGGGAACAATTGCCTGATTTGTTTTGATGATACGTTCTGCCACTAACATTTTTGTATCAAATGTTGCGTGTTCATTGTTTGTTATGGCAATAGCAATTTGATTTATAAACTCTTCTTCTGTTCTGTTATATGTTCTGGTAGTATTAAAGAACCAGTATAACCTGTCCAGAATCAAAAATTGGGTTTCTTTATTAAAAATATCCAGTTTGTTTAAAATTAATTTGTAATTTTTGAAATTGACAGCACTGTATTGTGTCATGCCTAAATATTTTATAAAATTAAAACAATCGCGTAAGTCCTGAGATTGTTTAGACGTTGGGTCTTTGTAATATACGTAAGTATATGTTGTTAAATATAACTCTGCTTTTTTTTGTTTGTTTCTTAGATCAGGATTCATTCTTGTAGATTCATACTGATCTGTAAATTCTTTATCTGTTTTTGGAAATGAAAAACCGCCATCTGATTGTGTGTATTGATCGGGATTCATTAATACATTGAACCAAGACCACCAATTATTGTATGATGTCAATAATGACGTCACAAATGTATCCCTGCGCAATATAACCTTATCTAATTTTTTTAATATCTCTTCAGCAGAGGTAATATCATTTTGTTGTTCGGTTGTTTCTGGCATTATTTTTCTCCTTGGTTATTTCTTGGTTATTGTATCATATTTTTACCTGATTTCCAAACGATATTTATTTAATTTGATTTTTTGTTTGGGTGGTGTTATGCTGTTTTCCACAAAGGAATTTTTATGTCAGCCAAAGCGAAACGTTTATTTAAGAAATTTGTCAGTTATGCGGGATTGTTTTTCTTTGTGATTGCTGCGGGCATGTTGTATTGGCAATTGCGCAATTATTCTTTGATGGATATTGCGCGTGCATTGTGGAATATACCGTTTGTAAATCTGGTTTTGGCATGTGTTGCGTGCCTGTTTGGATATATCGCATTATCTTTGTATGATTATTTGGCATTGGATTATGTCGGACGCAAGGTGTCTTGGTGGAAATGGATGCTGGCTGGAATGTTGGGGTTTGCAATCAGTAATAATGCCGGACATGCGGTTGTTAGTGGTGGCGCAATTCGTTATCGTTTGTACACACGTTGGCGTGTTCCTGGGTCAGATATTATAAAAATGCTGACTTTTTCGGGCTTTACGTTCTTTTTAGGGTATGCGGCAATTGCGGTTATCGGGTATTTTTTAGTGCCAAATGATATGTTTGCGCACTCGGTCAGTGCATCATTTGGGGTAAATGGGTTATTTATATTCTGTGCATCTGTGTTGTTGGCATATTATGCAATTGCGATAATGTTTAATAATAAATCCATCCGTATTGGCGAGATTAAATTCCATATTCCTTCGTTTGGGATGTCATTGGTTCAGACATTTTTGGGAATAATGGATGCACTGTGCGCTGGGTTGGTTTTGTATTTTTGTATTAAACCATACATAGATATGCCTTTTGGGGTGTTTATCGGATTGTACGTGATTGCAAATGTTGCCGGCGTTTTTAGTCAGGTGCCCGGTGGTATTGGCGTTTTTGAATCTGTGTTTATGGTGGCTTTGCCTGAATCAGTGGACAAGGCCAGTATTTTTGGCGCATTGTTGGCATATCGTATTATCTATTATGTTTTGCCATTGATAGGCGTTGGCGGATTGTTCTTTATCTATGAACGTTGGTTGCGTGCACGTATGCGTCGTTGGATTGAAGAAGCAAAACAAAAAATGCCGCATATTCAAATGCCCCAAATTCCACATAAAAAACACAAATTAAATCCAGAAAAATAAAAACACCTTGCCTTTGAAGATAACGTCTGTTATCCTGTAATGCGTTGTATAAAAACAGGGTAAAGCAAGTGTTTGTGTTATCGCTTTTTACTTTAATCCGAGTCGCGCTGTTTATCATCGTTGCGTGCATCCTTGGCATGGGCGGGATTGCCCCATGGGAACGGATTATGTCTGGATTTTATACCATTAACACAAAAGGATTATTAAATGTCAAAAAAAATATATGTGGATGGTGTTCATCCCGAAGAAACACGGGTGGTGGTGGTAGATTCCACAACGAATCGTGTGTCTGATTTTGACGTGGAAACAACAACTAAACCCCAGATAAAAGGTAATATTTATCTGGCTAAGGTTATTCGTGTTGAACCATCACTTCAGGCGGCATTTGTTGATTATGGAACCGGTAAAAATGGTTTTTTGCCATTTTCTGAAATTCATCCGGATTATTATCAAATTACCCCAGAACAAAAGAAAAAATTACTGGAATTGGCTCATGCAAATATCGTTGATGACGATGATGACCCAGATGATGAAATGGATGAAGTTGCCGATTATGACGATCATAGTGCAGGCGAAGATAATGTCGAATTTGTAAAACGTGCACACGAATTTAAAATTCAAGACGTTATCGTTCCAAAGCAAATTTTATTAATTCAGGGCGTCAAAGAAGAACGTGGACAAAAGGGCGCATCAATGACAACGTATTTGTCATTGGCGGGTCGTTTTGCTGTGTTGATGCCTAATTCCCGCAAGCGCAACAGTTATGGTATTTCCAAAAAAATATCAGACCGCGCTGAACGTGCGCGTTTGCGTGAAATTTTGCACGGGTTAAAGATACCTAAGGGTATGACGGTTGTGTTGCGTACGGCTGCCATGGGGGCATCTGCGGAAGATATTGCCAAAGATTATGAATATTTGACTGGTTTGTGGAACGATATTCGTAAAACAACACTGGAATCGGTTGCACCGGTTATTATTCATGCCGAAGATTCTTTGTTGCGTCGTGTCGTTCGCGATTTTATTTCTGACAAAGACGATGTTATGTACGTTCAGGGCAGCGAAGCATTTGATGAAGCAAAAACTTATTTTCAACAAATGTACGGACGTGCGCCACGTAAACAATTGATACAATACAAAGATGCCGCAGTTCCATTGATGACCAAGGCCGGTGTTGAAAAACAATTAGAAGGTCTGCACGGTCCATATGTTGTTTTGCCGTCTGGTGGTTCAATCGTTATCAATCAAACCGAAGCAATGGTGACAATTGACGTTAATTCGTCACGTGCAATCAAAGAAAAAGACATTGAACAAACCGCATTAAATACTAATTTAGAGGCCGCAGAAGAAATTGCTTTGCAATTGCGTTTGCGTGATTTGGCGGGAATTGTTGCAATTGATTTTATCGATATGGAAGAAGAGAAAAACAATCGTAAATTGGAACAAAAAATGCGCGAAGTGATGAAACATGATCGTGCCAGAACTCAGGTTGCAAAAATCAATGCGTTCGGTGTTATGATGTTATCACGTCAAAGATTGCGCAGTACGTTCTTGGAATCTTCGTATGTCGTGTGTCCGCATTGTATGGGGGCGGGTATTGTCCCATCAATCCAGACGGCATCCATTATACTGTTCCGTCATTTACAAGAAAAATTATTGGCCAAGGCAGCACAGAAAATCATTATGACAGTGCCCAGCGATGTTGCGATTTATCTGTTAAATCAAAAACGCGCTGAATTGGCGGCGATGGAGAAAGAATTTAACACAGAAATTGTCATTGTTGGTGATGATTCTTTGATGAATATCGACCAATATTCAATTCAACGTGTTGCGGCAGAAATGGTGAAAACAGACGATGTATTAAAGGCACACGAACCGTCAACTGATGCAAAAAAGAAAAATGCACAGCATGTTGATGCCAAACGTGTCACGACATCTGCACCACGTCATCGCAAACCAATCAAAAAACAACAACAAAAGAAAAAATCTTTGTGGAAAAAATTGGTTGGATAAAATACAAACCGCCCAAATGGGCGGTTTTTTATGCATTATTGCCGGCAACAAAGCCACTGCTGAACGCCCATTGGATGTTATAGCCACCTAAATCACCGGTTATATCCATAACTTCGCCTACAAAAAATAATCCAGAACAAGTTTGTGATTCCATTGTTTTGGATGATATTTTATCAACTGATACGCCGCCAAATGTGATTTCGGCACTTTGAAAGCCGATTGCTGTGCCGTCTGAGATTTCAAATTGATTGATTTTGTTGGCAATTTGTTTTAATTCAATATCACGCAGGTCAGCGATATTACGTGTGTCATTACATAAAAAACGTGCCAATTTATTGGGTAAAATTTCTGCAATTACATTTGAAACTGACTTTTTCCCATTTGTTTGCTTATATGTTTTCAATATTTCGAATATATTATTACCTGGTGCAAAATTTATTATCATGTGTTTGGAATTTATCAGCGTGGCGCGATAAGTCGCCGGCCCACCAATTCCGAAGTGTGTGAATAACAGGTTATCAACGATTTTGTGTTTTTCAACCTGTATTTCTACGGGGACAGAAACGCCAGCCAACGCATTGTCAAACATTGCGGTTTTTATTGCGCATAATGCAGGGCGGGGCGGTTCTATTTTATGTCCGAATTTTTTAGCAATTACATGTCCAATATTTGATACCTGTAAATTCGGGTACGAAATGCCACCTGTTGCAACAATAACAGATGTTGTATAAAAATCACCAGCATTTGTTTTTATTATGAATTTATCACCCGATTTTTCGATATCAATAACATTTGTGTTTAATTTAATTTCAGTGTTTTTTATGTCGTATATCAATGCGTTTAAGATATCTGAGGCATCGTTTTTACAAAAATATCGTCCTGGTTCACGTTCAACATATTTTATGTTATGCGATTTTACCCAATTTAGTGTATCGTATGGGGAAAATTGTGCCAGTGCTGATTTTACAAATTGTGGGTTTTTGCCGTAATAATGCGCGCTGTCTGCGTGTGTGTTTGTGAAATTACAGTGTCCACCACCAGAAATGGTGATTTTACGTGCGGGTGCGTTTCCCATATCCAATATCAATACGGATTTTTTGCGTTTCTGTAATTGAACTGCCGCCATTAAACCAGCCGCACCACAACCAATGATAATTACATCATATTTTTTCATAATGTTAATTTTACCGCAATGATAAAAAATATCAATAATTTTACATTTTTGTGGTATAATTGTAGCAAATTAGGGGGAAATATGAATAAATATATAAAAGAAGCAATAAATTTATCAAAAAGATTCTTGAAAAATCGCAAATATGGCCCTTTTGGTGCATGCGTGGTCAAAAATGGCAAAATCATAGGACGTGGTTCTAACAGTGTTGTAAAAAATAATGATCCGACGGCGCATGCAGAAATAGTGGCGATACGTAATGCGTGTAAAAAAATAAAATCGTATGATTTAAGTGAGTGCGAATTATATACTTCTTGTTATCCTTGTCCGATGTGTATGTCTGCGATTATATGGGCAAATATAAAAATGGTGTATTATGGCAATACAAAAAAAGATGCTGCAAACATAGGTTTTAAGGATGATTTTATATATGAATATATTGAAAAATTAGCATCAGGAAAATCAAATTCAAAAGTGTTAAAATTAAAATCTTTGAATCGCACAGAGGCAATAAGGGTTTTTAAAACATTTGCTAAACAAAAAAACAAGATAATATATTAATTTAAATAAATAAAAAACCGCCACAAAGACGGTCTTTTAATCTGTGGTGGGCTAAGTAGGACTCGAACCCACGACCAAAGCGTTATGAGCGCTCCGCTCTAACCAACTGAGCTATTAGCCCACAGCGAAATCTATTATATATTTTTTATTTAATCTTGCAAGATAAAAATTAACATATCTTGATTTTTATATCAAATTATGCGAATATGCCGATATGCCCGATATTGTGCCAATATTAAATAAAAACCAAATGGACGCGTTTAATACAATTGAACGCACTTATTCTAATATATTAATTCTGGGGCAGGCAGGAACTGGAAAATCTACGTTCGTTCAATATCTAAAATCTGCATCGTCTAAACGTATCGTGTGCGCATGCCCAACGGCGGTGTCTGCGCTGAATATCGGGGGACAGACAATTCATTCGTTGTTTCAAATTCAGCCACGCGATTTTATTATGCCGGAATTATTAAAATTAAAGGCAAAACCCAGAAATATTTTAAATGCTGTGGATGTTTTGGTTATTGATGAAATATCAATGGTGGCACCAGATTTATTGGATGCAATTGATATTTTGGCACGCAGCGCACGACACAATAATAAACCATTTGGTGGAATACAGGTTGTTGCGATTGGCGATATGTTTCAATTGCCACCTGTTATAACACGCGATGCAGAACAATATTATGAACAAAGTTATGGTTATAAAAACGCATATTTTTTTGATTCAAATGTTTACAAACGTGGTGATTTTATAAAATATGATTTTAATACCGTATATCGACAGAGCGATAATGATTTGCTGACCAATTTAATGCGCCTGCGTGGTAATGATTGTGGGGCGTTGGATTTCTTTAATGAGTGCAAGATAGACGATGAAGATGTACGTAAAAATGCGGTTATAATTACACCTTTTCGGGCGGTTGCAGAACGTATAAATGCAGAAAAATTAAATCAAATTAACGCGCCAGAAATTGTGTATAATGGCGAATTGTCTGGAAATTTTAATGCAAATGATGTGCCGGCACCGTTGGATTTGAAATTAAAACAGGGAGCATTGGTTATGTTTGTAAAAAATGGTGATAAATGGCATAATGGTTCTATCGGTATTGTGGAACGTCTGGGCGGTAAAGAAATTATTGTTCAATTGTTGGATGACAATAAAAACGATATTGTTGTGGTAAAACCTGAAAAATGGCAAAAGATTGAATATGGTCGTGATGAAAACGACAGGATTACTGAAAATGAAGTTGGTGCATATAAACAATTTCCGTTAATGTTGGGTTATGCCATGACCATACATAAATCCCAGGGTAAAACTTTGTCTAAGGTTATAATTGATATTTCACGTGGTGCGTTTGCGCATGGTCAAACGTATGTCGCATTATCAAGAACCAGACATGCAAATGATATGCACATTGTTAAACCATTAACATCACGTGATGTGATTTTTGATAAAAGAATTTTAGATTTTGTTAATGAATAATAATTAATAAAGGATAAAAAATGAATATTGTTTGTTGTCGTGGGGTTATGGGACCAGAAGAAAGTTGGGAAAATAGAACATACAATGCTACCAAAGGCTGGAAAGATTGGTTGCAATTTATGGTAAAAAAAGAACATGATGTTTTAATGCAATTGCCTGAATTTCCGCATGACCATGCTTTGTTAATGAAATATGACGAATGGGCTAGAATAATGGATTTCCAAGATATAAATAATGACACAGTGTTAATTGGGCATTCTGCAGGTGGTGGGTTTGTGTTAAAATATATGTCAATGCACCCCAGATTAAAGGTTGGGCAAATTATATTGGTTGCACCATGGATAGATACAGAAGATTTTCAACCGTTTGGTTTTTACAAAGGGTTAGTATTAGATGATAAAATAATATCACAAACACGAAATGGAATTGATTTGTTAATGTCTGATGATGACATGCCACATATACAAACAAGTTTTACAAAAATAATAAAAAATATGCCGGACATACGTATTTATAAATTTCAAAACCGTGGGCATTTTATAACACCAGAATTACCAGAACTGATGTCGATTATAAAATTTGAATAATTGATAATTAAATATCTTTTTCCATCAAAATTGCATCCACGCCATCATAGTATTTTGGGCGCAAACCAATCGTTTTGAACCCACAATTTTCATATAGTTTTTGGGCGGGGGTATTGGTTGAAGATACTTCTAAAAATATTTTTTTAACACCTTGATTTTTAAGTGTTTTTTCAATAATGCCAATCATGGCGGATGCGATGCCATTACGACGCATTTCTGGGTTAACGCCGATGGTAATTATTTCTGCTTCGTCAACTGCGATTCTGTAAACAATGAACCCATTTTCAGACATAATGATTTCACAACCTGATTTTTTTAAATCACGAAAATCATCTGCCGACCAGGGTTTGTTTGGAAAACATTTTTGATGAAGATTTGATAATTTTTCAAACATATTTTAACGGTTGTTTGTTTTGTATAATTTATCCATGTATTCGTACGCACTTTTTGCCAATTGAGTGTTTAATTCTTCATGTGATATTTTCGAATTTTTTTCTATAACCAAAGAACAATATTTATATTCTTTTGATATAACAGGTTCTTGCTGATCACGAATTTCACATTTTATTTTATTTTGCCCATTTGTATCAAAGACAGAATAAATGTATGCAGACACCCCAAGACAAGACGGCGATAATCTGTATTCACAATATTTTATATTATTTTTATTTTTGTTAATAAAATTCCGAACTGTGATGTCGTAAATAAATTGTTCTGGATTACGTATTATGTGTTTGACGAATTTTTTTGTCTGTTTTTTATTTAATATCATGGTTGTGTCCTTGCGTTTATTTTTCAGCATAACTGGGACGTAAATACATTGGTATAACAGGTTCAAAATCTTTGTTTGCGATTTTGCTTTCTACGATATTTTTGGCAAACATTAAATTGTAAGGTTTATGGCCGACCGTCATTGGACATTTCATTTGCTCGGTTTCCAATGTATCTATATCCATTGTGCATGGTTTGTGAATCTTAGAAGCCACAAAAAAATCACCACGTCCAGAATCAATTGCAACAAAGGCATCTGGATTTTCGTATAAATACAATTCAAAAACATTTACGGGTATAACCGGTATATTCAATCCGATTCCCAATCCTTTGGCATATGCAATTCCCATGCGTATTCCGGTAAAAGACCCAGGACCGACAATAACACCAATTGCCGATAAATCAGACATTTGAACATTGTTTTTTGCCATGAAATCCATTACTGCGGTTGGCAGGGCAATTGCCTGTTTTTCCGCATCAATATGTATGAATTTGTCATTTAAAACTAATTCAATACCTGTGCCAGAAGTGTTTATAATCAAAATCATATTTTTTATCTCTGTCTTGTTATTCGATTATGCTTTTTATACATTCTGCGCATTGTGGTATAGATTATTCGTGCAGGTAATCCAGTATAAGTATGTTGACCTGTGTATTCTGATGATAAGAATCCACTGTTATATAGTTCTGCCGTCCAGTTTGAGTGTATTGTTGCGCGATTGCCAGCTGTGCCAATTAAAATGGTCCACAAATTCACAGGAACGTATTTCTCGGCAGAGAAATGCTTATCTTTTTTCCATGTACGCAATGTTGTACTGATTTTAGTAAAACCGTAAGAATCTAAAAACGAGCTCCATTGTGGTTCTATAATTTCATTTTTGCATAATTGTTTTATTTCTCTGCTAATCTGTAATGCCCGTAAAACGGTGGTGATTTTTACAAGCATTTTTACGTTCTTTTTATTCATTTTTTATGTTCCTTTTATTTTATATTCGCGCACTGAAGCCGATTTTATTTGTCATATTTGCGTTTTGGTGGACGGATAACAATTCATCAATCTTGTTAATTGTAAATTCTGTTTTGACATCATTTCCATCGTTTTCCAATAAACTGCGGCGTAACAGTGTTGCGATTTCACGTTGCAATGAACGAACACCCTGTTCAGATGTATATTCGCGTATAATGTGCAAAATTGCATCATCATCAATGATAATGTTGTTTACATCCCAACCTGTATCTGATGCAGCACGTTTTAATAAATGTTCGCGTGCAATTTGTAATTTTTCGTTTTCTGTATATCCGGGAATTTCGATAATTTCCATACGGTCTTTTAATGCAGACGACATATTTAATGAATTTGCTGTTGCAATAAATAATACATTGGACAGGTCAAAATCAACCTCTAAGTAATGATCACGAAAAGTTTTGTTTTGTTCAGGGTCCAGCACTTCCAATAATGCGGATTCTGGGTCCCCACGCCAATCACGTCCCATTTTATCAATTTCATCCAATACTATTACTGGATTATTAGATTTGCATCTTTTTAATGCGTCCATAATGCGGCCACATTGTGCGCCTATGTAAGTTTTACGATGTCCACGAAAATGTGCTTCGTCCGAAACACCACCCAAAGAAATTCTGCAATATTTGCGGTTCAGGGCATTTGCTATTGATTTACATAATGATGTTTTTCCAACGCCCGGTGCCCCAACAAAACATAAAATTGTTCCGCTGTTTTTACCAGTTTTTTTCATAACAGCAATATGTTCCAATATGCGTTCTTTGACACCAATCATGCCGGAATGTTCGCTGTTCAAAGTTGCACGTGCATGTTGCAAATCAACCGGCGCAGCATCAGATTTATCCCATGGCATAGATAACAATTCATCCAGATATGTTTTTAATAAACCGCCTTCTTGGGACATGGGGGACATTGCGCGCATACGTTTGAATTCTGATAATGCCTTTTCTTTTGCTTCATCTGGCATTGCAGATTTCATAATTTTTTTACGCAGATTCAATGTGTCCATTTCGTCATCGTCATCGCCCATTTCTTTTTGAATTGCGCGCATTTTTTCTTGTAATATTGCCTGACGTTGACCGTTGTCCATCTGCATTTGAACACGACGATTAATACTGGATTCTATACGACCTGTTTCAATTAATATTGCCAATTGTTCCATTAATGCCATTAATTTTTCACGCCAAGTTTGCATTTTTAAGATTTCAACCGCGACAGATGTGTCGATATTTGCCAACTGAATCGCAGAATCTACAAATGCCGCCATTGGATAATCGTTTATAATGGCATGGATTTTTTCCATTTTAAATTTGTGTTGACCAGATAATGTTTGCAGGGCATCTGCAACTTTGTCCCGCAAAGCAATAGTTTGTTCGTTGGTTGAATCGTCAAATATGGCGATTGGTGTAGCCGTTCCACTGAAAATACCATCGGTAATGTTAATATCGGATAAATTTACAACGTCTGTTGTTTGAATAATTGCGTGTATAGAGCCATCTGGCATGTGTAAAACCTGGGCAATAGTACCGATTGTTCCGGTTGTAAAAATATCGTCCACGCTGGTTGGATATGTCCAGTTGTGTTGTGGGCATAAAACCAATTTTTGGTGTTCCCGTGTTGCAGATTGAATACATGCAATAGATGTCGGGTTATCTACATAAACCGGCACAGTAAGTCCTGGATGAACAACTAAATCACGAACTGGTAAAATATATTCTGTCATAGCGAATTAAATATAAATCATTTTTTACATTTTTCAAGGTATAAAAAAATCCCCAGTATTTATGGGGATTTGATGATAGTTTGTCATCAAATTAACGACGACGAAAACCATTAGTATGAGATTGTGCGTTGCTGCTGGATTTTTTAGACAAATAACGCGCGCCAATCAAAACCAACCATTCAACAGACAATAACGCCAATCCAATAACTTTTTCTTGGCATCCGTCCAAATACGCCAAAACGTAAACAAATTGCGCGATATAAGATAAATACAAAACACCAAAAACGCCTGTGAAGAATATTTTTTTAATTTTTCCGAACATTTTCATTTCCTTTTGTTATTTTTTATAAATTTTTCTATATCGGGTTTCTGGTGCCAGGTACCCGATAAACCCCGCAAAAGCTATAATGAAATACATCAACAATTGCCAACGTATTTCTGTGCTATATTAAGCAGCCATTGCAAAGCGAACATTGTCGTTCGCAGCGATTCTATCGCCATTCAGTTTTTAGTTTGTTTTTAACGGAACAACCCGGATTCAATCAATTTGCCTTTATTTCGCCTGTCGAAACTATATCAGCCCCATAAAATTGGTGGAGCTGTGGGGTACCGCCCCCCAGTCCAAAACGATTATTCCGCAACGAATTCAGAATCATCACCATTTTTAATGGCAGAATATATTATAAATAATATAACTGGAAATTGCAAGTTTTTAAGTTATAATGACAATAAAAGGCGATAAAAATGAAATTTTTAGATAAAGCAAAAATCTATGTCAAAGCAGGCGATGGCGGTAATGGTGCTGCCACGTTTAGACGTGAAAAATATATTGAATTTGGTGGCCCAAATGGTGGCGATGGTGGTCGTGGTGGTGATGTAGTTTTTCGTGCAGTGCCAAATGTGAATACGCTGATTGATTATAGGTATAAAACAAAATTTACTGCGCAACGTGGGCAAAATGGTATGGGCAAAATGCGTACTGGATATTCTGGGGAAACGTTGGTTTTGCCGGTGCCTACTGGAACGGTTATTTTGTCCGAAAATGAAGAAATTGAATACGCGGATTTAGATAAAGACGGGATGGAATATCTGGCGGCACGTGGTGGTAATGGCGGATGGGGAAATTTACATTTCAAAAGTCCGACCAATCGTGCACCACGTCAGGCAAATGATGGGTTGCCGGGTGAAGAAAGAACTGTTATTTTACGATTGAAATTAATCGCCGATATCGGTTTGGTTGGATTTCCAAATGCTGGAAAATCTACGATTTTATCTGTTGTGACGGCGGCGCGTCCAAAAATTGCAAATTATGCGTTTACAACATTAAACCCACAATTGGGTGTAATGTATGCTCATAATCGTGAATATGTTATGGTTGATTTACCCGGTTTGATTGAAGGCGCACATACAGGTGTCGGTCTGGGGGACAGGTTTTTAGGACACGCAGAACGTACTAAATTGATTTTGCATGTTATTGACGGTTCAGAAACAGATTGGGGTGCACGATACAAGGCAATTCGTCATGAAATGGATTCTTATGGCGGTGGTTTGTTGGATAAACCAGAAATTGTCGTTATAAATAAAATTGATATGTTGTCTGATGAAGAATTGTCGGCACGCATGATGGAATTTAAAAAATCTTTCGGTCGTAAAAAGAAACCAGAAATTGTCACAATCAGTGCAGCCGGGCATATCGGAATTGATGGTTTGATTGATGTAATTGAACAAAAAATGATGGGGTTGTAAATATGTCAGAAACGTATAAATATGGATTGAAAGATTTGAAAGGCAATCCGATTCCAGATTCTAAATTATCGCCAATTGGGCGTGATATGTTTGAATCTAGTGGTGATTATGATGCGGATATAAAAAAAGATGTTTGTGCGTATTACGGCAAAAAAAGAATACCATTATCTTCGGTTGATTCAAATAAATATATCGTTAAATTTATTGCAGGACTTTGGCGGGTTCGCAAAAAACCAAATCAATCACACAAAGTTATAAACGTATATGATAAACGTTTGGTTTTGGGTAAAAAAATTGATATTAACGAAAGAGATGATTTTAATTTTGAATATTATACAGCCGCAGCAGAAAAATACGACATATTTGATGTGTTAGATTTGGATTTTGATATGTATGTTGCGAAATGTAATACAGTTCGTGGTGTAATGATGCGATATGGTGAAACGCGCGAATCTGCACGTGCGTTTTTACGCGGTGCGATAATGGATGCCTTTGCGCATAATATTGCATCGGTTGTTATTGGTAATCCAAAGCAACGTTAAATTTCCGGTCCGGCAATAAAATCACCAGTACCCGCATTATAGAAAAATTGTCCACTGACTTTATCGTACATACATGCCACACCTGACAAATCTTTGACCGGTACCATGTCACGAATTAATGTGCCATTGTCATAGATTTTAAAATAATATATTATTGTGTCACCACCAATACATCCTGAGCTTGATGTACTAGCATAACACTCACCACTAAGATTAGTGCCAATACGATTAGTGCCAAATATCCAGCAGGATCGCACGCCTTGGTATTGTGAATACCAATTGGTAGCATAAGAAGTGTTGTTAATTATTACCAGGTTTTTATCCATAGATACAGTGTAATCTGTATCTAAAACGAAATTTGGTTGAAAAACTACTGTACTGGTCGTGTTAGATGTTGGTTTTATAGGTTCGAAAATTAGTTGTGAAGCTTTTGTGTTGTAAAAAAAAGAAATTTCGCCATCATTATAGTATTTACCATTACTTGCTCCAAATATTGGATAATTACCTGTATATGTTGGGACTTTGAACTTGGTTTCTATTTTAGAATTGGAGGTTAATTTTATTCCTGTATCAATGTATGGTGTCCCATTGGATTGTAAATATTCAACTGGTATGCCGGTGAAAACTTTCCATCCCTTGAATTTATATCCTGGTTTAACTGGGTCGGCAGGTAAAGATATCGGTGTATCGTATGTGCAAGAATTTGACGCGGTGGGCACCGTTATTTGATTATCGCCATTATACCAATGTAAATTTATGTTTTCTGGTTCAAATTCTGCACGTAAATTAACAGGACCGGTATCTGTATTTAACACATTTGTATCGCACGTTTCTCCACCAGATACATCTGTGGCAAATACGGGCGTTGTAAATATTGCTAAGAGAATTGTAAAAACTTTAAAGACACTACTTAGTGTGTGTGTGTGTGTGTGTGTGTGTGTGTGTGTGTGTGTGTAGCTTTCCGCGGCTTTCAGACGATTTAAACATTTTTTACATCCCTTCCTTTGTTCTGTATTGTATCAAAATTCACAGATTAAAAAAAGAAAAAAATACATTTTGATTTTATTCTGGTTTTCTGATAGTATTTACCAGTGATTAACGAAAAGGAGTTAAAAATGGTATCTTTAAAAGGAACACAAACAGAAAAAAATTTATTAATCGCTTTTGCCGGCGAATCTCAGGCACGTAATCGTTATACTTTTTTTGCGTCTCAGGCAAAAAAGGATGGATATGAAGCCATCGGAAAAATCTTTGCGGAAACCGCAGATCAGGAAAAAGAACACGCAGAACGTTTGTTTAAATATCTGGAAGGTGGCGCGTTGGAAATAACTGCGGCTTTCCCAGCAGGCAAAATAGGCGATACATTAGAAAATTTAAAAGCGGCCGCATATGGCGAACATGAAGAAAATACTGATATGTATCCAAAGTTTGCACAGATTGCTGCTCAGGAAGGTTTTACCGCCATTGCCGAAGTGTTAAAAAATATCGGTTATGCAGAACGTTATCATGAATCTCGTTTTCGTGCGCTGGCTGAGGCAATCGAAAATGGTACATTGTTTAAATCTGATAAAATTGTTATGTGGCGTTGCACCAATTGTGGCAATTGGCACATTGGAACTGAGGCACCAAAGGTTTGTCCGGCATGTCTGCATACCCAGGGTTATTTTATCAGTGAAGGTATTATTACACGTTGTGATACAAACGAGGGCTTTTGTGAATACACAAACAAAGATTAATGTTAGTCCAACAAAAAACACCGCGAAAGCGGTGTTTTTTATTTAGATGTTTTTTTCGGATTTGTTAATATTATCAAATTTTCATTTTGTTTTTGTGGTGCCAAAACCACCAGTTTATTAGTGCGTTTTTTGGTGGATTTTTTTACCGTGGCTGTTGGTTCTGAGATTGGTACATTGTTCATTTCTAGTTTGTCTAAGACAGCATTTAATTTGCGCAGTGAACTGTTTTGACAACCGCGTCCACGCCAAGATAATATTTCATCATTATTGGCACGATTGATGATTGATACATTAAAATTCCACCACCAAAATCCATTGAATATACACCAAATAGGGCGCAGCAATTCATTGCGTTCATTAACATTAATCGCGTATTTTGCATCTTTTGGAATTTGATAAGTTTCTTTGCCGGAAATTTCTGATACACGGATTAGTTTACCGGTGCTAACATCGTATCCGCGTTCTTCCATTGTTTGTTTTATTGAACGCGCCATTGAAAAGCCGGCACGTGGTGCATAAACCATCTGGGATTTATCTAATGTTCCGGGTTTTAGATATATGCTGTTGCAACCTGTCAGACCGAATACAAATAAAAACAATAACAACAAACGCATGAATAATTTCCTTTGTTGTAATTGTATAACAATATTATTTTAATAAATCAAGTGCAAAAAACCGCCCGTTTGGGCGGTGGAGAATAAAAACATGGAATGTTATATTAAATGCTGTCTGCATTAATCCATTTGCCAGATTTTAACAATCCTGGCGACATGCCTTTGTCGTTACGCAACGCATCAATTACACGACGTGCATTTTGTGCGTCTAAATCAATGATACGCACTTTGTACATGTCGGCTTCGTGGACAACAACTGCATGACCGTATGGTGCCAATTCACGTGCCAAAGCATTTGCGTTATCTTCGCTGTAAACAGCAACAACCTGGACACTGTAATCGCCGGATGTGGCGACAGGTGTTGGTGCCGGTGTTTGTTGTGTCACTGTTGTTTCTTGGACAACAACTGGTGCCGCATTTTCAGCCGGTGCAGTTTCTGTTTTTTCTGTTGTGCCCAACGTTGCATTTTTCACTGTTGTTGATTCGTTTGGCATAATTTGAATTTGAACCTTGGTATTGCCACGCATACCAATTTGTTGTGCCGCCGCAGATGATAAATCCATAATACGTGTGTTCACAAATGGACCACGATTGTTTACACGAACAACAACCGAATTACCGTTTTCTAGATTAGTGACTTTTGCAATAGATGGTAATGGCAAAGTTTTACTGGTTGCAACCAATTGATTTGAATCAAATGTTTCGCCATCACTGGTTTTTGAACCGTTTAATTCTGTTGGAATAATACCGGCAATACCCGTTTGATTATATGTCATATCTTCACCCGGGATGTATTGAATATCTTCAATTTTATATGGACTGCCAATATAATATTTTGGTGCAGCCGCCATTAAATAGGCATTAGAATTCAAATTGTTTTCTGCAGGTGCCAATTGTTCTTCTTCGAACCCGTTGCCGTATGATGTGGCATTTTGATTTTGTGTTGTATCCATACAACCCGCAACTAATGCAGTCAAAACCGCCAAAGACACTACTTTTTTCATGTTTGCTCTCTCCTTGTTGTGGGATATACCCATTTGTCTTGCTTTTATTTTATCACAAATAAAACACGGTTGCAAATTTTATTTTATAATATATCTGTCAATGACAAATGCGGTTGGTAAATACATAATGCCAAATATACATATTGCAAATCCCAATTCCCATATGTTGGCAATGTGTGCGTTTGACAGTAATGCCCCCAAAATACCGGCAATAATAACAAATCCAAATATAGCAAATAATGTCTTTTTATCTGTTTTTATCAGACCACGTTTGCGGCATACACGTCCTAACAGGTAATTTTTCACATATCCACTGACAACCACACCAACAGGAATTGATAAATATCCAATAAACGGGAATAACGCCAGATAAATAATTGTCGCAACCCCCAGTGAAATAACACTGGTGCGGACAGGTGTATTAACATCCTGGGATGCATAAAGTGTTTTACTGTAAATTTGGCTGATTAACATTGCAGGTAATACCAGACATTGTATTTTTATGGCAATTGCAACCGCATGGGTGGAATCTGCACCCCATGCACCGTGTTGAAATAATATTCTGATTATTGGTTCTGCCAAAACGAACAATCCAACCATACACGGCATAATCAACATCATTGAACGGCGCATGGATGAATTTTGTTGCAGATATACACTGCGCATATTTTTTTCTGTTAATGCCTTGGATATCGAAGAAATCAATACTGTTCCAACCGCCAAACCAATCATGGCAAACGGTAATTGAACCATACGGTCAGAATAATACAGCCATGATACCGCACCGCTTTGCCAACTGGCAACCAAAGTTCCTACAATAATAGTTATTTGATAAAAACCAGAACCGACCAAACTGACCCCAAAGCGTTTGAACATGTTTTTGATTTGATTATTCCAATGTGGAATTATTAACCGTAATCCAAAATGTTTATGCCGTATGCGTTGCCACAGTATAATAAATTGTATAATTCCAGATAAAACGACTGTTGCCGCCATGACGAAAATAATATACTGATTGCCGTACCAAATTGAACCAGCCAATGCGCAAATTAACATGATGTTTAACAAAACCGGCATAAATGCCGCCAGTATAAATCGTGAGTGCGCGTTTAACACAGCAGACAAAAACGCAGAACCGCAAATGAATATAACGTAAAAGAACATAATACGTGCGATTGTCACGGTTAATTGCATTTTTCCTGCATCTTCGGAAAATCCAGGTGCCAGCGCCCATATAATTAACGGCATAAATATTTCAAATACTATGGTTATGCCCAATAATATAACCATTAACCATGAAAATACGTTTTTGGCAAAATTTTGGTCTTTGTCCATATCTGTGTACATTGGTATAAATATGGCGGACAGTGCGCCTTCGCCCAATAAATCACGAAATAGGTTTGGTAATTTGAACGCAGCAAAGAATATATCAGACATACGACCCGCACCCAAAAATCGTGCAATTAACATATCACGAATGAATCCGAAAATACGACTGATGCCTGTCATGGCGCCAACGCCGAATATATTTTTTCCTAATTTCATAATAAATCCATTTTTTGCTTTTATTTTTTTACGTGTTTCATTATACTGCGATTATCTAAGGAAATTCAAGTATGAAAAAAATCATTTTATTATTTTGTTTAATGCCGATGTTGTATGCCTGTGGCGGGGGCGAAGAAATAAAATCTGAGCGTGCGCTGGATGAAATTTATGCAGATGCGTATAAGCAATTCAATAAAAAGAATTATGAAGAATCTGCACAATTGTTTGAAACAGCAGAATCCCAGTATCCGTCATCACCCTGGGCGGCGGATGCGTTGGTTATGATGGCATATTCACGCTATATGGATAAAGATTTTCCTGGGGCAATATTGGCAATTGACCGATATATGCGTTTTCATCCAGGACATAAAGATGTACCGTATATGATGTATCTGCGTGGTATGTGTTATTATCGTCAGGTCAGTGATGTTCGTCGTGATCCAGAAATGTCTGTGTACGCATTACAGCAATTTCAACAATTAGTGGAACGATTCCCAGGGTCTGAATATGCAAAAAATGCAGAAAATAAAATTATGATTTTGAAAAATTATATTGCCGGCAAAGTTATGTATAATGCACGTAATGATATGCAAAATGAAAATTGGACGGCGGCAATAACCCGTTTGCAATCTGTTGTGGCAACCGCCCAAGAAACTGTTATGACACCAGAGGCGATGTTTCGTTTATATGAATGTTATACCGCAATTGGATTGCCTGAACAGGCAACCGGTTTTGCAGATATGTTGCGGAAAAATTTCCCAGATAACAAATGGACAAAAAGATTAAAATAGTTTGTTTTTGCGCTGAAACAGGGCAAAATACAGGTCTTTGTTTATCAAAAGTATATTGACAATAAAAAATATTGTGTTATATTGTGCGGGACAAAAGGATTTTTACATGTTCGAACGTTTAAAACAAAAGAAAAAAGATTTTGATAACAACGCAATTATGGTTTTTCATTGTCAACGTAATGACATATCAAATTTATTACAAACAGTACCATATAATTTAATTTTCAAGACAACACATTGGTGTTGGAATAATTGTGCGCATTGTTGTGAATCTTCGGGAACAAATATGCCAAAAACATTTATTCCTGAATCTGTTATCAATGGGTATATTGACGAAGCGGTTAAAGATAAAAATTTCACCCGTGAAGTTGTGTTCACTGGCGGTGAAATAACATCAGCATACAGATTTGCAGGTCGAAATTATGTGCGGGGTATAATTATTCACGCGATAAAAGCAGGGTGCGGTATTGACATAAAAACAAATGCAGGTTTTGTAAATTCCCCGTTGGCAAAAACTTTTTATTATGATATCGAAGATATTGTGAATAATCATTTTGATGATGAAATCTGTGATATAAAAAAATTAGTTCCCCTTCAAGTGTCTTTGTCGTTGGACAGATTTCATCGTGATGCTATGGAACGTGATTTTAAATTTATTGAATATTTTGCACATACGAGAATGCCAGGTGTGGCATTTACAATTAACGTCAGTTCTGTTTATCAAGATAAATCTATGTTCCCTGAATTGATGCACAGATTAGTGCGTTCGGGTATCAATGTATCAGAAATGTTTTTGGTTTCACCACGCGGTGGTAATGCAGAACAGGTGTATGATTTAAATGGAAATGTTGTTCTGAGACATCATTGTGGTACTTTATTTAATGGTGGTCGTGCAAAAGATATAGAATACGCGAAAAAAGTGCATGTTCCACAATTTAATTTTATGGATTCTGATGGCAGCAGTTTGATTGCATTTGATTCTTTTGGTAATGTGACATTGGGTGAAAATAGCGGTAAAAAAATATCTGTTCCGTGGCGTAAAGATGGAACAGACCAACCATTGCCTTTGCAAACAATACGTGATAATTTGGTTGCTGCAACCAAATCAGCCGAGCAAGAATTTTTAAAAGAACATAAAAAAATGGATGCTTATTTTCGTTGGACAACCAGATACGTAAAATAAAAAAACGCCCATTTGGGCATTTTTTTATTTTACATTTTGAATATAATCATGTGTAATTGATTTGTATTTAATGCCGGCTTCGTTAAACATTTCAAAAGAATATTTCAAATTGTCGCGCCATCCAGCAATTTTCTTTTGTTCTGCTGGTTCTAAATAAATAATTTCTTTGATGCCAGATTGAATTATAGACCCTGCACAATTTGGACATGGTGGCATTGTGACGTATAATATACCACCGTTTAATCTGGTACCGTTTCGTCCAGCATTTAACAAGGCATTTTGTTCAGCATGAACAACAAAATCATATTTTGTGGGACGATCGTGTCTGTAAACCGGTGTGTCATCAACACCACGCGGAAAACCATTATATCCCATGGATAATATCGCCTTTTCAGGGCTGACAATCACACAACCAACCTTGGTGCTTTGGTCTTTGGACCAGGTGGAAATTAATTGTGCCATTTGTAAAAATCGGGCGTTCCATTTATCATTAAAGGTGAAAGAGTCGTTCATTTTTTTATCCTTTGTTATTTGGTGCTATCTCTCTCGCCATGATATATGTTGCCATAATATATTATTTTTTCAAGATTTTTGTTCACTTTTGAAAATCGTGTGGTATTGTTAATGGTATGACAAAAACATATTCTGGATTTATAGCAATTATTGGCCCGACAAATGCCGGCAAATCAACCCTGTTAAATCAAATTATGGGGCGCAAGGTATCTATTGTCTCGCATAAGGTACAAACCACCAGAACGCGTTTGCGCGCGGTCAAGATGGTTGGTGACAGGCAATTGATTTTTGTGGATACACCGGGGATTTTTAAGCCATCACGTCGTTTGGACAGGGCGATGGTCGGGGCGGCGATGTCTGCAATTGATGATGCAGATGCGGTGTTGTTAATTGTTGATGCGCAAAAGGGCATAACGCAAACTGTGCGTGATTTGGTTGTTAAAATCAAAAATCACAAGAATTTATTTGTCGCATTGAACAAGGTTGATTCAATTGCCAAATCTGCGTTGTTACCAATGGTGGCGGAAATTTCACAAATGGCAGATTTTTGTGAAATATTTATGATTTCTGCACTTAAAAATGATGGCGTGGAACAAATGTTAAAATCTTTGTCAGATGTAATGCCTGAATCGCCGTATTTGTTTGATGCGGCGGACAGTGTGGATGTGCCTGATATGTTATATTTGGCAGAATTAACACGTGAAAAGGTTTATAAATATATTCATCAAGAATTGCCATATCATATCAATGTGGTGACTGAAAAAGTTGATACTGACGATGAAGGTGTTTTAGATATTTATCAAAAAATCGTTGTGGCAAACGCAGCGCATAAAAAGATAGTAATCGGTCGAAATGGTGAACAATTAAAGAAAATTGGAACCGAGGCACGCCATGATATCCAAGACCAATGGGGGGTAAATGCACGTTTGCATTTGTTCGTGCGTGTCGAAGAAAACTGGGAAGATGTAGCGGAAAACTATACTGACCAAGGATTAGAATTTAAATAGTTATTAAAGAGGTAAAAAAATGAAAAAAATATCTGCAAAATATAAATTGTTAATGATGATGCCGTTGTTAATGTTAAATGGCTGTAACAACAAAGCCCACAAATGTGTGGTGGAGGTTGTTAAAGATAATAAAATTCTGGCAACAGATATGGAAACCGGAAAATACAAAATTTTTGTCACAAATAGTGACAGATATGACCATCTGAACTATGTTTATCAATACGATACAATCATATTCCATGATGATGGGCATTTGGGGTATAATAAAAATTGTATTATTGATGTTCCTGGTAAAGGATATTTGCAATTTGATAAAGACAGTATATATGCCAGACAAGATCGCAGGTTATTGGCACGTGCACGAAAAGAACAGTGGTTTAAACACAGATAAAATGTATCATACATCTGATTTTGATTTTGATTTGCCACCTGAATTAATTGCGTCACATCCGTTGGAACGTCGTGATGCATCGCGTATGTTGGTGGTCGATGATGATAAAATTGCAGATAAACATATTCGTGATTTTGTGGATTATCTGCAACCTGGGGATGTGGTTGTGTTTAATAATTCACGTGTGATTCCGGCACGTTTTATGGCGGATGGACATGAAATTACATTACATACTGCAAAAACAGACAAAGATTGGTGGGGGTTGTGCAAAAAATTCAATAAAATCAACGTTGGTGATATTTTGACCATGGAAAACGGCACAACGCTGAATGTCGTTGATAAAGATGACGAAAGTGGTCTGTTGTTGCATTTTAATTGTGATAATGTTTTTGATTTGTTGAATAAATACGGAAAAATGCCATTGCCACCATATATGAAACGCGATGAAGAAGTGGCAGATCGTGAACGCTATCAAACGGTCTATGCCGATCCATTGGGGTCGATGGCGGCACCAACGGCAGGATTACATTTTACAGATGAATTATTGAAGGAAATTGAAAAACATGGCGCAAAGATTGTAAAAATAACTTTGCATGTCGGGGCGGGCACGTGGATGCCTGTTAAAACAGAAAATTTGAACGAACATAAAATGCACAGTGAATGGTGTTGTATTACCCCAGAACAGGCAGATATAATAAACAATGCAAAACGTGTGATTGCTGTTGGAACAACATCTATGCGGACACTGGAAAGCGCACATAAATTAGTGTTAAAAGGGGGCTGCTCAACAGGCGGAATGGTACAGTTCCCCTCCATCGGAGGGGTGCCCGCAGGGCGGGGTGGGGGTAAAAAAGACATATGTTTAAATTTACCAAAAAACCAGAATTTAAAACAACGTGCTGCCGAATTGCGTAAATCTGGCAGTTTACCCGAAGCATTACTGTGGAAAGAAATAAAAAACAAACAATTAAACGGTTTGGATTTTGACCGGCAAAAAATTATTGGAAATTATATTGTGGATTTCTTTTGCGCTGAAAAAAGATTTGTTGTTGAAATTGATGATAAATCTCACGATATGAAAGAAAAGTATGATGAAAAACGTGAAGAATATTTAAAATCTTTGAATCTTTATGTAATGCATGTTCCTGCAAAGGATGTATTAAAAAATCCTGGTGTGGTTGCACAATGGATAAGAAATATGATTTCAAATACCCCCACCCTGGCCGTTGGCCACCCCTCCGCAGGAGGGGAACTTGCTTCGTTGCAAGAACAAATAAAATTGCCACGTGTAATGCCGATATGTCAAACAACTAATATCTTTATCACGCCGGGGTATAAATTCGGGGCGGTGGATGTATTGCTGACGAATTTTCATTTGCCAAAATCTACTTTATTTATGTTGGTGTCCGCGTTTGCGGGGTTGCCAGAAATGAAATCTGCCTATGCGCACGCAGTTGCCGAAAAATACAGATTTTTCAGTTATGGTGATTGCTGTTTATTGTTTAGAAAGGATGCATAAATGATAAAAGACAAAAAATATCCAATTGATTATAGAAATGGCAGTCTGGATTGTCCAAACATAAAACAGCGTATTGGCACGTTGTTATCTGAGTATATGTATTCATTTGGGTGTGATTTTGGTTGTGATGGTTTTTATGAATCTGATATACAATGGCTGGAAAACAATATTACAAAAAATTCAACAAACAATATCAGGGATATATTTTGGAAACAAGACAGTTATACGCATAAAACACATAAAAACAAATATTTTTTGGATTATCAGGCTACATTTTTTGAACAATTTATTGATGTGCCTGGTATTCCACGTAATGTAAAGAGGTTGTTAATTTATACTGTTGGATATATGCGGGCATATTATTTTATGAAAGAAGAAGTGGCTCCGTATCAACATTTTTTTATTGAAAGGTGGATGGAAACATGTCGTTAAAATTTGATTTGATTAAAACCGATGGAAATGCACGTCGTGGATGTGTGCATACTGCGCATGGGGATTTTGAAACACCTGCATTTATGGCGGTGGGGACAGCAGCCACGGTCAAAGCGTTAACCATGGAACAGGTTGCCGCAACTGGAACCCAGGTAATTTTGGGAAATACATATCATCTTATGATGCGGCCGGGTGGCGATTTGGTTGAAAAAATGGGTGGTTTGCACAAATTCAGCGGATGGCGTGGACCAATTTTAACTGATTCTGGCGGGT